>CAYUZX010000015.1:0-42405 GCA_964449285.1 uncultured Prolixibacteraceae bacterium
TTTAAACTATGAAAATTAAACCCTGGGGCATCATTATTTCCCTATTTTCAATCACCACCGTATTCTCTCAACAAATCGTTTCCGACTCTCTCACCCGCTATGTAAATCCCTTCATTGGGACCCAGGAGATGGGTCATACTTTTCCAGGAGTTGTTGTCCCGTTTGGGTTTGTGCAGTTGAGTCCCGACACCGATACCATCCCTTTTTCTATCAATGGAAAATACAACCCGGATGTTTATCGCTATTGCGCAGGTTACCAGTACGATGACCCTACCATCGTTGGTTTCAGCCATACCCATTTCAGCGGAACAGGGCACTCCGACCTGGGTGATATCCTGATCATGCCTACTGTGGGAAATGTCCAGCTTAATCCGGGAACATCCACCAATCAGGCATCCGGTTACCGGTCATCGTACCACAAAGCCTCGGAATCGGCTACTCCGGGATATTACCGGGTTCACCTGGATGACCCTGATGTGGAGGCAGAACTGACAGCTACCATCCGCTGCGGATTCCATCGCTACACGTTTCCGGAGAGCGACAGCGCTCACATTATCCTCGATATGGATCATGGGATCTATAACTACGATGGAAAAGTACGCTGGGCCTATATCCGGATAGTGAATGATTCCATGATTACAGGATACCGGATTACCAGTGGATGGGCACGTACCCGCTATATCTTTTTCGTGATGAGTTTCTCGAAACCGTTTAAAAACTATGGGTTTCGTGATGATGACCCACTCGGTTACAAAGGCTTCTGGCGGAAATTCAACCAGCAGGAAAACTTCCCCGAACTGGCCGGAAAAAAACTTAAAGCACATTTCGATTTTGCCACCTCATCCGGAGAGGAGATCCTGATCAAAGTAGGGTTGTCGGCCGTTTCCATGGAAGGAGCCCGGAGAAATATGAGATCCGAGATCCCTTCATGGGATTTTGATGACATAAGAGCAAAAGCAAACAAAACCTGGGAACAGGAGTTGCAACGAATCAGGATCCAGGCTTCCGAAGAGCAGAAGGAGATATTTTATACCGCTCTCTACCACACTCTGATACACCCCTCAATATACCAGGATGTAAACGGTGCATACAGGGGGATTGATACCGATGTTCATCTTGCCCATGGCTTCACCAACTACACGGTCTTCTCCCTCTGGGACACCTACCGGGCTCTTCATCCATTTCTCACCCTGATGTATCCAGGCCGCACGTCCGACATGATCAACTCCATGCTCGCCCATTTTGATCAGAGCCCGGAACAGATGTTGCCGATATGGTCTCACCATGGAAATGAAAACTGGTGCATGATTGGCTATCATAGCGTTCCTGTTATCGCGGACGCCACCGTGAAGGGCATCCGTGGATTTGACGCTTCTAAAGCCCTGAAAGCGGCGATCACAACTGCTACAAACCAATATTACACAGGCGTGGTGGACTATATGAACCTTGGGTTCGTTCCGGAAGACAAGGTCTCCAATTCGGCATCTATTACCCTGGAGTATGCCTATGATGATTTTACCCTTGCGCAGTTGGCTGATGCCGTATCACAACGGACAATGCTCTCCGATATGGTGAAACTCTATGCACGGGGGCAGGGGGCAGCGTTCCGTGAACGATCGGAAAATTTCAGAAACATCTTTGATACTACCTTAGGCTTCGTCAGGCCACGAAATACAGACGGATCATGGAAAAAGCCTTTCGATCCGTTGAATACCCATGGAGAGGGATTTATTGAAGGGAACTCCTGGAATTATTCATTTTACATCCCACATGATGTTCCCGGAATGATTCAGTTAATGAGAGGTGAAGAACGGTTTATCACGCACCTCGATTCCCTGTTCACCATGCGTCTCGACGATGCACATTTTGCCGAAACCGAAGATGTGACACGAGCTGGGTTGATCGGGAACTATGTTCATGGAAACGAACCCAGTCATCATGTTCCCTACCTCTACAACTGGACCTCTCAGCCCTGGAAAACTCAGGAACGGGTGCAGCAGATCTGTAAGACAATGTACCGTAATTCTCCTGACGGGCTCTGTGGCAACGACGACTGTGGCCAGATGAGTGCCTGGTATATCTTCTCCGTACTTGGATTCTACCCTGTTTGTCCGGGCACTACACAATATGCCATTGGGAGCCCCTCGGTCAGCGAAGCCACATTATCCCTTGCGAATGGAAAAACATTTACCATTAAGGTCAATCGCCAACAGGAACAAGATATTTATATCCAGTCTGTTTCCCTGAATGGGGAGATGCTAGTAACACCGTTTCTGGAACATGCTGACCTGATAAAGGGGGGTGAGTTGATTTTCAATATGGGACCGAAATAAACCTTACCTTTGCAAAATTAACCGGCTTTTTTCTTTTTTTTTATCTCTTCTATCTTGCCTTGCCTAAAAACCTTAAATGCAACGATTATGAAACAATTGTTCGTCATACTATTCGTGTTATTATTTACAGTTACTCTGTTTCCCCAGGAACAAAAACATGTTGTTTTTTTAACAGATAAAGACAACAACCCGTATTCCCTTTCCAATCCCATTGCGTTTCTCACCCAGCGGTCACTTGATCGCCGAACAAATTCCAACATCCCCCTCGACATGAAGGACCTTCCCGTAACCCCTTCATATGTCACGCAAATCGCAACAACCGGTGCCACCATTGTGTATTCCCTGAAATGGTTCAATGCAGTTGTTGTCAATACAAATGATCAGACGGTATTGGATGCTATCGCTGCGCTTCCTTTTGTTGACCATATTGATCAGGTGCTTTCCAAAAAACCAATCCAGGTTTCCGATGGGTCCGGTGTAAACCAACTTGAAGGGATCCCGCCTTATACCTTGACCAATGCGACTTCTATTGTTTCAACTAAGTCAACCGGCAGTATCGATTATGGCCAGGCATATAACCAGACACATATGATATCACTCGATGCCCTTCACGACCTTGGTTATACTGGTCAGGGCATGATGATCGCCATCCTTGATGCCGGATTTTATCATGTAGACCAGATCCAGGCTTTTGACAGCTTATGGCTCAACAATCAGATCCTCGGGACCCGCGATTTCAATATCCCCGGGAACAATGTATTTGGCGATGACATGCATAGCCATGGCACGAGTGTCCTCTCTACGATGGGAGCCAATCTCCCGGGAGAGATGGTAGGAACGGCCCCTCATGCCTCTTTCTGGCTAATCCGTACCGAAGTTGGTGATTATGAGGCGCTCATTGAGGAATATAACTGGGCCGGTGGAGCTGAATTTGCCGACAGTATCGGTGTAGATGTCATCAATTCATCGCTTGGATATACCACATTCGACAATCCGGTTTACGATCATTCCTATACTGATATGGATGGTAATACTACCCCCGTAACAAGGGCAGGCGATCTGGCGACAAGCCGGGGCATAATGGTAGTCAACAGTGCCGGTAACTCTGGGGGATCATCCTGGCAATACATTGGTGCACCTGCTGATGGCGATAGTGTATTCTCAATTGGAGCTGTAGATGCTTCGGGAGGTTATGCCTCTTTCAGCTCAACCGGTCCAACATACGACGGACGGATTAAGCCTGATGTCACTGCCCAGGGCCAGGATGCAACAGTAATTGCCGGATGGGGTGGGGTCGTTCAGGGTAGCGGGACCTCTTTTTCTTCCCCTATCATGGCTGGCGCCATGGCATGCTTATGGCAATCAGCTCCGTTGATTTCCGCACAGGAACTTCGTGATGCGGTGAGGAGCAGTGCTTCGCAAGCAACAACGCCTGATATGCTCTATGGATATGGAATTCCCAACATGTTGAATGCCATGTCTGTTTTCTCATCCACTTCAATGTTGCCTGAAACCCAACAAACATATACACTTTTTCCGGTGCCTTTCACCGCTTCTCCCTCACTTAAAAATACGCACACGAAACTGGAACAGGTTATAATCGAGATTCTTTCCGTCTCCGGGCAGTTGATTTGCTCAAGGACCCTCACTATGAACGGTTCATCGGCTATTGTACTGAGTGACTTTGATACGATGCCATCAGGCTTCTATTTCGTACGCGTTTTCAGTCAGTCAGGACAACAAGTGCTCAGGGCGGTGAAACGTTAGTTTGGTTTTTCCTAATTTTGCGAAAAATCTATACTATGAATTTAATTGAGGAACTACGCTGGCGTGGAATGATCCACGATATGACCCAGGGAACAGAGGAGCAGCTGATGAAAGAGATGACCCGGGCCTATATCGGGTTTGACCCTACTTCCGATTCACTGCATATCGGGAACCTTGCCACCATCATGATGCTGGTTCACCTGCAACGAGCTGGCCACAAGCCCTTTGCACTGGTAGGAGGTGCAACTGGTATGATCGGTGACCCCTCTGGAAAGTCCGAAGAGCGGGCACTCCTCGATGAAAATACGCTTCGTTACAATCAGAGTTGCATCCAACGACAACTCGAAAAGTTTCTCGACTTTGACAACGAGGAGAATTCGGCGGAAATGGTCAACAATTATGACTGGACCAGCAAATTTGGATTCCTCGACTTCCTTCGGGAGGTTGGCAAGCACATCACAGTCAATTATATGGTAGCGAAAGACTCAGTAAAAAATCGGATGGAGTCAGGCTCCGGTATCTCCTTTACCGAATTCTCCTACCAACTGGTCCAGGGTTATGATTACTGTTGGTTATATGAAAACAAAAAGGTGAAGCTTCAGATGGGCGGCTCTGACCAGTGGGGAAATATCCTGACTGGAACTGAACTCATCAGGCGGAAACTGGGTGGGGATGCATTTGCTCTTACCTGTCCCCTGATAACCAAAGCCGACGGAGGTAAATTCGGAAAGACCGAAGAGGGAAATGTGTGGCTCGATCCTTCCAGAACCTCTCCCTACAAGTTTTATCAATTCTGGCTGAATACCTCAGATGAGGATTCCTTCGAATATGTCAAGAAGTTCACCTTGCTTACGCGGGAAGAGGTTGATCTGTTGATCAAAGAGCATCAGGAGGCGCCCCATAACAGGATTCTCCAGAAAGCTCTCGCCAAGGACATCACCATAAGGGTCCATTCAGAAGCCGATTACATTGCCGCCCTGGATGCCTCTGAAATCCTCTTTGGAAAAGGGACTACAGAGACCCTGAGTAAGCTTCCAATATATATGTTACTGTCTGTTTTTGAAGGGGTTCCTCAGTACGAAATAGCAAGAAGCAAACTAGCGAAATCGATTTCCATTGTAGAGTTTTTAACTAACCTTACAGGAATCTTCCCTTCGAAAGGGGAAGCCCGCAGGATGCTGAAGAATAATGGCATCTCCATCAATAAACAAAAAGTGACAGAAGAGCATCTAGTGGGAATAAACGACGTGCTTCAAGAAACCTATATCCTGGTCCAAAAAGGGAAAAAAAACTACTATTTGGTAAACGTAGTATAGTCTTTTAGGAGAATTTCAACATCAGGATATATCCCACACGAACTGTCTCTCCTCCATTCTTGCCAGGAGTCCATCTAGGCATCGATTCAATTCCACGGATAGCCTCTTCGGCACAGCCATCACCCATTTCCCGAACCAACCGTACATTGGAAATTGAACCATCTTCTTCCACTACAAAATGGACAAACAGGTTTGTTTGATTAGAAGGCTCAGCGGGATTGGAGGGACAGGAGATCTTCTCAGCTAAATATTTACTTAGTGCTTTATCTCCACCAGGAAATGCAGGTGACTCTTCAACATCGTTAAAAATCTGATCTTTCGGGGAGGGGAGATATTGAATTTCTGTCCGGTCTTTCTTTGGCTCTCCCTTTTGCTGTATTTCTGCTTGTGCAATCTCCATGTTCCGTTGACGGATCAGGTAGTTGATAGCCGTCCCAATACCAACCAGAATCAGGATTGATGCCGCAATACCAATAGTAGTCCACATTTTCCGCGATGCAAACCACCGATCCTCCCGGGTTATGACTGAAATCTCCGGATCCTTTCTCTCACTGATCCTATCCCGAAGCTCGAACAGGGTACTGCTGAGCATCTCCCCGGTGTGATCGGCCAGGTATAACCTGATGCCTTCCACTGCGGCTTCACATAGTTCGCAGTGGTTGAGATGAGCTTCTGTCAAAGCCAGCTCATCGGGATCAAGATCCTTCTTCAAGTAGCCCAGGATCATCTCCTGGGTAAGGCAATTATCGGTCGGTGACATCTTCTAACATGATTTTTAAGTTCCGCTTCCCATTCTGAATATAACTCTTCACCTGCTCGTTTGAATACCCTGTATGTTTAACAATTTCCTGATATGAATAATCTTCGAAATAGAAGAGAACAATGCAAGTGCGTTGTTCATCTTTCAACTGGTTTACTGCCTGATGGAGTCTCTTTTCGGATATCTCATATCCAATTGCGTCATCAGGATACACTGCTCCTGGAAATTCCATAATTTCCGTTTCAAGTTCCCGGGCTTTTTTCGTTTTGTATCTCGTCTCCGTCCCTTCGTGTCTCAGAAGCAACAAGCAATGATTTTTGGAGATGGTATAAAGCCAGTTTTTGACATTCCGGATCTCCTGTTCTGGAGGGCTTGTTATGAGTTTCTCAAAGATGTTCATCACGGCATCTTTGGCTTTTTCCTCATTTTTCAGATAGTTGAAACAGACACCAAAAATGAGATGACGAAAATGAAGAAACAATTCAGCAGCCATGTCATCATCGCGCTGAATAACATATCTCCTGATTAGCTCCTCATCAGAAACCACCGGTTTATTCTGTTCCCTGGAGATCTTACGAATCATCAGGTCGTATTGAAACGAAAGATAAAGTTATTCCACAAACTGTTTTGCGTAGTATTTAGCCGTGAGTTTCTCGCCGGTTGCCTTTTCAATCATATCATTCCAGTAATATTTAGAACCAACTGCAAAAACATTGTTCTTCAGGTAGTCGCCAACTGCTTTGTTGTTGGCAAAGCTCTGGAATTTATAATCTTCAGACTGTATTATATTCGCTACAATGTAATAATAGAGCTGAGATGCAAGTAACTCTCCCAAGAGGTAGTTGTGGTAATAACAGGGAAAGAGGGCAATATGTATCTTGGTTGCCCAATCGGGTTCATTGCGATCGACAGGACGTTTCATCAGCTGATACTCTTCCACCAGGTCCCACCAGACTGTATTCAGATCCTGTTCAGGATCATCGTACATGGCTTTTTCAAACCGGTACATGACCTGCGACCAGCGACTGAATACCAGTTGTTCCAAGCGAAGGGTTTTGAAACAGTTATCGGCGATTTTCATTTTTTCCTCTTCACTGATTCCCACCATATCCTGCAACCATTGGGGACTGGATGCCTGCCTGCCAAAGATCATAGCTATGGCTTCGGTAGTAAATGTTTGGGCTGGTTCGCGGAGGATGAAAGGGAGAGCGTGGTCAATGTTGTAATCGTAAATCGCATGACCGTACTCATGCAACATCGTATTCATCCAATACGAATTGGGTTTGATGTTACATAGCACCCTCACATCTTTCAGTTTGTCGATGTTGATGCAGAAAGCATGCTGGTTTTTGCCATCTTTCTCGTAGAGGTCACTTTTTTGCAGCAAGTCATCAATGGGAAGACCGATGCCATCGTAATAGGCTGCAGTGAGTGACTCCAGATTTTTATCTGCATAATAGGAAGAGAGGTCGACATCATAAATCCGCGGAGCCTCCTGGAAAAATCGGTTCTGATAGTTCCAGGGCATCAAGTCATCTTTGCTTTTCAGGTTGTAATAGCTGACAAAATAGTCATCGATATCCCCTTTGACCTCCGCAAAGACACCTTTTGTCAGGGTATCAAGTTCATCAAATAAATCGGTGATCACCCGAGGATCCTGTTCGCCAAGGATGAGTTGCATCTGATGATAATTCTTAAAACCCATATCTTTCGCCACCTCGTTACGCAGGATAACCAGTTTGATTACATCCTCAGATACAACCCGGCCGATCTTCTTCTGAGCCATCCAAACCTCTTTCTGGTGGTTCACATCCTTCGAGCTTCTGAGAATCTCTTCTACATCATTGTCTGTTAGCTCTTTCCCATTGACCTTTGTTCTGAATATAGAGAATTCACGTTCAATCTTAGTCTCCATCTTCACAATCTCATTCAGTTTCGATGTATCAGCCTTTGCCATTAAAAACTGATTGTACAAGAGGTCCAGCTGACGAGCCAGCAACGTATCATTAACCAGCCCCGACACTTTGATCTTTTCAAGTGTTGCAAGAGCCAGAGTATCAGAGAAGATCTCAACCATTTTTAACTGAAGCTCCTGAGCCTTGTTAAAATCCTCCTCAGATCCCGTGATGGCCGCTTGCCAGTACGCCAGATTTGTCTCCCTGGATAACGGGATGACGATTGAATCATGCTTCTTTATAAAATTAACTAGTTCCTCTTTCATCTGTTTTTGTTTTGTCTGACATCCGGCAAAAATTCCAATTGCCAGAACTACGAGTAAAAAAACCTTTAACCTCTTCATCGCCAATTTATTAACTTTTTGAATCTATGCTGCTATTCAATCTTATTTCGCTACTTCACTACATCCCTACTCATTTTTCCCTCTCCCACGTAGCCCCGTCTTTGGTGTCCTTCACCACAATACCCATTTTTCCCAATTCATCCCTTATCCAGTCAGAGCCACTCCAGTCCTTACGTGTCCGGGCATCCTGACGTAACCTGATGATTAGCTCCATCAGGTCATCCACTGTGTCAAACTGATCCTCTAAAGATTCATCCTCGAGTGCCAAAATTTCCGTGACGAACGTTTGAAACAGCTCTTGCAGCTGAGCCAACTCTTTTCCTGACAGCTTCTCCTTTCCCTCTTTCACTGCATTGATTATCCTGACACCCTCAAAGAGATTCGCAATCACAACAGGACTATTGAAGTCGTCGTTCATGGCCTCATAGCATCCGGTAACAAGATTCGCGATACGCGATTCGGGATCCGCGATGCCAGTGGCAGGATTCTGGTTGCTGGTTGCTGGTTGCTGGTTACTTGTTGAAGAACTTTTCCTTGAATCTTGACCCTCGACGTTTAACCCTGACTGCCAACTGCCAGCTGCCAATTGAAGACTTTTCAACGTCTTCCAGCCTGCCATCAATCGTTTCAATCCTTTTTCAGATGCCTGCAATGCTTCGTTGGAGAAATCTAGAGTACTACGGTAGTGAGCTTGCAGAATAAAGAAGCGGATGGTCATAGGACTGTATGCCTGTTCGAGCAATGGATGGCTCCCGCTGAAAAATTCTTCGAGCGAAACTGAATTGCCGAGGGATTTCCCCATCTTCTGGCCGTTGATTGTTATCATGTTGTTGTGCAACCAGTAACATACAGCGTCTTTTCCGTTTGCGATCCTCGACTGGGCAATTTCACATTCATGATGCGGGAAGAGCAGGTCCATTCCACCTCCGTGGATGTCGAATTGTTCCCCTAAATACTTTGTTCCCATTACCGAGCATTCCAAGTGCCAGCCGGGGAAGCCGTCGCTCCAGGGAGAAGGCCATCGCATAATGTGCTCGGGCTGTGCCTTCTTCCACAGGGCGAAATCGGCCGGATTTCGTTTTTCCACCTGACCCTCAAGTTGACGGGTATTTGCTATAAGATCTTCAAGCTTCCTTCCTGATAATTTTCCGTATTGATGGAATTGGTTGTACTTCTCTACGTCAAAATATACCGACCCATTTTTTATATATGCAAATCCGGCATCCAGAATCTTCTGGATCATCACGATCTGCTCAATGATATGTCCTGATGCCCTAGGTTCAATACTTGGTTGAAGTACATTCAACAACGTCATGAATTGATGGTACCGGTCTGTGTAATACTGCACTATTTCCATCGGTTCTACCTGATCCAATCTTGCTTTTTTAGCAATTTTATCTTCCCCTTCATCCAAGTCGTGTTCCAGGTGGCCTACATCTGTAATGTTTCGTACATACCTGACCTTGTAATCCAGGTGTTTTAAATACCTGAATACCAGATCGAATGTGATTGCTGGACGGGCATGGCCCAAGTGCGGATCACCATAAACTGTAGGACCACAAACATACAACCCAACAAACGGTTCATTCAACGGTTTGAAGAGCTCCTTTTTACGAGTCAGCGTGTTGAAAACAGTCAGGTTATGCTCCATAGATCAGTGAATTCGGCTGTAAAGTTAAGAAATTAAAACTTGCTAAAAGGTTAACAATAAAGTTCCTACTTTTGCAGGTGAAACCATAACCCTGAAATAGATGGAAAAAATTCTGGTCATTGGATGTTCCGGTCAAATCGGTTCAGAGCTGACACTTGAACTACGAAAAATGTATGGTGACAGCAACGTCGTTGCCACCGATATCCGACCTGCGCCCTCCGACATCCTGGAGAGTGGTCCGTTCGAGATTCTTGATGTACTTGATGCCGGCAAACTTCAGTTGATCTGTGAACACGAGAAGATTACTCAGATCTATCATTTAGCAGCCATCCTATCCGGCAACGCCGAAAAGCGCCCCATGCCTTCCTGGGATATCAATATGCGCAGCCTCTTCAATGTATTGGAAATCGCCAAAGTAATTAAAATCAAAAAAATATTCTGGCCCAGCTCCATCGCCGTCTTCGGTCCCACGACTCCCCGGATGAACACCCCGCAATATACCATCATGGAGCCCAACACGGTTTATGGGATCAGCAAGTTGGCCGGTGAGCGGTGGATTGAATATTACTACCAGAAGTACGGCGTTGATACCCGGAGTTTGCGCTATCCCGGACTGATCAGCTACAAGACGGAAGCAGGTGGTGGTACGACCGATTATGCTGTAGAGATTTTCTATGACGCTATCAAGAAGGGGAACTATGAATGTTTCCTGAGCAGTGAAACGGCTCTTCCTATGATGTTTATGCCCGACGCTATCAAAGCCACAATCGACGTGATGGAGGCCGACTCCTCCAAACTAAGCCTCCGGTCAAGCTATAACGTAGCTGGGATCTGTTTTACCCCACACACCCTGTCCAATGAAATTAAAAAACACATTCCCGATTTTAAGATCACATACAAACCCGATTTCCGGCAGGCGATTGCCGACTCATGGCCAGACTGTATCGACGACAGCGTAGCACAAAAAGATTGGGGGTTGACCTACGAATACGATTTGCCGCGCATGACGCAGGTGATGGTCAATGAGATCAGGAAAAAATTGGCATAACCATCAGTAGAGACGGGGCATGCCCCGTCTCTACAGGATATCCGTTAACGTAAAAGCCTCCTTCATCCGAACCCCTTTTTCGGTCATTTCAACCGTACAACATTCGTTGTAGATGTCGTGTTCGAAAAAGAGGATATATCCCTTTTCTGCTGCTTCGATCATAAACTTTTCTTTTTCCTCCAGGGTGATCAATGGACGTGTGTCATAACTCATCACATAGGGTAAGGGGATATGGGCCGTAGAAGGAAGCAAATCGGCCATATAAACGATGGTCTTCCCATTATACCGGACAAACGGGATCACCTGGCCTTCGGTATGGCCATGAAACAAGCGAATGGAAATACCGGAAATTATCTCAGCTTCCCCATCTATTAATTTCAACGTTCCCTTCTCTTTGATCGGAAGGATGTTCTCCCTGAGAAAGGAAGCTTTTTCACGATTGTTTGGGTTGGTAGCCCACTCCCATTGCTGGCGGCTGGTCCAGTAAGTAGCATTGGGAAAGGTGGGGAGGTAATCCGTTTTGTCATCATTCCAACGAATCGCACCGCCGGCATGGTCAAAATGGAGGTGTGTCAGGATTACATCTGTAATATCTCCAGCTGTAAAACCCGCATTCTCAAGAGATCCGTCAAGTGTATCATCTCCGTTCAGGTAATAGTGCCCCATGAATTTCTGGGATTGCTTATCCCCGATGCCGCAGTCGATCAGCACTTTCCGGTTGCCGGTATCGACCAGCAGGCAGCGCATCGACCAGTTGCATAGGTTGTTCTCGTCGCACGGGTAGAGCTTGCTCCACATCACCTTTGGCACCACGCCAAACATGGCACCGCCGTCGAGTTTGAGGTTTCCGGTTAATATAGAATATAGTTTCATAAAGTTAGAGGTTAGAAGTTAGAAGTACGAACTGGAAGTTCGAAGGTAGAAGTAAGAAGCAAAAAATTTCGCTATTTCGCTACCTCACTATTTCGCTATTTCACTATTTCACTACTGGTATTCCGAGATCTCAATCTCCCCCTTAATGACACGAAAAGCATTGGAAGCCATCGCCTGAATTTCATTATCTCCGGGGAAAACGATAACCTGGCCCAGGCGGTTCACGTGATCACGAATGATGTTAACTATGAATTCGGAGTGTGCCAGGTCGCCCGTAAGTAAAATAGCGTCTATTTCGCCCTTCAGGGCAACAAACATCTCGCCTATAGACTTTGAAACCTGGTATGCCATGGCTTCAATGATCAATGTGGCATGCCTGTCTCCATCTTTGATCCTGTTTTCAATTTCGGTGATATCTGTGGTCCCCAGATGCGCGTTAATTCCACCCAGATGTGTCAGCAAAGCATATACCTCTTCCTTACTTTTATTTTCATCTGTAGTCATTTTCACGATCGCTCCTAATGGAAGACTCCCGCACCGGATCATGGAAAATGGGCCGTCGCCTTCAAATCCCTGGTTGACATCGATCACCTTCCCTTTACAATGGGCACCAACAGTTGTTCCATTTCCCATATGAGCCACTATGAGGTTCAGCTCATGATAGTTTTTCTTAAGACTTTCAGCATATAATTTCGCAACTGCTTTTTGGTTGAGGGCGTGAAAGATCGATTTACGTTCAACTCCCGGAACACCAGTAATCCGTGCAATATCATGCATCTCATCAACCACAGTTGGATCAGCAATCAGAGCCTTGGCTCCCTCTATCTCTGCTGCGACGGCATCCGCCACCAAGCCACCGATATTGATAATATCGGTTCCTATCGGACTGTTTCTCAAGTCATAGCATAATGCTTCATTCACTTCATAGATCCCTGAATGCACTGGTTTGATTAATCCTCCGCGCGAAATGACAATCTTAACATCAGAAAAGTTAAAATTGTTATTGCCCAACTCTTTGAAAACGACATCACGTCTGAATTCAATCTGATCGTATACAGATTTAAACTGGCTGAGCTCTTCTGCCGAGTGTCTCCTGTTATTGATGTAGAGTAACTGAAAGTTATCAAAAACAGCTATCTGGGTTACCTTGTCCTTTGGGTTGACAACCAAAATATTGAAGGTCATAATTCCACTTTTTACGGGTTACATACTTCTTCTGTACTGTCCGCCCACATCAAACAGGGCGTGGGTAATCTGACCGATGGAACAGATTTTAGAGGCCTCCATCAGGCTCTCAAAGATATTTAAATTCTGTGTAGTTCTGTGTTGCAGCTCATGCAGGGCGATTGCCGACTCCTTTTCCCAAGTCTTATGAAGCTGTTTCAACATATCGATCTGGTACTGCTTCTCCTCTTCCGTCGACCTGATTATTTCACCTGGTAAAACAGTCGGAGACCCTTTGCTGGACAGAAAGGTGTTTACTCCCATGATCGGCAGCTTCCCCGAATTTTTCATCATCTCGTAATAGAGCGATTCTTCCTGAATCTTACTGCGTTGGTACATGGTCTCCATGGCCCCCAGCACACCACCCCTTTCTGATAACCGTTCAAATTCGAGCATTACAGCCTCTTCAACCAGATCTGTCAGCTCTTCAATAATAAATGATCCCTGCAAGGGATTTTGGTTTTTCGCTAAACCAAGTTCATGGTTGATGATCATCTGGATTGCCATTGCCCGGCGTACCGATTCTTCGGTAGGTGTGGTAATAGCTTCATCGTATGCATTGGTATGCAAGGAGTTGCAATTGTCGTAGATGGCATATAATGCCTGTAATGTGGTCCGGATATCATTGAAGTCAATCTCCTGGGCATGCAACGACCTCCCGGATGTCTGAATATGATATTTCAACATCTGTGACCGGGCGTTTGCCTTATACCGGTATTTCATTGTCTTGGCCCAGATTAATCTTGCCACTCTCCCAATCACCGAATATTCAGGATCGAGCCCGTTCGAGAAGAAGAAGGAGAGGTTAGGAGCAAACTTATTGATATCCATGCCCCGTGAGGCATAATACTCAACATAGGTAAACCCGTTGGAGAGGGTAAGTGCAAGCTGGGTGATCGGATTAGCTCCCGCTTCTGCAATATGGTACCCGGAGATGGAGACAGAATAGAAATTCCTGACCTTTGACTTGATGAAGTATTCCTGGATATCCCCCATCATCTTCAGGGCAAAATCAGTAGAGAAGATACAGGTGTTTTGAGCCTGATCCTCTTTCAGAATATCCGCCTGAATGGTTCCCCGCACCTGGCACAGGGTTTCCTGCTTAATTTTCTCATAAACTTCACCGGGCAATACCTTGTCGCCGGTCACACCCAGTAGCATCAATCCAAGTCCGCTATTCCCCCTGGGCAATTTCCCCTGATAAGCTGGACGTTTTGTCCCTTTTTTCCGGTAGATCGCCTGAATCTTTTTCTCAACCTCCTCTTCCAGTCCATGCTCCCGGATATATTTCTCACATTGCTGGTCGATAGCCGTATTCATGAAATATCCTACCATCGTAGGTGCCGGTCCATTGATCGTCATGGAAACCGACGTGTTTGGATCCATCAGATCAAATCCTGAGTAAAGCTTTTTGGAGTCATCAAGGCAGGCGATTGAAACGCCTGAGTTCCCAATTTTTCCATAAATATCTGGCCGAACACCCGGGTCAAATCCATAGAGTGTTACGGAATCATAGGCTGTGGATAGGCGAACAAAGGGCATCCCATGCGAAACGTAATGAAACCGTTTATTGGTCCGTTCAGGTCCACCTTCTCCGGCAAACATCCTCGTAGGATCTTCACTGGTTCGTTTGAATGGGAAGACACCTGCAGCATATGGGAATTCACCGGGGACATTTTCCCGTAAATTCCACTTCAGGATATCTCCCCAACCCTGGTATTTTGGAAGGGAAATTTTGGGAATCCGGAGGTGGGATAGGGATTCTGTAAAGGTATCTACCTTTATCTCCTTATCCCTAACCTTGTAAATAAATGTTCCTGCCTGAAAGCTGTTGACTTTCTCAGGCCAATGCTTCAAAATTTCGCGATTCGCCGGTTCAAGTTCACTGGTAGTTTTTTCATAGATTTTCTCCAGCTCAGTTATGGCGGCTTGATGCCCTGCAGTTACTTCAGTAGAGGATAAACCTGATGACATCCGGAGTGTCTCCAGCGTTTCATGGATGGCATAGAGTCGTTGAGCTATGTCGGATTGCTCCTGCGACCATTTGTTATAGCCCCTTATCGTTTCTGCAATTTCTGCCATGTAGCGGGTTCTGGATGGAGGGATAATAAATATCTTCTCCTTCATCTCATCTTTGCCCTGAAAATGACTGGGGAAGATTACGCCAGTCTTTTCTTTAATTGTTGAGATAATTGCCTGATAAAGTTTATTTACACCCGGATCATTGAACTGCGACGCTACTGTTCCATAAACAGGCATCAGGTCAATGTCATCATGGAACCGGTTGTGGTTTCGTTGATACTGCTTTTTCACATCCCGCAAAGCATCCAGTGCGCCCCGCTTATCAAATTTATTGATGGCAATCAAGTCGGCAAAGTCCAGCATATCAATCTTTTCAAGCTGGCTTGCCGCCCCAAATTCAGGAGTCATTACATAAAGAGTCAGGTCGCTGTGGTCAACGATTTCGGTGTCGGATTGGCCAATTCCGGAAGTTTCCACAATGATCAGGTCAAAGTCGGCGGCTTTGGTAACAGTTATCGCATCCTTGACATATTTAGAGAGCGCCAGATTGGATTGCCGGGTAGCCAGGGAACGCATATAGACCCTCGGGTCGCTGATGGCATTCATCCGTATCCGGTCGCCCAGAAGAGCGCCCCCGGTCTTGCGTTTGGTAGGGTCAACCGAGATAATCGCGATATTTTTATCTGGAAGGTCGTTCAGATAACGCCTGACGATCTCATCCACCAGGCTCGATTTTCCTGCACCACCGGTTCCGGTGATCCCAAGAATAGGAACCTTGTTTTTGGTTGCTTTGGCTTCCAGCTTTTGCAGCAAAGGACGAGCTTTTTCCGGATCATTTTCGGCCAGTGTGATAAGCCGTGAGATTGTTGTCTGATCGCGAACTTTAAGTTTATCGAAAGCAAATTTCTCCAGGGTATTCAGTGAAAAGTCACATCGTTCCAGAACATCATTGATCATACCCTGAAGGCTGAGCTCTCTCCCATCATCCGGGGAGTAAATCCTTGTAATCCCGTATTCCTGAAGCTCCTTGATCTCTTCAGGCAGGATCACGCCACCCCCCCCTCCGAAGATCAGAATATGGCCACATCCCGCTCCGTGCAAAAGATCGTACATGTATTTGAAAAACTCCAGATGACCTCCCTGGTAGGAGGTGATAGCCACTGCTTGTGCATCTTCCTGGATAGCACAATCTACGATCTCCTGCACGGAGCGGTTGTGTCCGAGATGAATCACCTCCGCCCCACTTGCCTGCAGGATCCTGCGCATAATGTTAATGGCTGCATCGTGACCATCAAAAAGGGATGCAGCCGTAACGATGCGAATATGGTTTTTCGGTTTATACGGTTTGGGTATCTTCATTGAATAAGACAGACTTAGTCGTTCATGATTGCCCGGGAGATAATGATCTGTTGTATCTCACTGGTTCCCTCGTAGATCTGAGTCAGTTTGGCTTCACGCATGAGACGTTCAACGTGATATTCCTTCACATAACCATACCCACCGAGGATCTGGACAGCCTCTGTGGTGACATACATGGCAGTTTCGGCAGCCCAGTATTTAGCCATCGCACTGGCCGTGCCATAGGGAAGTTTCTGGTCTTTCAACCAAGCCGATTTCACAGTAAAGTAACGTGCTGCTTCAATCCGGGTATGCATCTCAGCCAGTTTGAAACCAATTGCCTGGTGGTTGATAATCTCGGTACCAAATGCTTTGCGCTCCTTTGCATACTGCAAGGCACGTTCGTAGGCTCCCTGAGCTATTCCCAGTGCCTGAGCGGCAATTCCGATCCTCCCTCCCTCAAGGGTCTTCATTGCTGCTTTAAAGCCAAAGCCATCCTCGCCTATCCGGTTCTCCTTGGGTACTTTCACGTCATTAAACATAACTGAATGGGTATCAGAACTTCTCATCCCCATCTTATCTTCATGTGGACCAAGTGAAATACCGGGAGAATCCTTATCAACAATCAGCGCGTTGATCCCTTTATGTTTTTTCTCAGGATGTGTTTGCGCTATTAAAATATACGTGGAAGCGCAATTTGCATTGGTGATCCAGTTTTTGGTTCCGTTCACCAGGTAGTAGTCTCCCATATCAACAGCCGTGGTACGCTGGGAAGTTGCATCAGACCCGGCATCCGGCTCTGATAGTAAGAAGGCTCCCAGTTTCTCTCCCCTGGCAAGTGGTTTGAGATACTTCTCCTTTTGTGCTTCAGTGCCAAACTCTTCAAGTTCATAACAAACAAGCGAGTTATTCACAGAAATGATGACAGATGTCGCGGAGTCGACTTTCGATAACTCCTCCATAGCCAGCACATAGGAGACAGTGTCCATCCCACCTCCGTCGTACTTGGGATCAACAGTCATTCCCATGAAACCTAGTTCGGTTAGTGCTTTGACGTGCTGGGTAGGGAATTCGCATGTTGCGTCGCGCTCCAGAACGTCTTTGATCAGCTCCCGCTGGGCATAATCCCTGGCAGCTTGCTGGATCATCTTTTGCTCTTCTGTAAATTCAAAATTCATTGGATTCGAAATTTAAAATTTGTGTCTTTCAAAAATACAGGTTTTCTTCGAACAAAAAAAGAGTTAATTAATCGTTATGTCCATTGTTGAATAGACTGTTTCCGTTACAAAATAGAAATTCTTGCTTTCAAAATTTTCTTTCTCATATCTCCAGGGAGTAACTTTTCATTGGGATTTGTAGTGGCGCAGGATGACAAAAGTATAAACAGCCCAGTGATGAACAGGAATAAAATAAACCAATTCTTCAAAAAGCTTTTCTACTGATGTTATCTTTATAACGAGGATTAATCAAGATTACAGTAATTGTCTTACAACCTCAACCAGGTCATCCTGGGCATCACTTGTAATTTTAAAATTACGCTTCTTGAACATAGAGATCATTTTATGGTTATCCTTTGTCGTTTGAGCATATATCCGGGATAGATTCCATTTGCCAGCAATCTCAAGACAATAGTCTGTAATCCTGTTTCCAAGGTCACGATTTTGCCAGGCATCCACAACCAGAATAGCATATTCCACCGCTTCGTGATCAGGATCAGCAACCAGCCGGCCAACACCGATAAGTTTTTTCTTTCCTTTCTCCTGTATCTCAGCAACAATAGCAATTTCACGGTCATAATCGATGTAACAGTAGCGTGTTGCTATTTCATGGGTTTCCCAATGAAAGAAATAACGGAACCTGGAATAGAGTGATTCTTTAGAGCAATTCCCTAACATATCAAGCCATAATGGTTCGTCTTCGGGTTTGATTGGCCGGAGCGATACAACGCAATCATCCTGCAATGTTATCGTTTTAACATATTTCTCAGGATACGGATGCAGTGCAAGATGATGAAATTCTGGTTGTGTGTCATCCAGGATCTGTTCATCGATAACAACACGTGCATCCAACGCGATTACTTCATGTGGGGTTACAATCAGTGGATTAATATCTAATTCTTGAACTTCAGGATAGTCAGCAGCAAAATATGATAGCCTGATTAAGGTATCAATTAATTTTTCGATCGCTTTTGGATTCGCGCCACGGTATCCCTGCAAGATGGGATAAATTTTCAGGGATTCCAGCATATGCCTTACAAGGGCTTCATTCAATGGTGGAAGCCCTAATACTTTATCACCAAAAAGCTCTGCATAGATGCCTCCCATCCCGATCATGATTATGGTGCCAAAAACACGATCTTTTTTTATTCCAACTATCATTTCGGCCGAATCAGTCGAATCCACCATTGGTTGAACTGTGATTCCTTCCAGGAAAGCTTTCGGATTCTTTTCTCCCGCGGTTTTCAGAATCTGTCGATAGCCGTTTCGAACCATTTCATCACTGCGGATATTGATGATAACACCTCCTACATCAGATTTGTGGGTGATATCAGGTGACAAGATCTTCAACACGACAGGATAGCCTAAATGCCTGGCAATTTTTACGGCATCTTCCTCATCTTTTGCTTGCACAGGAAGTGTCGTGTGAATTCCATAAGTCTCAAGGATTCGTTTACTAAGTTCTTCCGAAAGAATGGGACCCTTTCCCCTGATTGTTTTTACAAATTGCTTATGTAGTTCTTGCCTGTCAACTGAAAATTCTACCGGGATATCCCGGGGTGTTTCGTACAATGTTGTTAAATTCTTCGAATAGGCCACCAATGTCATAAAGGCTCCAATAGCCTCCTCAGGAGTATTAAATGAAGGGATTCCGGCTTCCATAAGCAACATATTCCCTTCGTGCATGGTTTTTCCTCCAAGCCAGGCAGCCAGGATCGGCTTCCGGGTGCCTGACATCAGGAAACTGATCTCTTTTGCTGTTGCCGTAGGATTGGTCATCGCCTGCGGTGTTAATATAACCAATACGGCATCTACATTTGAATCTTCCAGTACCAGTTTGGTGGCTTTGGAAATCCTTTTTGCACGTGCATCTCCCAATACATCTACAGGGTTAGCATGAGACCAAAATGGAGGGAGACTTTCATTGAGTTTCAGGATGGTTTCATCAGACAGATCCGCCAATTTCCCCTGAAGGGCCATTAGTGCATCCGTCGCCATCACCCCAGGGCCTCCTGCGTTAGTTACAATGCCCAATCTTGGACCATTTGGAAGCCTTCCTCTTCCAATCAATTCGGCCACGTTAAAAATATCCCCGATCTTATAGACCCTTGCAAGACCAGCTCGTTGAAATGCCGCATCATAAACCGCGTCTTCAGACGCCATCGCTCCGGTATGTGAAGCAGCCACCTTTGCCGATTCGGGAAACCGGCCGGCTTTGTAGACGATAATCGGTTTTTTACGGGCAAATGCACGCGCAGCAGTCATGAATTCTCTGGGATTACCAATGGATTCAATATACAGTATGATACAGGTCGTCTGCTCATCTTCGCCAAAAAAATCGATCAAATCACCAAAGTCGACATCCATGGTATTCCCAATGGAGACAAAATAAGAGAATCCAATTTTACCATCAAGAGCCCAGTCAAGAACCGACGTGCAAAGTGCACCCGATTGAGAAATAAAAGCGATACTTCCTGGCTTCGGCATAGATGTCGCAAAACTGGCGTTCAGTTTCAATCCGGGAACGATAACACCCAGGCAATTGGGTCCTAAAACCCTCATTTCAGGATACCTCCGTATCTCCTTGAGGAGCTCTGACTCCAAAGCGCGCCCCTCTTTCCCCGTTTCCCGAAATCCTGCAGACATAATGATTACACCCCTGATGCCCGCTTCCCCACATGCTTTAACACCTTCTAAAACCTGGTTTGCCGGGGAGCAGATGATTCCCAGATCGGGAACGTTAGGCAAACTATTTAGGTCGGGAAAGCAAGGAATTCCCATTACGGCTTCGTAATCGGGTGCTACAGGAAAAACAACCCCCCTGAAACCTCCATTCACAAGGTTAATCAGCACTTTCCCACTAACACTGTTTGGATTTGTTGTAATCCCCAAAACAGCAATCCTTTTAGGATTAAAAAATGCGTTTAACCTGTGGATATTCATATCTTTTGTCGCACTAAAAATGAAAACAAAAGTAAGGATTTTATGAAGGTTTGTCCAAATTTCTTATTATTGCCTGTTAATTAATAAACAGCTAACCATGAAACACATTCTTCTTACTCTTTTCACGACCTCTCTCGTCTTTTCTTCCCTGTTTGCACAGGACGATGGCGAGAAAAAACCGCTGTTCGGAATTAAATTCTCCGGGTTTGTCAAAACCGATGTCTTTTTTGATTCCCGACAGGTCGTAACGGCCAGAGAGGGTCATTTCCTCCTCTATCCCGAAAATGAGAAACTTGATGCAGAGGGAAACGATATCAATGCCAAATGGAATTACAACATCCTCTCCATTCAAACCCGCCTGGCCGGCTCTATCTGGGGCCCGGATGTCCTTGGAGCCAAATCCTCGGCTTACATCGAAGGTGAGTTTTTCGGAAACGTGAACCCCGCAATTAACACCTTCCGGCTTCGTCATGCATTCATCAAACTGAACTGGAAAAACACGGAACTGCTGACCGGTCAAACATGGCATCCGATGTTTTCAACCGACTGCTTCCCCGGAACCATATCATTCAACACAGGAGCGCCTTTTGTTGTCTTCTCCCGAAATCCCCAGATAAGAGTCACGCAGAAAATTTGGAAGTTCCAGATTCAGCTGGCGGCTCTTTCACAGGTTGATTTCACCAGTACAGGCCCGGATGGCCCAAACCCGAAATATCTCAGGAACTCCGTCCTGCCTGAGCTCGATCTCCAGCTACAGTACAAATCCATAAACCTGGACAAAGGAACCGAATTTGTGATTGGGGCAGGGATCGATTTTATGATGCTGACTCCAAGATTGTCTACCACCATTACCCTGGCACCTGCCTATGACACAGTAATAAACGGAATCGTGAATCATATAGGCGCCGTGACCAACGAGTATAAAACCGATACAAAAATATCCGGTTTTGCTTATAACGTTTACACCAAATGGAAACTACGCCCGGTTACGATCAAACTGGCCGCTCAATATGGTGAGGATAACTATTCATTCACCATGCTGGGAGGCTATGTCGTCAAAGAGTTAACCGATATAACCAAGGGGCAGGTCGACTATGCCAACGTTCGTTCCTGCGCCTTGTGGGGTGAAATTCATACCAACGGGAAAAGCTGGCAGACAGGTATTTTCGGTGCCTATACAAAGAACCTGGGAGTTGGTGAAACAGTTTATCCGATTTACTATGCGAGAGGTTCGAACATCGATTACATCTGGCGTGTTTCACCCCGGCTTCAATACAGCATCCAGAAATTCAGGGTAGCCCTGGAACTGGAATACACCGTTGCCGGATATGGAACAACGACATCAAAAGGCTATGTCTCCAATCCGAAAGCTATTGGAAACCTAAGAACCCTGTTGGCGTTTTTCTACTTCTTCTAGATAATTCCGGATGCCGGTTATACGATTTAAGATATACGTTTGGGGATCTGTTGCGTTTACATTCCACATCCTGAGAAAAGTCACCACTTTTGTGGTATCATATCCTTTCTCGGTACAATGTTCCAGGATACCTGAGTCCTGGATATGCAATTGCTTCCCGGTTCCGTCGAGGATCGCAAAGGTCCAAAAAGCAAAATGGTGAAAAAGCTTTTTTCACCATCTCACCATTTTGTCGCTACTTCGCTATTTATTCCTACATCCCGTACATCTCAATGATCTCCTGCTTGCTCTTGCCAAGGATGTTGTATTTCTTTCCTACCTTGGTAAAAGCATCCAGCGCTTTCTCGAGATGATGGATCTCATGTCCGGCAGAGATCTGCGTACGGATCCGCGCCTGCCCCTGGGGAACAACAGGAAAGAAGAAGCCAATGGCATAAACGCCCTCTTCGTAAAGGCCATGGGAGACATCCTGCGATAATTTTGCATTAAATAACATCACCGGAACAATTGGTGTATCGCCATCTTTGAGTACAAAACCAGCTTCGGTCAATCCTTTCCGCCAGAATTCCGTGTTTTTCTCAAGCTTATCCCGACGTTCGGTATTGGCAGAGAGGATCTCCAGCACTTTGATCACACCGGCAACCACAGGTGGTGCAATGGTATTGGAAAAGAGGTAGGGTCGCGCTTTCTGACGACACATCTCCACCAGCTCCTTGCGGCCAGAAACACATCCGCCGGACGCACCTCCAAGTCCTTTGCCAAACGTGGTAGTGATGATGTCCACGTTGTCCATCACACCATACTTTTCGTGTGTTCCCCGGCCTGTTTTACCGATGAAGCCGCTTGCATGCGACTCATCAACAAATAGCAGTGCATCGTATTTTTCGCACAGGGCAGCCATCTCATCCAGCTTAGCCGTATCGCCATCCATAGAGAAAACCCCATCAGTGATGACCATCTTCAGCCTACGATCATGATGCAACTGAAGTTTGCTCTCCAGGTGTGCCATATCGGAGTGTTTGAACGTGTCGTGCATGGCGCTACACAGCCTGATCCCGTCGATGATAGATGCATGTACCAGCCGGTCGGAGATCATGACATCATCCTTGGTGAGTACTGCTTCAAAGACACCGGCGTTTGCATCCATGCAGGATGGAAACAGGATGGTATCTTCAGTCCCCAGAAACTCAGAAACCATTTTCTCGAGTTGCCTGTGAATATCCTGTGTCCCACAAATGAATCTTACGGAAGACATCCCGTAGCCATGGGAATCCAACCCCTCATGAGCTGCCTTCACTACGTCCGGATGACTGGAAAGTCCCAGGTAATTGTTAGCACAAATGTTTATTACTTTTTTTAAAGAAGCTCCTGAAGGAAATTCCACTTCAATATCGGCTGCTTGAGGAGAGTGAATGTACCTCTCCATTTTGAAAAGGCCCGCATCCTGTAGCCCTGTGAGGATGTCACTGTACATCCCACGTGTTTTGTCTGAATAAGCCATGGTGAAAGTTCTTTATGGTTAACCGAGGTACTCCTTTACCAGAGTACAGATCTTGTTTACTGAATCAAATGCTTCCGGGGTAGCCTTGTCGTCAGGGATGGAGATGTTGTATTTGTTCTCCAGGAACCTCTTCAACGAAACCATTGAAAATGAATCCACGATACCGCCCGAAATCAGCGGGGTATCATAGGTTAATTCCGAATCATCTTCTACATATTCGTCGATAACATAAGCTTTTACTGCTTCATGCATGTCTTCCATGGTGTTCTCCTTTTTTAATTCTGTTATTACTGTTGGTTACTTGTATGTTTTTCAAGGTTAATCATCCTCCAACGTCGAAGTATCCCCAATCTCTTCGCCCCACTCCTTGGCGTGAAGGATCCGACGCATGATCTTGCCACTGCGGGTTTTTGGCAGGGATTCCACAAATTCGATCTCCTGCGGCATCGCCAGCGGAGAGAGTTTTTTCCTGACAAAATTCATTATCTGAAGATCCAGGTCCTTGCTAGCAGTGAATCCGGGTTTCAGCGTTACAAACGCTTTCACCACCTCCATATTCACAAAATCGGGTTTGGCAACCACAGCCGATTCCGCCACGGCTTCATGTTCCAAAAGCGCCGACTCCACCTCAAACGGACTCACCAGGTGGCCTCCGGTATTGATCACATCGTCGTCGCGACCTACAAACCAGAAGTACCCTTCGTTGTCGATCGAAGAGCGGTCGCCTGGAATATACCATCCGTTGACGAATTTCTTTTTATACGTCTCTTCATTGTTCCAGTAAGTCCGCATCATGGAGGGCCATCCTGGTTTGATGGCGATCAACCCCATTTTCCCGCTTTCGGTAAACGGCTTGTATGTCTCGGGGTCCACAACTGTTGCTTCGATGCCAGGAAACCCTTTTCCCATCGATCCCGGCTTGATCTTCATGTCGGGGAAGTTGGTGATCACCATGCATCCTGTCTCAGTCTGCCAGTAAGTATCAAGAAAAGGCTTCCCGAACACTTTCTCCGACCAGATGACGGCTTCAGAGTTCAGAGGTTCTCCCACCGATGCCAGATGCCGCAGGGAAGAAAGGTCGTACTTTTTAACAACATCGTCCCCGGCTTTCATCAGCGACCGGATGGCCGTTGGCGCCGAATACCAGACGGTAACCTTGTGCTTTTCGATAAAACGATACCAGTTATCGGCCGAAAACCCTGCATCAAGAACACACTGGGTGACCCCATTACTGAACGCACCAATGATGCCGTAGGAGGTTCCGGTAACCCAACCAGGATCTGCTGTACACCAGTAGATATCGTCGTCATGCAGGTCAAGAACCCATTTAGCGGTAAGGTACTGGGAAATGAGGGATGCGTGAACGTGCTTCACCCCTTTTGGCTGGCCAGTTGTCCCGGATGTATAATGAAGGACGGAGGGGGATTCGGCGTAGGTGGGAAAAATTTCGAATTTATCCACTTTGGGAGCCTCATCCAGGTTGAAAGCCACCTCTCTCTCCATTAACGGCTTTGCGGGATCCTGATCCACAATGATAATATGCTCCAGCCATGGCATCTTGTCAAGAATTTTGCGAACCTTTGGGGCGTGTTTTTTCTGTGTGATGATGGCTTTCGTTTGAGCATTTTCCAGCCGGATGAATAACGATTCATCGCCAAATGCCGAAAAAAGGGGTTGGGCAATGGCGCCTGTCTTTAAAACTCCCAGGAAGCCCAGGTAGAGCTCCGGGATTTTATCCATGAAGAGGCAAACCCGGTCTTCATTGTTAATGCCCAGCGACCGGAGGAAATCCCCGATGGTGTTGCTGGCCAGGCGAATATCGTTGTACGTGTAACGTTTCTCATTGCCAGTGGAACCTTCCCAGATCAGAGCAGGCTTGTCGGCTTTCCCCATCTCGCAGATCCGGTCGGTACAGTACCAGCCGATGTTGATCGGGTCGCCCTTTTTGTATCCAAGTTCGTTTTCCGAGATTTTCCAGTCGAAATTTTTAACCCGTTCATCATACGATCCGATATGCGACATAATGTTTAATAATTAGTTTATACTTTTTGTTTTATGATTAAATATGCTGATTGCTTTACTCGTTTCACCTCCGAATATCTTTTGCTTCGCCAATGCTACTAATGAATCTATTAACCGCCGAGGGAACAGAGATTTCGCTGAGGGCGCGGAGTACGTCGTGTCTATTTCTTTTAATAATCCGCTTCTCATAAGGTTCATCTTAGCTTTTGTCAAAATCTTTTTTATAGATTCTCGAAATGACAATGATTTTTAATTTCTTCATGACCCCATGACTCCATCACCTCTTTCCACAATCACCACCGCTGTAGCCATCTCTTTAAGGTGCGATAAAGATACGTGAATTTTCGAAACCGATTCCTGCTCACACCACTCTTTTGCTTTCCCGTATACGTTGATTTCCGGCTTTCCCAGTTCGTCGTGTGTCACCTCGATGTCGGCAAACCGGATGCCGAAGCGCCACCCTGTTCCAATCGCTTTCAGGAATGCCTCCTTCGCGGAGAAACGGGCAGCATAGTGCTGGTATTTATGCCTTTTTGATTCACAATATTCGACTTCATGCCCGGTAAATATCTTATCACGGAAACCGATATCCCGCTCCATGACTTTGTGGATGCGATCAACCTCAATGATATCTGTCCCTATTCCGAAAATCAAATCGCTCCGAGTTTTTTTCCAACTTTGGTGAATTTATCAATCGCAAACCGGATCTGATCCGTGGAGTGTGCAGCACTGATCTGTACCCGGATCCTCGACTTTCCTTTTGGCACAATCGGATAATAGAATCCAATCACATAAATTCCCTCGTCCAGCAACTCGTTAGCAAAATCCTGGGACAATTTCGCATCATTTGGGAGGTGCCCGAAAAGGATGGGTGTGATTGGGTGAATCCCAGGCACAATCCTGAATCCCGTATCCTCCATTCCCCGGCGGAACATCTTAGTATTCTGAAACAGTTTATCTCGAAGTTCTGTCGTCTCCGATAACATGTTGATAACCTCAAGGGTTGCTCCTGCAATGGCAGGGGCTAATGAATTGGAGAAAAGGTAAGGCCGGGAGCGTTGCCTGAGCAATTCCACGATCTCCTTTTTACCGGAGATGCATCCCCCTGAGGCGCCACCCAGCGCTTTCCCGAAAGTGGTGGAGATGATGTCTACCCGGTCAATGCAGTTACAATATTCATGTGTACCCCTACCTGTAGCGCCGACAAATCCTGTTGCATGCGAATCATCAACCATCACGATAGCATCATACTTCCCGGCCAGATCACATATCTTATCCACCTGGGCGATAATCCCATCCATAGAGAAAACCCCGTCGGTTACGATGAGTTTGAACCTGGCGGCACCAGCTTGCTGAAGAACCTCTTCCAAATCCTCCATGTCATTATTTTTATACCTGAATCGCTGTGCTTTGCAAAGCCTCACCCCATCGATGATGGAGGCGTGATTCAGCTCGTCAGAGATGAGGGCATCCTGTTCGCTGAGAAGAGGTTCAAACACACCGCCGTTGGCATCAAAAGCTGAAGAGTAAAGGATCGTGTCTTCCATTCCCAGAAACTTGCTTAAGCTGGCTTCGAGGTCTTTATGTACTTTCTGGGTGCCACATATAAACCGAACCGAAGCCATGCCGTAACCATATTTGAAGAACGTATAGTTGGCGGCTGCCATAACCCGTGGATCAGAACATAGACCCAGGTAATTGTTAGCACAGAAATTCAGCACGTCCAATCCCCGCATCGTCTTGATCTGAACCCCCTGGGGAGTCATCAGAATCCGTTCATTTTTAAAGAGTCCTTCTTCACGGATGGTATCAAGTTGCTGTTGCAAAAACTCCCTAAAGTTGCTGTACATAAATGTTATAAATTTCACAGATTCTCCGGACGGCAAAGGTAGAAAAAATCATCTTACTCCCGTATTCTCCGTATCTTTATATCCTTCAAAAACCCCACGTGTATGAAAAATGTATTCCTGAAAGCGATGGTGCTCCTGTTTGGGATTGTAGTGCTTGTATCCTGCAGTAAAAAAGAATCTTCAGATCCTCCAAAAGAACCTGATTTCCCTCAACTCATCGGAATCTGGCAGGGAACGACCTGGCAGCAGTATCCGATTGAGATCTCTGTGATCAACGTAGAAGGTATGCTCTACCTCTCTTCTTATTCCTTTGCGGTTACCAGGCATGAAGGTGGCAGTTCGGATTCAGCGAATTACCAGATGTCAATATCAACGGGTATTGCACCCGTTCTTAACAAACAGTTTTCGCTACAGTTATTGAGCATGGCCTCCTCCTTTACGAACGATTCACTTACCGGCGCATTCGATACAGGGGAGATGATCCTAAGTGGCTCGATCCAGGTTGAGTTCCAGAGTGGAATTGTTAAGGGGTCCTATTCTGCTATAAAAAAACCTATTTATTGATCCGCTAATCGTGTCATTATGGAAAACTTCACTTCCTGCAATCCAACAACCATTCACTTTGGGAAAGGCGTACTGACCAATCTTGGCCAAACGCTCTCCTTATACGGGACAAGGGTCTTGCTGGTTTATGGACAGTCTTCAATCAAACAATCTGGACTGTACGACAGGGTAATTGCCTACCTGAAAAAAGCGGGTCTATCCGTTTTCGAATACAGCGGGATCCGAAGCAACCCGGTAATTGAAGATGTGGAAGCTGCTGCCACTGTGGGACGAGTAAACAGCGTGGAGATGGTCCTGGCTGTTGGGGGCGGCAGTGTAATCGATTCGGCGAAAGCCATTGCCCTCTCCATCCCGGTCGATCACTCAGCCTGGGATTTCTTCGCCGGGAAAGCAACACCAAACCAGGGATTACCCATCATCACAATCTTGACTCTGGCCGCTACCGGTTCCGAGATGAATGCCATCGCTGTTATTTCAAACCAGAAGGCAAAACTCAAAGCACCTGTTCGGTCGCAATTTGCCCTTCCCAGGCACTCCTTCCTGGATCCTGAGGTGACTATGACTGTACCCAGGGATTATACCGCCTTCGGTGTTGCCGACCTTATGGCCCATTGCATGGAAGCCTGGTTTGGCGCCGGAGATTGCCCGATGAGCGACAAGCTCGTTCTGAGCATCATCAAAGAGGCCATGGAGGCAGGGCCTCCCCTGCTGAACAACTTGCAGAACTATGCCCTCCGCGCAAGGATCATGTATGTTGCCACCCTGGCTCTGAACGGAATCACCATGCAAGGGAAAATCTCTGGCGACTGGGGCGTTCACGCGATCGGACATATCCTTTCTCTACTTTACGGTGTGCCACACGGAGCATCTCTCACCATCGTCTACCCTGCCTGGATGCGCTTTTTTAAAGACCAGGCCGGTGATCGGATTGCCTTGCTGGGTTCAGAGATGTTCAATGAAAAGTTGGATCCTGATCAGGCCATTGGCCGGATTGAAGATTTTTTCCTCTCCCTCGGCTGCCCTGTCAGACTCCGTGACATGAATGTCCCGAACCCCTCAATAGATGACATAGTGGAGACGATGAAAATCGGGCAGGTGGACGGGATGCACATGAAAATTAAGCCTGCCGATTACCATAAACTGGTGGAGCTGTTTTTATAGGATCTCCGAACAATTCGGAAATCACTTCAGCGCCCTCAGGTTCAATCTCCTCAATAGCGGCGCCTTTTTTGCAATAATCCCTACGACAACCAGGGTCATTGATCCGCCGAAAATAACCGATGGAATCAATCCCATGATCTTGGCTGCCAGCCCGGATTCGAAAGAACCGATCTCATTGGAAGAACCGATAAAGATACTGTTGACAGAGGCGACACGGCCTCGCATTTCATCAGGTGTCAATAATTGAAGTGTCGTGGCACGGATGATCACGCTGATATTATCGAAGAGACCGCTCAGGAAGAGCAGAAAAAGGGATAGGTAAAAATTTTTCGAAAGTGCGAAACAGATGATGCTTAATCCAAACCCCGCAACCGAAATAAAAAGCCACTTTCCGGCGCTGGCAGCAGGGGGCCGATAAGCCAGGATTAACGACATCATGACGGCGCCAAACATCGGAGCAGCCCGGAGAAATCCTAATCCCTGTGGGCCGACAAAAAGAATTTCCGCCGCGAAAATAGGAAGCATCGCTACCGCCCCGCCGAACAATACAGCAAACATATCCAACGACATCGTGCCAAGTAGGATCTGATTCCGGAACACAAACTTAAGTCCGGAAGAGAGTCGCTGCCTGATCGTCTCCGTCAGGATCATTTGTGGATTCTGGTAGTGTTTCACAAAAAGCAGGAGGCTCAGTGCTACAACCACAAAAAATACAACAATGATGTAGGCTACCTGAACTCCGAAGAAACCGTATATCAATCCTCCTAATGCCGGGCCCGAGATGGCGGCAATATGCCATACCGTGCTATTCCATGTGGAGGAGTTGGTATAGAGATGCCTTGGAACCAGCTGAGCCATCAGTGCAATGGTTGATGGATAGAGGAAGGCCCGCACAATCCCGGTTAGTGCCACAACGAAGTAGATTGGGAAAACACCCAGTGCCAGAATTGTCATCAGATTCTTATAACTGAACGCATATAATAAGAGAGTCCCCAGCAGAAATAACATCGAAAACCAGGCGATGATTCGTTGCCGGTTATACCGATCTGCAACATGGCCCGAATAGAGAGCTACCGAGATAAATGGCAGTGCCTCCGCCAGACCTATTAATCCGAGGGCAAGCGGATCATGGGTGAGTTCATACATCTGCCAGCCAACAATGAGGCCCTGCATCTGAAATGCAATCGTAATAAAAAAACGGTAACTGATAAAAAGGCGAAAGTCCCTGACTTTCAGGACAGCATAGGCATCATGTTTCTCGCCTGGGTTAACCATTCTGGTTTCCCCTCCCTTTTTTGGGAGGGGATTAAGGGGTGGGTATTAATCCTCTTCCTGCTCCTCTTCTTCGTATGCCTTCAGTAGTTTATCCTGAACCTCGGCAGGCACCTGTACATATTCGGCAAACCTCATGTCGTAAGTGGCCCGTCCACTCGTCAGCGAACTGAGGGCAGTAGAGTAGCGGTTCATTTCAGCAAGTGGAACTTTGGCTTTGATCTTCTGGTAATTCCCTTCACTGTCCATACCCATAATCAAGGCGCGCCGTCCCTGCAGGTCGGTCATAACTTCACCCATCTTCTCCTCGGGAACCATCACCTCCACATCATAAATAGGCTCGAGGATTTTTGGTCCTGCATTTTTAAAGGCTTCCCTGAAGGCGTTTCTTCCTGCCAGTTTGAATGATATCTCGTTCGAATCAACAGGGTGCATCTTACCGTCATAAATGTTGAAAACAATATCGCGGGCATACGATCCTGTAAGCGGGCCCTCTTCCATCTTCTCCATTACCCCTTTGAGGATAGCCGGCATAAACCGCGCATCGATAGCACCTCCAACGATACAGGTGTGCATGATGAGTTTACCTCCCCATTCGAGTTCAATAGTATCACGTCCGCGGATCGGGAATTCAGTCTGATCGGCCATTCCTTCTTTGTAAGGCTGAATCATCATGTGAACCTCTCCGAACTGTCCTGAACCACCCGACTGTTTCTTATGACGATAGGTCGCTTTTGCAGGTTTTGTAATCGTCTCTCTGTAGGGGATTCTCGGTGCCAGATATTCGATAGAAATCTTTTCAACATTTTCAATAAGCCATTTTACCAGGTTCAGATGAAGTTCTCCCTGTCCTTGCAGAATTAACTGCTTCAGCTCTTTTGAATATCCGAAGATCAGGGTAGGATCCATCTTGGCAAGCTCATTCAGGATGGCACCCATCTTTTCGTCATCGTTCGTGTTTTTTGCTTTAACTGCAACCCTGAATTTTGGATTTGGGTAGGTGGTTGGTTCAATAATGTCATCCGGATTCTTCAATGAATTAAGTGTGTTATTGGTGAACACAGCTTTCAGTTTGATGGTTGCACCGATGTCGCCTGCAACAAACTTTTCCACTTTTTCCCGGTTCTTGCCATTGATGACAAAAAGTTGGGAAATCCTCTCTTTCGAATTCCGGTTAGCATTCACCATGTCCTGGCTCTCTATAACCTCCCCACCATAAACTTTAAAATACGAAATCTCTCCAAGGTGGGTCTCAACAGCCGTCTTAAAAATATAAAGAGAGGTGGGATCTGATACCTTGCAGGTAAGAACTTTCCCATCCGTTGTTTTAACCCCAGGCATTTCGTTCGGAGCAGGTACTGCATTGGCAACAAATTCCAAGAGCCTGGTGACACCAATATCGTGTTTGGAACTCACGCACATCACCGGAAAAATAGAACGGGAAATCAGTCCCAGCTCAAGTGCTTTGTTGATTTGCTCTTCGGTGAGTGTACCTTTATCGAAGAACTCCTCCATTAATGCTTCGTCCTTTGAAGCTAATTCTTCAATCAATGTAGCATTCATCTCCTCGGCCTTATCTTTTTCTTCTGCCGGGATGTCAAGGATTTCTGGCTTTCCGCCACTCTGAGGATACTTGTATAGCTTCATCTTCAGCACATCGATAATGGAATGGAATCCATTTCCCTGGTTCACAGGATACTGAACTACTGTTACGAAATTACCAAACTGTTGTTTTAGCTGGCGTACCGCTTCATCAAAGTTTGCAAGTTCTACATCCAGATGGTTCACAATAAAAATAACCGGTTTCTCCATCATACTGGTGTGCCGCCATGTGATCTCTGTCCCAACTTCAACTCCGTTCTGCGCATTCACTACCATTAGAGCGGTATCACAAACTCTGAGCGGAGAGATTACCTCCCCGATAAAATCATCAAAACCAGGAGTATCGATAATGTTGATTTTTTTATTGTCGTAAAGTGTGTACAAAATGGAAGCAGAAACAGAGTTCTGGCGCTCCAGCTCGATCGGACGATAGTCTGATATAGTATTTTTGTCATCCACACTCCCTCTGCGATTGATCACACCGCCTTCAAAAATCATCGCTTCAGCCAGGGTAGTCTTTCCCGATTTAGCACCGCCAATCAAAGCGATGTTCCGGATCTCATTCGTCTGAAATACCTTCATGGTAATAAATAAATTTACGTATGTACTTGATTAATATTAATTTCGAAAAGGTTTGCAAAGTTACACGGTTAAATTTAATTTTCAAAGGATAACTTAGTCACCCTCTCATTCTCTCCTTCACTATATCCCATCTGGTCGCTGGCATTTTCGCGCCGAGTTCCTCGATGATATTGCCGGCCAGAAGAGCTCCGGCTTCCCCGCATTTAAGGAGCGGCCAGCCAAGGGAGTGCCCATAAAGAAACCCTGCTGCATAGAGGTCCCCCGCCCCCGTGGTGTCAACGGAATTGACCTGGATGATGCCGATTTCGGTGACAACATTTCGCGATTTAACCATCGAACCCCGGCTACCAATTTTTACGACCGCCACGTCACAAAACTGAGCCAGGTGATGCAATGCTTTTTCAGGTTCATACCCGGTGAATACGTTGGCCTCCTCTTCATTGGCAAATACAATATCGACATATTTCTTAACGATCTCTTCCAGAAATTCCAGATTTGCTTCTACAACATTGTAACTGGCCAAATCGAGTGACACCAGCAATCCATTTGCTTTTGCCAGTTCCACAGCTGTCCCGATCAAGTCGTGGTTCTGTACCAGGTAGCCTTCGATGTGGAGGTAATCGTAACCCTTAAAAATGCTGGTTGCTGGTTGCCGCTTGCCGGTTGCTCCCCTCCCTTGTTGGGAAGGGGCTGGGGGTGGAGTAGTTGAGGTTGAGGTCATCAGGTCCGCTGCTGAAAGTTCAACAGCAGCTCCAAGAAAGGTGGCAAAGGTGCGCTCCGAATCGGGTGTAATTAAGGTGATGGCCCGTCCGGTCTCCGTGTCGCTGCGAATTAAAAAAGGCTCTACCCCGGCAGAAATCATATCTGTCTCAAACGAGGCGCCCAGATCATCTTTCCCAATCACGCCGATATAGCCGGTTTTGGCTCCAAGCATACCCAGTCCATGGATGGTATTGGCAGCTGAACCACCAGCTGCCAGACTATGTGGAACATCTTTTAGCGCCATCAAAATCTCATCACTGCGTAACTTATTGACCAACTGCATACTCCCTTTGGGCAGGTTCAGTTGTTCGAGAAGGGAATCTTGTTCAATCCGGATTAAAATATCCACCAGTGCATTTCCTATTCCAAGGATTTTCTTCATTTCACGTTTTTTTTGCAAATGTAGGCAATCGTAACACATCGTAAAAAGTTTGTGTCATTTGTAATAATCCGAATGTTTTTTCGTATTATTTAGATTGTTTATTGATAATATGATCGAGAAAATATCCTATAGTATCTTATTAATATTGCTATCTCTTACGGGATGCACACAGAATCAGCCTAATAACAATATGGTCAACAAAATATTAACGCCTGAAGAAGAGCACGTAATCCTCAATAAAGGCACCGAACGTCCCTATTCAGGCACGTATGATGACTTCTGGGAACGTGGAACCTACATCTGTAAGATGTGTGAAGCCCCTTTATATGAATCCACGGCAAAATTTGATGCCGGTTGCGGTTGGCCCAGTTTCGACGATGAAATTCCCGGAGCAGTTAAACACAAGCTGGATGCGGATGGAAGCCGCACAGAGGTCCTCTGTGCAAATTGCGGAGCGCATCTTGGACATGTATTTGAAGGAGAGGGTTTTACTTCCAAAAACAACCGCCATTGTGTGAACTCCATCTCGATGGTATTTATTCCCGAAAAAGCTGCTGGACTGACTGATACTGCTATTTTTGCCGGAGGTTGTTTCTGGGGAGTTGAATACTATTTGCAGAAAGCACCGGGTGTCCTGGCAGTTGTTTCTGGATATATCGGAGGCCATGTTGAAAACCCCACCTATAAAGAGGTCTGTTCTGGAACGACCGGTCATTATGAGGCTGTTGAAGTAACTTTTGACCCTTCCCGGATCAGTTTTGAGAAGCTGGCAAGACTCTTTTTCGAGATTCATGATCCAACACAATTGAACCACCAGGGACCCGATGTTGGGGAACAGTACCGATCGGCAATATTCTACCTCAATGATGAACAGAAGGAGATCACAGAAAAATTGATCGAAATCCTGAAAGGAAAGGATTACAACATCGTTACCGAAATCAAACCGGCTTCAATATTCTGGAAAGCAGAGAACTATCACCAGGACTATTATGAGCATAAAGGCTCTGCTCCCTATTGTCATGGTTACACGAAGAGATTCTAAACGCTTTTTAGTAATTTTGGGAAATGGCTTCCGCCCTCTTCAAGAATCTGCTAAACAAGATGAAGAGCTGGAATTTCCAGCTGATCATTCAGGTATGGATCTTTTTCCTTGTTGTGCTCTTTTTTCAGCTTGTATGGGAATCTTTTGAAACTGAGATTGACAACTTCCCTCCATTCGTCTTCATCAGTGATGCCATTGGAAACTTTCTGTTAACTATCACTCCGGCTATTGTCAATCCCCTGATTGAAGTTGATATCATCCGGGATGGGATTAGCCTCATCCTGCCAAACGGGCTCTATATCAGCTACTTTTTTTACTTATCAGGGGTTAAGCAAATGTGCCTTGTGATCTCCTTGTTTGTTATCGTTCCGGGATCCTGGGGGAAAAAGGCTTGGTTTATACCACTTACATTGTTCATTATCCAGATAACTGTCCTGGCAAGATTTTTACTTGTAAATGTCCATTGTTTGGTTCAGCCTGAGCAGTTGCATCTACTGAAAGATTTTCTATTCGGGCCTCTCTTCTACGCCGAAATTATGATCATGTGGATGGCCTGGGTGCTACTTATTGCGAAAACCGCTAGCCTGAGAAATCCTACTTCTGAAACCCGGAAAAATTAATTGCCGGCGCTCTTCAGTTGTGGAACTTTTATCTTGTCATCTTTGGCCAAGCCTGAAATCACTTCGATTTTAATCCCATCCGACAACCCGGTTTTAATCATCCTTTTTTCATACTGCTGCGGACCCACTTCTATCTCTACAAAAGTAGAGTCATCTTCAAACTGCAACAAACTCTCGTTGATGGCCATCACCTGGTTGGCCCGCTGTAATACGATGTCGGCGTTGGCACTGTATCCGGCCCGGATGAACTGGTCGGTTTTTAAGTCAACATCGGCTTTGATCTCAAACTGAACGGCTCCATTTTCCAGCACACCTTTGGGGGCAATGTATTTTAACGTAGCATCAAATGTGTCATTCTCAATCGCTCCCACCATAAGCAGGAGAGGCATGCCTGGATTGATCTTTCCCACTTCGGTCTCATCTACTTTTCCCTGGAAGATCATATCGCCTATATCAGCAATGGAAGCGATGGTTGTTCCTGGATTGAAATTATTGGCTTCAATCACTGAGCTGCCAACTTTTACGGGAACATCAAGTACCATCCCATTGATGGTTGAAGTGATCAGGGTATTGGTAGCAGCCCCCGTTTTTTTCGTTGCTCCCTCCCTCACAAGATCAAGGTTGGATTCAGCTGCAGAAAGCTCCTGTTTAGCGTTCCGGAAAGTTATCTCTGCCATCTGAAATTCCGAAGCCGAAATCACCCCACCATTCTTCAACTTCTCCTGGCGGTCAAAATTCAGTTTGGCATCATCAAATGCAATCTGTGCCCGATCCAGTCTGGCTTCAGCATTATTCAGATTAACCAGGTCAGGGATAATCCTTACTTTGGCAATGGCATCTCCCTTTTTAACTTTATTGCCTGGCTCCACAAATACCTGCTCGACAATTCCGGAAACTTTGGGTTTGATCTCGATCTCCTCACGAGGAATCACAGAGCCGGTAGCAACTGTTTTCTTGATGATATCGGTCATAAAAGGTTGCTCGGTGATATATACAACCGGTTTCTCTTTTGATTTGTTATAGAGATAATATATGGTGATGCCGAAAGCTGCTAAAATGATGACAAGTACAGCAATCCGGATGATTTTTTTCATTAAGCTCGTCTTTTTCATGACCCTTTGATTAATTCTAATTTCTGAATCTTAGTATTTATTTCACTGTCTCATTATTTCACCATTTCGCCATTTATCATTGCTCATACCTCAATGCATCAATCGGCTTGACAGCCACTGCTCTTCGTGCCGGGATAAACCCTGCCAGGGCCCCTGAAACCACCAGGATACTCAACGCAATCATTGCAACCCTGAAATCGACACCGGGGTGATAAAACATCTCCGTGTCAGCTCCCGAACTCTCCATGGCAAAATTTACCAGCTCCAGGAGGCCGACGCCGACCACCAAACCGAAATAACCCGCGAAGGTCGTCAGTACAATCGCTTCTGTAATGATCTGACTGATTATCTTCATGGGCGTGGCTCCGAGCGCCCGTTGGATTCCGATCTCTTTCGTGCGTTCTTTTACAACAACAAGCATGATGTTGCTCACACCGATAATCCCGGCAATGAGCGTTCCAATCCCAACAATCCAGACCAACACCCGGATGCCTGTAAACAACCCCTGGAATTTCCTGAATTCCTGTTCGAGGTTAAAATGGCCAATAGCCCTGTCGTCGCTTGGGGCAACTCCATGACGCTGTTTAAGTATCTCAATCGCCTTCTCTTCGACAACACTGACCGGAATTCCATCCTTTGAAGTAATCCCAAAAAAACCAACTCTGTTGCCGTAATTATATGTTTTTTGGAGCGTTGTAAACGGCATGTAAATGTTCTGATTTTCACGCTCGGCCTGTTCGCCGTTTCGTTTTGACTTGAATACTCCGACCACCTTAAAATATACTCCCTGGATCTGAATATATTCACCCAGAGCCTCCTCGTCTTTCTTAAAAAGAAGCTCCTTGACCCGGGTTCCGATTACGACTACCTTTCGCTTGTCCTGGATGTCAAGGTCATTGATCAACCGCCCCTCGGCAATATAGAGAGGATCTATCAGGAAATATTCAGGGTATTCTCCCATGATTGAAAAAGATCCTGCTTTAAGTCCTCTCATCACGTTGTTGGTAGAAAAAAAATCGCCTCCGCGGATGCGTGGTGCCAGGTACTTGATCTCTGGAATGGAATTTCGCAATGCGGCAGCATCATCATTGTCATAGCTAAACCTTCTTCCTCTTGGAAATCCTTTATAGGGAACTGTTGTCTGCTGTGTCCAGATGAAAACACTATTGGTGGCCATGTCGGCAAAATTTCTGGAAATAGAATTCTCCAATCCATTCCCCGAGCCCAGCATGATGACCAGCATAAAGATTCCCCAAAAGACGCCAAAAGCAGTCAGGAATGTCCGAAGCTTATTGGACTTCAAAACGTGATAAATCTCCTGCCAACGATCCAGGTCAAACATAACTTCTAACTTTATTCATCTCTCAATGCTTCGATCGGTTTGATCCTCGCGGCTTTTCTTGCCGGAAACAATCCTGCCAGCGTTCCGGCAACAATCAGCAGTATGGTAGCTCCCACGGCAATCGAGAAATTGGCTTCAGGGCTTCTGAAAAAATCGATCTGAGGAAGGTTCCGGGATATGACTTCCAGAACTCCGATGCCGAGGACAAGTCCGATATATCCGGCAAATCCGGTAATTACGATAGCTTCGCGGAGAATCAGGCTGATGATCGAAAATGGTGTTGCCCCGAGTGCTTTTCTGACTCCAATCTCCTTTGTCCGCTCTTTGACCGAAATCATCATGATGTTACTTACACCAACGATTCCTGCAATGATGGTACCTATTCCAACAATCCATATAAATAGACGGATTCCCATAAAGAGCCCCTGGAATCTGCGGAAATCTTCACTTTTGTTCCAAATAGAGACAGCTCGTTCATCTTCGGTATCAAACGTGTGTTTCTTGGCAAGCAAGTTTCGCGTTTGATCAACCATCAGGTCTACCTCTTCCACAGTGGCATTCCCGGTAGTCAATGAGATCTGGCTGATGACATTCTGTCCGCTGAAAACACGCTGTGCGGTAGATATAGGGATATAGATCCTGCGCTGTTCGTTATCGTCGCGTCCAAAATCTCTGAAAATTCCGATAACCTTAAAAAGCACACCATTGATATTGATATATTTTTCCATTGCCACCGTATCGTTGCCCTTGAAAAGGTCCTGTTTCACCTTTTCCCCAATGACAGCAACTTTCCTGTATTCATTGATATCCAGGTTATTCAGAAAACGACCCTGGATCATCTCTACCTCTTTGATATAGCCGTAGTCGGGATGGCATGGTGAGAGGTAAAAGGAGCCATATTCATCTTTGTATGAAGTGATGGTATTCCCCAAAAACATGCGTGACGAGATATATTCGTGGTCCCGTACTGATGCTTTAAGCAGGTTGTAATCTTCATTGGTGAAGCGGATCATGCGTCCGGCCTGCAACCCTTTGTATTCTTTACTGGTCATCCCGCTGCTGATCCATATCCCATTATTTGCTCCGCCCCGGAACTGATCAGTTACACCGTTTTCCAGTCCTTTTCCTGATCCCAGTAAAATGATAAGCATGAAAATACCCCATGCCACGGCAAACCCGGTGAGGAACGTACGCAGTTTGTTTTTCTGGATCGTACTGTAAATCTCCTGCCATTTATCAAGTTCAAACATGGCGTTTCAGGTTGTCGGTTGTCGGTTGTAAGTTGTCGGTTTAAGGATTATAGTTGTGCCAGATGCTAACCGAGAGTTGTCAGGCAACTTTTTCATACTTTTGGGTTTCAGGCTTTTTTTCAACTTCGCACTTCGCACTTCCAACTTGACTTCTGCCTTCTGACCTCTGACCTCCCACTTCATTTTCTACGATTTCCTGAATGGTCCCGTCTATGATGCGGATGGTCTTCTGGGTACGACGGGCAATATCGAGTTCATGGGTTACAATGATCATCGTAATCCCAGTTTGGTTGATCTCTGTGAGCAGATCCATCATCTCCTGTGAAGTGACTGAATCGAGGGCGCCTGTTGGCTCATCAGCAAGAATCACTTTAGGTTGTGTGATCAGAGCCCGTGCAATTGCAACGCGCTGTTTCTGGCCTCCCGAAAGTTCATTGGGCAAATGGTGCGCCCAATCCTTCAGCCCCAATTTGTCAAGGTATTCCAATGCAATCTTATTCCGTTTCCGGCGGGGAACCTTTTGGTAGTACAATGGTAGTGCCACGTTTTCCATGGCATTCTTAAAGGAGACGAGGTTGAATGACTGAAACACAAATCCAAGCATCCGGTTACGTAACAGGGCTGCTTTGCGCTCATTCAGATGCTGGATTTTCTTCCCGTCAAGGAGGTACTCACCTTCATCGTAATTATCAAGAATCCCGAAAATATTCAACAGGGTAGATTTCCCTGATCCCGATGGTCCCATGATGGAGATCATCTCCCCCTCTTCAATATCCAGGTTGATTCCCTTCAAGACATGCAGATTAGTTTGGCCATTGGAATAAGACTTATGTATGTTGCGAATGTTAATCATGTTGATACATTTTTATCAGGTAGTAAGACTCATTTCTTTCAGAAACGTTACATGATTTAGAACGTAAAGTTCCTTTTTTAGGTGTGGGTTCTGAAAAGAATTAGATATACATTCATTTCCTGCCGATAAAACCCCTTGAAAACAAGATTTATATCGTTAAAATCCGTACCTTTGCGCCCCCAAAAATTGTATATGACATTAAATAAACTTCGAAATATCGGAATTGCTGCGCATATTGATGCCGGCAAGACCACCGTTACAGAACGGATCCTCTTTTATACCGGAACCACCCGAAAAATGGGTGAAGTACATGATGGCCAGGCAACGATGGACTTCATGAAGCAGGAGCAGGAGCGCGGTATCACCATTGCTTCGGCAGCCATCTCTTGTACCTGGAAGGATTACCAGATCAACCTGATCGATACACCCGGACACGTCGACTTTACGGTTGAGGTGGAACGTTCCCTGCGTGTCATTGACGGCATGATCGCTGTCTTTTGCGCGGTTGGAGGGGTGGAACCGCAAAGTGAAACGGTATGGAACCAGGCCGACCGGTACAGGGTGCCCCGCATTGCATTCATCAACAAGATGGACCGCACCGGCGCCGACTACTGCCAGGTGGTGGATCAGATGAATAAATACCTGGACGCCAACGCATTTCCTTTCCATATCCCTATCGGTGAAGAGGATTCATATACAGGAATCTGCGATATCATCGAACGAAAAGCGTATATCTTTTCCGAGACCGACAGGTTTGAGGCTGAGATCCCTGAAGAGCTCAAAGCAAAATGCGAAGAGGCGCGAGCCAAACTGGTGGAGAAGGTCGCCGAATTCAACGATGAGATCATGGAGCTCTATTTCGATGACAAAGATGTTCCGGCAGAACTTCTGAAAGCCGCTTCACGGGATGCCACCCTGAAGCTGCTTATCACACCCGTTTTCTCTGGCGCTGCCTATAAGAACAAAGGGATTCAGTTGCTTCTTGATGCCGTGATTGACTATCTGCCTTCACCTGTGGATGTAGGAGCCGTTGTAGGTATCGATCCCGACGATAGTGAAAAAACACACACATGTCACCCCTCTCCGACTGAACCGTTTTCGGCGCTGGCGTTTAAGCTGATTCATGATCCATTTGTCGGACAGCAAACATTTACCCGGATCTTTTCGGGAACACTTAAAAGCGGGATGCAGGTTTTCAACTCTACAAAAGGCAAGTACGAGCGGATTGGCCGGATCCTGAAGATCCGTGCCAAAGAGAGGGAAGAGGTCTCAGAGGCTGGCCCGGGCGATATCGTAGCACTGATCGGGATGAAATTCACCAAAACAGGAGATACCCTTTGCGGGGAAGATCACAAGATGCTGCTGGAATCGATACACATCCCGCCTGCAGTGATTGAATTAAAGATCGCTCCCGCGAAACGGCCTGATCAGGCCAGGTTAGGTGAAGCACTTGCGAAGCTTGCCAACGAAGATCCCTCTTTTCATATCCGCTATGACGATGAAACGGAGGAATCGGTCATCTCAGGTATGGGTGAACTCCACCTGGAGATCATCATCGACAGGTTAAAACATGAATTCAACGTGGATGCTGTGGTTGGAGAACCTGCAGTCGCATTCCGTGAAACCATCACACTGGAAGTGGAATCCAATTACAAACATGCCAAACAAACCGGTGGCAAGGGGCAGTTCGCTCAAACCATACTGAGACTGGAACCAAATGAGGGGAAAGGTTATGAGTTTTCTGATAAAATCAAAGGCGGTGCCATCCCAATAGAATATATCCCCAGTGTGAACAAAGGGATCCAAAAGACATTGGACCGTGGAATTCTCGCTGGATACCCGATTGTGGATGTGAAGGTCGTTCTACTTGATGGGAATTTTCACCCGGTAGATTCCTCCGATATGGCTTTCCAGACCTGCGCTTCGATCTGCTTCAAACAAGGCTTCATGAAAGCCAATCCGATCCTGTTGGAACCTGTTATGAAGGTGGAAGTCAACACCCCGGATGAGTATATCGGCGATATTGTAAACAACCTGAACCGTCGTCGCGGGAAAATTGAAGCGATGCGCCGTTACAGGAAAGGAGCTCAGAAGGTCCTTTGCTTTGTCCCCCTGATGGAGATGTTCGGCTATGCCACCCAACTCCGGAATCTCTCCAGCGGCCGCGCCAACTACTCGATGGAATTCTTTGAATACCAGGCACTGCCGAAAGGAATACAGGAAGAGGTGCTGAAGAAGGCACGTGAAAAGTAGGACGCGGGACGTAAGACGTAGGACGTA
>CAYUZX010000015.1:42505-60796 GCA_964449285.1 uncultured Prolixibacteraceae bacterium
GACGTAAGACGTAGGACGTAAGGTGTAGTAGGTGAGGCGTGGAAAAGGTTATCTTTTCCTGCGGTTGAAACCAGAGGGTTTTTTCTTCGGGTTATATTCCGGCGCTTCGCCAAACTGGCCCGGGACGGCGCCTTTATGAACCGATTTTCCAAGCAATTTTTCTATCTCACCGAATTTCCACTGTCCGTCGGGGTTGATGAAGGTGATGGCAACGCCTGATGCCGCGGCCCGGGCAGTACGTCCTATGCGGTGAATGTAATCCTCTGCATCATTCGGAACATCGTAGTTCAGCACCATGTCGATATTTTCCACATCGATGCCTCGCGAAACAACATCGGTTGCCACCAGCACCTGAATCTCTTTGTTCCGGAATCCCTGCATCACCTTCTCCCGTTCCTTTTGTTCAAGGTCGGAGTGGATCTCCTGCACGTCAAGGCCAGCCTTTTTCAATTCGCGGCTAAGCAGTTTCGTACTGCTCTTGGTAGAGCAGAAGATCAGGATCGTCCTTCCTTTTGAGTTGCCGAGCAGGTATTTAACAAGCGGCAGTTTCTGTGTGTCATAGACGGAATAGGCCAGCTGTAGAATCTTCTCTGCAGGTTTGGAAAGGGCAATATTGATCTCAGTAGGATTATGCAACACCTTATTGGCCAGAATCTTAATATCCGTTGGAATTGTGGCTGAAAAGAGAAGCGTCTGACGTTCTTTCGGCACATGAGAGATGATCTTCATGATGTCGTCGTGAAAGCCCATGTCGAGCATCCGGTCAGCTTCGTCCAACACCAGCGTTTTGATGGTTGAAAAGTTCACATACTCCATGTTCAGGTGGGCAATCATCCGGCCTGGCGTACAAACTACCACATCAACCCCTCCCATCAGTGCAGCTTTCTCACGTGTAAATGTAGCTCCATCAGTTCCGCCATAGATGGGTACAGAGGATACGGAAGTGAAATAGGAGAGTCCCTCCATGTGCTGGTCTATCTGGACAGCCAGCTCCCGGGTGGGTACGATCACCAGGGCTTTAATTCCTGTTCCGCCATCCTCCTTTAAAATGCGGTCTGTAATGGGCAGCAGGAATGCTGCCGTTTTTCCGGTACCTGTCTGAGCAGAACCAATCAGGTCCTTTCCCTCTAAGATAATTGGGATGGCCTGTTCCTGGATGGGAGTTGGTATAGTAAATCCGAGTGAATCGATTCCCTCGATTACACGGGGATCAAATCCGAAGTCAGTGAAGTTCAAGATGTTTTTGGGATTAGTGAAATTGGAAATTTTTGCAAAGATACGCTCTTTTTTCCGATTATCTCTTCCTGTAGGACAAACGCAGGAGTGAAGGGAAGACAAAGAGAAGTAACGGAAGGGCTACCAGGAAGCCCCCAATAACGGCTATGGCCAGTGGCTGCTGCATCTGCGCACCCAGACCAATTCCCACTGCCAGTGGCATCAGGGCCAGGATGGCGCCGATGGCTGTCATCAGTTTCGGCCGGATACGCAAGGATATCGCATAGTTGATCGACCGGTCCACATCTCCTGTAGCCTTGTAGGTAGTCATGAACTGGTTTACCGTAAAGATGGCATTTTCGGCTATGATGCCAACGATCATGATGATTCCGGTGTAGCTCCCCACATTCAGCTGGATATGGGTCAGATAAAGGAGCCAAACGGAGCCACCGATGCCCAGGACTGAGATGAAGATGATCAGCAGGGGGATCCTCCAGTCGCGGAAAAGAAAAAGCAACACGGCGAATACCAGCAGTATGGCCGTAATCAGTATGATCAGTAGCTCCCTGAAGGAAGATTGCTGCTCCGCATAGGTGCCTCCGTAAATGATGTAGTATCCGGCAGGCAGCACCAGTTTTTCCCTTAGGCTCTGTTTTATCTCGCCGATCGCTCCGCCAAGGTCACGGTTATCCAGCCGGGCGGTCACGGCAATGTTTGACTTCAGGTCGTCGCGTGTGATCTCGGGGTTTCCGCCCGAAATCAGGATTTCGGCAAAGTCGGATAGCTGTCTGTAAGAGCCGTCGGGAGTGAAGATGAATTGCTTTTTAATCTTCTCCAGGCTGTTCTCCCTAAAATCAGTAAACCGCATCCTGATCTTCAGCATTTGCTCCTTCTCCTGGACCTCTCCCACGATAATCCCCTCGTTGAATGCGGTCACCTGGTCCCTGAAATCGGCAGGAGTAAGGCCAAAACGGGTGAGTTTCTCCACATCCGGCAGCATCGTGATGGTCGGGCCATCTACAATGATGCCGCTTTGCACATCCTCCACCCCATCAATCTCCTGAAGAAGCGACTGGGTCTGCAAGGCCAGCTCCTGGAGCCTATCCTGGCCGATGCCGAAGATCCGGATCTCGACCGGTTGCGGACGGCCAATGAGATCGCCGAGAAGATCGGCAATCCGTTGACCGAATTCGATGTTCAGTGCAGGTTCGGTAGCCGACACCTCCTTCCTCAGTTCGGCAATGACCTCTTCGGTTGTCTTCTTCGTACCCTGCTTCAGTTGGATCAGGTAATCCCCTTCGTAGGGAGGGATCACACCCGTTGCCATGCTGATGCTGGAGGCCATGTTGGTGCCGGTTCGTCGCATGTAGGTCTCCACATCGGGATGGCCGATCACGATCCGGTCTACTTCACGGAGGATGGCATCAGAGGCATCCAGGGAGGTACCTGGAGGTGCGAGGTAATCCAGAACAATGGATCCTTCGTCGAGGATGGGGAGGAAGCCTGTCTGGAGACGGGGAATAAGCAAGATGGTGCTTCCGGCCAACAGGATGATGAAGCCGAAGGCATACCAGGGCTTGTTGAAAAACCAGATCAGCCAGGTGAGCCGCTGTTTCGTCCGTCCGTTTTTCTCGGCTTCTATCCTGGCCAGGGTGCGTTTGGAGGGCTTGTAGCCAAAGAGCAGGTGCAGGGCCGGCAAGCCAATACATGTAACCAGAAAGGAGCAGACCAGGGTGATCTCCATCGTGACTGTCAGTTCGCGGAAAAAACTTCCGGCCACGCCGCTCATCAGCACAAAAGGGAGAAAGATCACAATGGTGCTCAGCGAGGATCCGACCATCGCAGGAAGCAGTCCACGGATCGTCTCCTTCACCACTTCGTTTTTCGTCTTTCCGGGATTCTCCTCGTGGATGCGATGAAGCTGTTCGATGATTACAATGGCATCGTCGATAATCAGTCCGATGGAGGCCGCGATGGCGCCAAGCGACATGATGTTCAGGGTGATTCCGGTGAGATGGAGAACAATAAAGGTAAGCGCCAGAATGACTGGAATGATCAGAATGATCTGCATGCTGGCCCGGAAGGAGTGAAGGAAGAAGATCACGACAATCATGGCCAGGAGGAGACCGATATAGATACTCTCCAGCACACTATCGATCGATTTCGTGACAAAGACTGACTGATCGTAATAAGGCCTGAGGACCATCCCCTCGGGAAGCTGCTGCTGGATCTCGGCGGCTTTTTGCTTGACCTCCCCGGCAAAATCGATCAGGTTTGTGCCCTGCTGCTTGACCAGGTCGATGATCACGGCATCGTGGCCATTGGCATTGATCCGGATAAACTCCTGCCGCTCCTGCAGTGAAACTTCAGCAATATCCGACAGGTGGATGATCCGTTCCCCGTCATTCCTGACCACCAGATCCTTCAGGTCCGCCAGCCTGCTAATCCGTGTGTCGGTGAGGGTCAGGTAAAGCCGCCGGTAGTCGGATAACAATCCGTTCGATTCAATAAAATTCGTTGCGGCCAGCGCCTCCTCCAGCATCTTCGGTGTCAATCCAAGCGATACCATCTTCAGGGTGTTGGGCTTGATCACAAACTCCTTGGTCCGGCCTCCGCGAACCACCACATTGGAGATTCCCGGTGTCTCTGAAAAACGGGGCCGGATCAGGTACATCGCTTCATTTTTCAACTCCACCTGGCCGTGGCTATTGCTCTCCAGCGTATATCCGATCACCGGGTAGATATTCTGGCTCATCGCCTCCACCACAATTTCAGTTCCCGGAGGAAGGCTGTTCTTGATCTCATGGATGCGGGATTCAAGCTGCACCTTGGCCATGCCAATGTCAATGCCCCAATCGAAAAACGCTTCGATGGTACAGCTCCCCCTGTTCGTGGAACTTCTCACGGTTTGGATGCCATTCACCCGTTTGATGGCGATCTCCAGAGGTTGGGTCACAGTGATCATCATCTTGTCAACCGGCTGATCCCCGTTGTCGGCTATGATGGTAATTTTCGGGAAAGTGACGTCGGGAAAGAGGGAGGTCTGCATCCTCCGGTAGGAATAGACCCCGGCCAGCAGCACTACGGCCAGCACAAAGAGTATCGGCTTCAGGAAAAGTCTGTAATACTCCCTGTTATTCATCGGCAGTGCGGGTTGTAACCTGGACGAAAGCGGTGTCTCCCAGCCCATAATTGCCGGATGCGAGGAAAAGGTTCTCCGGTTCGAACGGAGGCTCTATGATCTCAACCCAATCCTCCCGTGTAATCCCGATCCTGACAGGCACTTTTACTGCCATGGTATCATCCACAAGTTTCATGACCCAGAAATGCTGCATGATCTCATCGGCAAGCACACAGCTCCCGGGAAGGGTGACTGCGTTTGGATGAACGACAGTGGGGATCACAACCTTGGCCAGCAGATTTTCAGGGATTCCGGAATTGGCAGTGGGTGTTACAATAAACTGCTGTGTTTGTGCTTCCTGGGAGACATAGGGCAACCGTGAGGCGATCTTCCCCTCGAGCTGTCTCCCATCCGGAAGCCGGATCGAACAGACGCTGTTCACTCTCACATCATTTACTTGCTCATAGGGAACCTGCAGGATAAAGACCAGGCTGGCGGGAATGGCAATAGTGCCGAGATTGTCGCCCTCCTGAACAAAATCCCCGTCGGGATGATCCAGCTGCGTCACGATCCCTTTCATCCCCGCATGAACCCTGATCAACCCCGAAAAAGCAAGGGGGTGGGAGGTATCCATTTCGAGAGCCGTCGCCTCTCTTGTCTTCAGGGTAAACAACAACTGACCTTTCTCAACCTGCTCACCTTGCTCCACATGGGTCTGCTGCACAAACGCAGCTGCCGGTGATTTTACTGCAGCAATATCCAGAAACTTCGAAACGGCTTTCAGCTCCATGGTTTCGGCCATCGTTTGTTTCCGAATCCCGGAAACAGTGACCGGTATGTTCAGCCTGATCGTCTCTTCCTGCTTCTCCACCGCGGAATGGCATCCTGTCAGCAGAAGAAAAACCAAAAGAGAAGAGATCAGCCAGAGGGGATTTCGTGGATTCATGGGAATGGATTATTGTTTCCAGTAATTGATTTCATTGATGATCTGTTGGATCTTCACTTCGTTTTGTCTCAGGTTGTTGCTGATAGCGAGGTAGTTTCTCAGTGATATCAGGTAATCGGTCATGGATAAAGATCCGTTATTCAGCAGAAGCTTCTTCTGGCGGATCACAACCCCGGCCAGGTCGAGTTGCTTGTTAAGTTTCGGGATCATCTCCTGCAAACTCTTTATCTCTTCGGTCAGCTGCCAGAGCTGCTCGTCAAACCGGTTCCGGAAATAGGATTCGTAAACCCTCCGGCTATCCTCCCGGAAGTTGAGTTTCCTATAGTTGAGAAGCCGTTGCTTCCCGTCATAAACCGGCAGAGAAAAATTGAGTCCCAGGCTGATTCCGAAATTTTTATAGATATCTTTCGGTACGTTGTTCACGATGCCTGCGTCGGCCTGCCACGAAACGGCAGGGATGTATTTCAGGTCGATCTCCCGGCGTTCGTTGTCGATTATCAGGCTGTCGAGGGTATACCGGTAAAACAGCGGTGATCTCTTTCCGGAGTCAACCGTTCGAAGCTGCAGATCAGGTGCCAACAGTGTCACTTTCGCTTTTTCAGAGATGCCGCAGAGAATGTTCAGCGCACTGATTGCTTTTCTGAATTCCACCTGCAAGGTATTGATATCCAGTTCCAGGGACTGTATCTCCACCTGGAAAGAGAGGTATTCGGTTTGGCTGTAATACCCCTGGTCGGTCAATCGTCTCAACAGCGAATCCTCCTCCTGCATATAGACATAAGCCTTCCGGTAAAACACGATGTCGTTCTGAATGGCAAAGGCGGAAAGATACTGGGCTGTAATCACTTTTCTCAACTCCTCCCCCGCCAACATGGAAGAGTTGGTGATCACTTCATCCAGAATTCCTACTCTGGCATATCCTGTTCTTATGCTTTTCCGATTGAACAACGGCTGGGAGACATTGAGTGTTGAAATGAAGTTCCCTCCATTGGTGATGACTTCGCTGTAGCCCCAGCTATTGATCACCGGAGCATAATAGAGGTTCCCTGTAAGAGAAACGGAAGGAAGAAGTTGCCGGGCCCTGATAAGTGAACTGTCGATCCTGTTGGAAGCGAGCTGGTTGTTCAACTCCATCAGGTACGGGCTGTTGGTTCTCCCCTTTTCAAGGTAGTAATCCAGACTCATCTCCTGGGTTTGACCCGTGACAAGCAAAAAAAAGAGCCCAGTAATAAGGATAATGTGACGCATAAATCTGTGGCAAACCACTTCAAAGGTAGTCGATTTGTTTTTCTTGAAGCAATTGTTACTACATTTACACAACGTATCTTCCCCATGAAAGCCGTTCTCTCCCTCATCGTCTCCATTCATTTCCTGGCAGGAGTTCTGTTCCTCCCCGGAGAGAATTTTAACCTGCTCAATCAGATGCCGGAGCTACTGAAACTGTTCAAACAAGAGAACGGAACGCTTTATTTTGGTGAATTCCTTGAAGAGCAGTTTCTTGGAGCCTATTCCATTCCTGAGTCCCCGGAGAATGATCCGAACGAACCATTTGAAAAAGAACAGAACCCAGTTCCGTTTAATCTGACCATTACCACGCCTATTGCCTTTGTTTTCTCGGGATTACTTAATCTCGAACTTTTTCCTCCCTATTTTACATCCACTGCATTACCTTATCTGATGAATTATCATAGCATTGATCTTCCCTCCCTTTTTCATCCTCCGAGATCCGTTTTCGTATCCGCATAACTGACATCATTTTATTTCCAAATAAACATTAAATCATTGATTATGAAAAATATTATTTTTCTGCTGGTGACGCTATTGATCACTGGTGGAGTCGCTTCGGCTCAAAAACTTACAGTCGATAAAGTTCCGGCAGAGGTCCGGCAGGCATTCATGAAGAAATTTCCCACCGTCTACAAATATTCCTGGGAGATGGAGGAGGAGAATTATGAAGTATCTTTCAAACTTGACGGGAAAGAGGCTTCAGCCGATTTCGATGCCACCGGTGCATGGCTTGAGTCTGAAGTGGAGATTCATAAGTCAGATCTCCCTCAAGCCATTACCGATGCCATTCAGCGGGATTTTCCTGGATTTGAGACCGAGGAGGTCGTCAAAGGAGAGACTCCGGTGAAGGGAACTTTCTACGAGGTAAAAGTGGAGAAAAGCGAAGAGGAGTACGAAGCCATCTATTCCGAATCCGGAACACTGCTCGAAAAGAAGCAGATTACCGAAGAAGAAGATAAGGACTAGCTTCAAAATTTGCAGTACTGTTTGCTTGTAAGGGTTATCGGTCCGGTAACCCTTACAATTTTCCTGAGTTAATCTCTTCCTCCCCTCTATTTGATTTTCCGGGATTTGTTATTATATTTGGGAGATTGCAATGTGAGATTGTTTCACCCAATACAGATTCCATGAAAAAATATACTTTCCAATTTCTGGTTGCAGGATTGGTCTTTATTGCCGGATTTGGTCTTTTCAGCCATTATTATGGCAGCACAAACAAGCCAACAAACAACCCCTCCCAGGCCCTCGGGAACGAAAAAATGCCCGGGGCGCTGCAGCTGCCCTTTCTGGCAGAACTCCAGTTTATGAAACTTCGCAACCCTCAAACCGATGAAATTCCTTCCGGCATCCGCAGCCGGGAGCTGGCCTTTGCCTCGGGCTTATCGGTTAAAGAGACCTCACGCAACCAGAACTGGAACTGGCGGGGACCCAACAATATCGGAGGACGGATGCTCTGCGTAGCGCTTGATATCGATGATGAAGACCATATCCTCGCCGGAAGTGCTTCCGGAGGGATGTGGCAATCGATGGATGGAGGAAACAACTGGTCAAAAGCCACCTCACCGGATGCCGAACAAAGTGCCACTTGCATTGTCCAGGATTCACGGCCGGGCCACCACACAACCTGGTATTACGGCACAGGTGAAATGCTGAGCACGACGAGCCGGAATATCAGCACAAATGTGCGTACGCTTGGTATCGGGAACGGGATTTACAAGTCGACCGATAACGGGAATAGCTGGGAGCCTCTCTCTTCTACCCAGAGCGGTTCTCCCGGGTCTCTCAACGAAATTTTCCAGGGCATCTGGAGCATCGTCACCGACCCGGTGACCCTGGATAAAGACATCGTTTACGCAGCCTGTTACGGAGCCATCATGCGGAGTGAAGACGGCGGTGAAAACTGGCAGATGGCGCTGGGCGACCTGGAAAACAAATCCTTCGGAACTGATATTGCCGTGGCATCTGATGGTAGCTTGTATGCCATCCTTGGAAGCTATGGCTGGGGCATCGAGCCTCCCGGGAAAGCGGGAGTCTGGCGCTCCACCGATGGATTAACCTGGACCAAGATCACGCCGGCGGGCTTCCCCAGCAACAATCGGGCAAACCGTCTTGTCATACCGCCTTCAAACGAATTCGTTCTTTACGTACTCACCGAATCACAATCCCCTGATCTCAATCCATTCAACGGATATGCAAATTCCCTCAACACCTTCTGGAAGATGACCTGGGATCCTGTTGCCGATTCCGCCATCTGGGAAAACCGAACGACCGGGACCCTGGGTGGAGGCAGCGGAAACATCAATGATTTCCCATACTCCTTTGTGAGCTACGGTGGATACTGTTTTTCCCTGGGTGTCCATCCGGATAACGAAAATGTGGTCATCATTGGCGGGATGAATCTTTACCGGTCGGAAAACGGTTTTGCCGACAGTTCGCAAACTTCCTTCATTGGCGGGTATCCCTACGACATGGACTCCCTCCATGCTCTTCATCCGGATATGCACGGAATGGCTTTCCTCCCATCCGACCCGGATGTCATGTTCGTCTCCTGCGACGGGGGAATTTACATCACATACGACAATATGGCCGACAGCACGGATATGTATTGGGACAGGCTGAACAACAATCTTACAACCACGCAGTTCTATTCAGTGACCATCGACCATGGCGGTTCGGGGAACGATTGGATCCTGGGCGGATTGCAGGACAACAACTGGTACTATACCGTGACCGATGATCCATCGGAATTCTGGTTCAACATTGATATCTGCTACGACGGCTTTGCCACCTGTGTGGCACCCGGGTGGGAATATGCAGTCATCTCCGCATACAGCGGGAACATCTGGACAAACCGGTTCGACACCGCGATGCACACGATGGATATCTTTCCCCAACTTCCCGATACCCTGTTGAAGTTCTACGACCCGGTGATGGGGTCTAATTCTCTTTTTCCCTTCTACCAGAATTTCACCCTCGACCCAAACAATTACGAGATCTTCTACCTGCCTACCGTTACCAGCATCTGGAGGAAAGCAAACCTGAAAATGGCCGCCTTTGACAGCTCCCTCAGGAATGCCGGATGGGAACACATCAGCAACGTTGACGTGGGGGATGCCTCCGAGATCAGCTTCATCACCGTTTCTAAGAATCCTGCTAACCGCCTCTACTATGGCACAAATCTGGGACGGATTTACCGTCTCGATAATGCACATACAGGAAATCCTGTGCCAACAGAGATCACCGCTCCGGCATTTCCTCTTAACGCGTTTGTAGCCTGCATCGATGTGGATGAAACAAATGCCGACAAGATCATCGCCGTATTTTCTAACTACGAAGTTCAGAGTGTTTTTTCTTCGGATGACGGGGGTTCTACATGGACTCCGCAGGGTGGAAATCTTGAAGAATTTCCTGACGGATCAGGATCAGGGCCTTCCATCCGATGGGTGAAATCCCTCACGTACGACGGACACCAGGTATGGTTTGCCGGCACCTCGGTCGGACTCTTTTCGACAACCGGACTACTAGGAGATTCAACGGTCTGGCAGCAAGAAGGAGCCTCTTCTATCGGATCAGTGATCATAGATATGATTGATGCTCGTCAAACTGATGGATTTATAGCAGTTGGAACACATGGTAACGGAGTTTATAGTTGCTGGTATGATCCGGCAGCAGGTATTGATGAGCCTTCGGATATCAAATCACTACAAGTAACTGATCTCTATCCGAATCCTGCTAGTGACATCGTTAAATTGGAAGTATCCTCGGGTAATAATCAAACTGTTGAGATATCTCTTTTCGATCTTTCAGGAAAAAAGATTTCTGTGCTTTATAATGGAATGTTATCAACTGGGAACAATGATATTGCACTGTGTGTAAATAGTTTTCGTTCCGGGACTTACCTATTGCAGATCCAGGCACCTGAAAATCATGTGATAAAAAAACTGGTAGTGTTATAGCTGGACCCGGCGTCAACATTTCTCAGTCGTCTGATTTTCATGCAGTGAGATTTTTCCCATAAACAAACTGACCGCAGATGAATCCGTTAAAGTCAGCAATTCCGGGAAAATGTCCCCACTGGCTGAAGTCATATTTTTCGAGTAACCTGACGCTCACTACATTAACGTCAAGCAAGAAAGCTAAAAGGGTGTCCAGTCCATACCCGGGAGCCTTTGTAATCGCGTATTCCATTAATTTCCCCCCAACTCCTTTGCTCCGGAATCGCCGGTCGATATAATAGCTGATCTCTCCTGTCTTCCGAAATGCCTCACGTTCTTTTCGGTAGGGACTCAAACTAAACCAGCCTACAACATCTCCATCAATAACGGCCACGAAAATAGCGTATTCAACCCCATCATGGTGTTCCAGCCAATTCCAATGGCTTTCAACAGAGATGTGTGTTGTAAAAGCGTTGCAATATCCATCATCAATTCCCTGGTTGTAGATATCAATGATGACCGGCCAGTCGACAGGGCCGGCTACCCGGATAGTAATTTCAGAATCCATATTCCTCTCCAATCAGGATGACTGATATGCGATCTTTAACAGCATTCGATTCAATAACCACACGTTGGATGCAGATGGTTAATAGTCTGTTTTGGCTCTTGGGCCATCTGACTTCTTGTATCCATGATAAATTATAACAAATTAATTGTCATTACGTTTCTCGGGTGAATTGACCGGAAGCGTGAAATAAAAGGTGGTTCCTGATTCGGGTTTGCTTTCCACCCAGATCTTTCCGTCGTTTTTAGTTATAAAATCCTTCGATAGGATCAATCCGAGGCCAGTGCCTGTTTCATTACCTGTTCCTTTCGTGGTAGTTCTTTTATCGAGAATAAATAGGTTTTTTATGGCGCTTTCAGTCATTCCGCACCCGGTATCGATAATAGCAACAGTAATCTTCCGGCTGGTGCTCCTGTCTATTTTAATGGTCACATTTCCATCAGGATAAGTAAATTTTATTGCATTGGATAGCAGATTTCTGATCACCGTATTGATCATGTTCCGGTCGCCGTATACGATCACATTTTCTGAGAGTGGTACGATCAGGTTGATTCGTTTGTTCTTCGCTATAGGTTCAAACAATGCAACATTTTCCCGAATCAGCTCCATCATGTCAAACTTCTCAGGTATAAATGGCAGAAGCCCTTTCTGGGCCTGGGCCCATGTAAGGAGGTTTTCAAGCAGGTCGATCGTCCGGGTAGAGGATGTTCTTAAACTCATCAGGATCTTATGCCTCTCTTCGTCACTAAACTCGGCGTACTCTGTGGTTAATAATTCCAGCATTCCCAGGATGGCGTTGAACGGACTTTTCAGATCGTGCGCAATGATGGAGAAGAAATTGTCCTTTGCCTCATTGCTCTCCAGGAGATCTTTCTCTGACCGCCGGAGTTCACGGGTACGAATGGCCACCATCTTTGTAAGGCGGAGATTGTACCTTCTGATCACGAATAAACGCATCAGGAAAAACAGTAAGCTTATTATGAAAGCAGCAACAAGCAAAACAAACCACCACTGAATCCAGAAGGGATGGTTAATCCTGATCGTACCGGAACATGCAGGCTCACTCCAGATGCCGAGTGCATTTCGCGCTTTGATGCAAAACCGGTAGGTGCCGGGGGCCAGGTTGTTGTACCGGTAAAGGTTGTCATGGGAAAATACTTCTTCGGACCACTGTTTGTCAAACCCTTCCAGCTTGCATTGATAAAAAATCTGAAGTTCATCGATGTACGACGTGATATTGAAATGAAAGACGAGGTTGTTCTTATTACTTGAAAGTACTTGGTTTTCATTCAGGTTCAGTGTGTCTTCATCCGCTTCGGCAAACCTCAGTCTGATTAATGGAGGCGGAATTTTATCCAACTCGTAATCATACTCGGGACTGAATTTTGTAAGACCATTGTTCGTCCCAAACCAGATGTGGTTATTGTGGTCCTGGAAACCGGCATCCCGATTAACCTCCAGTCCCGAAAACCCATCATTGATGGTAAAGTGATCCAGCTTCTTTCCGTCCCAGCGATAGGCGCCATTATCGGTACCAAACCAGATGCATCCGTGGTGGTCTTCCAGAATCAGGTAGACTGGCCTGTTGATGACCAACCCCCCGCTATCAAATTTAGTCAGAAGCGAGTCGTTTATGGTAAACAATCCGGCGGCAGTGCCTATCCATGCTCTCTTTCGGGAATCGAAAAAAGTTGCATAAACGTTATTGGCCAATGCATTATCCTTTGACTTGATTGCTGATACCTTATCTCCAGATAATCTGAATAACCCATGGCTGAATGTAGCCAGGTATATCTCCTTATCAGGGCCTTCAAAAATCTTTCTGATTCCAGTATTGATCAAATCATTGTTTACAGGCTGTTTAACGAATTGTCCATGTGAAAATGTGAACAGCTCGTTGTTTGTAGCCGCATAGATAGTTCCGTTTGAAGCAACCAGGAGACTATTTACAGACCCCTTTAAGCCTTCGTTGTTATGGTACCAGGTCAACTCCCTGTTTTTATTCAGTCGTGCAACGCCGTTTGCTGAAACTGCCATCCACAAATTTCCCGAACGATCGATATCCATATCCTGCACCCTGGTTTCAAATTTATCTTTATCAGAAGGATTATTAAGTTTGAAAGGAATAAAACGAATGCCATCGTAAAAGGTGATGGCGCCATGATGTCCGAAAACATAATGACCGGGTGAAATTTCAAGAGCAGAGGCGACTTCGTTGCAATACAATCCATCTTTGTCCGAATATTGCTGAAACCTTCTGGAGGGGATCTTGGTAATTCCCCTGTATCCTGTGATCCATAGGTTTCCTTCACGATCGGTCAATGCGGCTGTTCCCCCATTGGTAATCAGCCCGCTATTCCCGTCAAACAAGAGAATTTTTCCGGATATTTCCGAATAATAATAAACAAAAATGGGATTGCCAAAGCAGATATCCCCGTTACTGGCAATCGAAAGAAAGCATCTCTTTCCAACATCTTTACTGGGCAGGTTGAAATCGGATGTGACCAAATGGAATGAGCCTTCGGAGATATATCCAAGCCAGTTTTCTCCAAGCAACCAGATAGCTGTGCCGGATTTTTCCCTCGAAAAGGGGGCGGCATCAATAGCCAGGATCTCCCGGTTGAGATAATTTGAGTTAGATTCGAGACCATCGGCAACAATTCCATTCCTGATAATGGAGAGCCCCTTTTCTGTTGCTATATAGATTGCATCTCTGGTACCTGCAATCCCATTGATCCGGTTACTAAGAAGGCCTTCCTCTGTTGTGTACTGTTTCCATTTGCCTTCCGTGCAAATCAACAAGCCCGATTTGTTGGTTCCAACAGCCAGCACCAATTGGTCATCCTGATAAAAGACATCAAATGCCGTATAATAGAGTGATCGTTTTAAAGTGCTGTCGCAGGAAACAGGGTCCCACCTGGTACCGGAAAATTTCAGGATGCAAAGCTCACCTTTCTGAGGCAATGTCCATAATCCTCCGTTGTTGTCAACAGATAGATACGCGTAACTATTGGTTCTCAGTCCATCATTAAAACCATAATTAATAAACCGGATACCTGTATAGCAGGAGAGCCCTGTTCGGGTGGCAAACCATAGTTGTCCGGCTGAATCCTGGACAACATCAGAAACCATTGAACTTGATACACCGTCGGCTTCTGTGTATGTTCTCGTAAAATAGCGTTGTGATTGGAGATTCTTTTCAATTCCGAGAAAAAGAACAAGCGATAATAGATATACTTGCACCAGGCATTTGATCCCCACGGCGTACTTCTTTTTAAATTTCTTCTTGTAATAAAACGTATGTAAAGCTACGAAAAAAAGTTGATCCTCATTTTCACGTGTAGATGAATGATATTTAATAAAAAAATAGGGAAATTTGATTTTTTGAGGCATTTTCATAAATAATCTTTATATATTCGTATGATATAAACATTAAATCTCTATTGCGTATGAAAAAATTTACACAAATTGGAATGATGATTATGACGACCCTGTTCATGTCATCTGTGGCCTTCTCACAATTCAATCCAACTTCTGCAGATCTGGGTGTTGGAATGACATACACTTCAGCGGAGCTGACAAATATTACCCCTGTCACTCCTTCCGATTCAAAAGGCATGTTATATAATAACGGTCCTTTAGTCACCCACCCAGGAGGAGGTCCTGGAGGATCCGACTATAGCCTGCTTGAAGCTCCGAACACTACCTGGGGTTTTGGTGTTCAGGTTGCATCCGGCAACCGCCTAGCTGATGATTTTGATGTTCCTGCAGGAGGTTGGGACATCGATTCCATTATTGTATTTGCTTATCAATCCTTCTCTCCTACTACTTCAACCTTTACAGCCGTCAATATGCGCATCTGGGATGGTGAACCCGGCGCCACAGGAGCAACTGTTATCTGGGGTGATGTGGCCACCAATATCATGACTGACACCTATTGGTCAAACTGTTATCGCGGCAGTACCCTAACGAATACAGACCGTCCTGTTATGAGGAATGTTTGTACAACCACGGGATTGTCTTTGGATGAAGGAACCTATTGGGTAGACTGGCAACTCGATGGCACGTTGACTTCCGGTCCCTGGGGCCCGCCTATTACCATTCCCGGGCAGCCTGAGACGGGAAATGGCATCCAATATACCACTACGGGCGGCGCCTGGGCCCCGGCGCTTGATAACGGGTCCAGCTTACAACAGGGATTGCCATTTGAGATCTGGGGTCCCTCTGCTGCAGTATTGAATCCTCCTACGAACCTTGCCGCTACCGTTGACGAACAGGATGTCCACCTTACCTGGGATCCGCCTGCTTCAAACATTGAAGAGCTTATTTACGATGATGACACGCCATCGGGTAGTTACTCCTATGTTGGTTATACCATGTCATCACAAATGTCCCCCGCAGGTCCGTGTAAAATCCTTGCCTTGAAATATTACACCACTGTGACTGACCCCGCTGTTGCTGGTTTCGAGCCACGGGTATTTAACTGGGCCGGTACACAACCCGGTACTACAATTCTCTATGAAACAACCGCGGATGCTGTTGATGGAGATTGGATGGAGGTTGACATCAGTGCTCAGAATATCAATGTTACGGATGATTTTATGGTTGGGTTTGGCTCTTTCCAGGATGGCGTTTATATGGGATACAACACCACTGATAACGGCCGTGCCTGGGACTATGAAGCTGCCAGCGCAACCTGGGCATCTTGGAATGAAACCTATTTTATCAGGGCCATTGTTGAATATTCCAAAGGGGATATTGTGGAACTCTTGCCGGTGAATGCATCTCCCAAAAATACCATTGCTCCTGCCAAAATGGTTGAACATCCTAGAGGTGTATCTGTTCAGCACTCCAATCCTCCGACTCCTTCTTTTGGCAGCCGTGCTCTCCTTGGTTACAACGCCTATCGCGATGTTACCAAAGTGAATTCATCCCTCATTACCGACCTGTTTTATGATGATTTAGACGTTGACCCCGGTACGTATGACTATACGGTTACGGCAGTTTACGATGAAGGAGAATCCGTTCCCGCTGGCCCTGTTGAAGTAACCATTTATGGCGTTTCAATAAATGAACTCGGAAGGCAAGCCATTCAGGTATACCCGAATCCGGCTTCCAGCACTGTTAATGTGACGAGTGATCTCGATATCAGGAGTATCGAAGTGCTGTCATATAGTGGACAAACCATTTTCAACAATCAAAACGTTAATGCCAGAATTTCCCGGGTTAATGTTTCGGGTTTGGTTGATGGTGTTTATTTTATGAGGGTAACTACTACACAGGATATCCGTACAGTAAAAATCATTGTGACTCGCTAAATTATTTAACTGAGAATATTTATCAAGGAGAAGGCTGTCTCGATGTTTTTGAGACAGCCTTTTTTTCCTTTGCTCAGCTGAATGGATAAACCATTCCAATTGACTACCTAATGACGTTATAAATAATCGATGTGGAGAGATCAGCATAAAACGGCGCAGGGGGATCAAGTTAATCGGCATGTCGATCTGATAGCCCTGCATGGTATTATAAAAATGTTCTCCCTTAACATTTCAATTATATTCCTTATATTTGGATGAGTTTAGTATGGATGTAAACCCAAGTACAATGAGTACAAAAATATTCCTTTCAATTTTGGCATTTGTCCTTACTGTCAGTTCCTTTGGTCAAAAGTCCACACTTGAATTGACCTTCACCGCTGTTAACAACACCTCTTACTTCCAACTCGACAGCATTAAAATAATGAACCACACCCAGGGAGGCGACACTACACTCTATTGGCCCGATACGGTGCTTGTGCTGGATTACCATGTGAGAGTACCTGAACTTAATCCAAATCAGGAAAGGGTACAGTTATTTCAGAACTACCCTAACCCGGTGATAAACCAAACAACCATTTCCATGTCTGTTCCTGAAAAGGATGAAGTGGATATCATCATCACAGACATGATGGGCCGGGTAGTTTTGAAATATGACAGGCTGTTTGATCAAGGGATTCATTCCTTCCGGTTTGCCCCTGGAGGTGAAAATCTTTATTTCTTCACTGTGCAATGGAGGGGAAACAGTAGCAGCATCAAAATCCTGAAGGCTGCCTCCAATTCAAACAAAGTAAGTTCGCTCAAATACCTGGGGGCTAAGGCCTCATCCCCGCAGCTAAAGGCAACAGAAGATATTCACAGATTCTCCTTAAGCTTAGGTGATGAGCTGTGTTACATTGGTTACGGAAATGCGCTCCAATCAGGGAAGATTGATACACTGGGAACCAGCGAAACCTGTACCTTCCAGTTTGCCACCAACATCCCTTGTTTGGGAACTCCCACGGTGAACTACGCTGGACAGGTTTATAATACGATACAGATCTTCAGCCAGTGCTGGCTGAAGGAGAACCTGAATGTAGGAACCATGATTCCCGGCGGCCGGGATATCTCTGATGATGGTATCATCGAGAAATACTGTTATAACGACGATCCGGAATGGTGTGCTTTTTATGGTGGGCTATATCAATGGAACGAAATGATGCAATACACCACACAACAGGGGACACAGGGTATTTGCCCGCCAAACTGGCACCTCCCCACGGATGAGGAATGGAAAGTACTGGAAGGGGCCGTAGATAGCCAGTATGGTATTGGAGACACTACATGGGATGATTATGGATACAGGGGTATTGATGCCGGAATAAATCTGAAAACCACCAGTGGCTGGAACAGTGGAGGCAACGGCAACGACCTGTTTGGTTTTTCAAGCCTACCGAGTGGTTACCGCCACTTCTATGGTTTTTTCGACCTCATTGGCGACTACGGCAACGTGTGGACTTCCTCGGAGGGAGATAACTATTACGCATGGTACCATTACCTCGGTTTCAACTTTCCGGGAGTAATCCGGAACACCAACTTCAAGGAGTTCGGTTTCAGTGTACGGTGCCTCAGGGATTAGGTGTACTCCTATGTGCCGTCCTTCTTATAGCTGATGCAGCATTTTTATTTGAATGTCCTTTCTGGAGATGAGTGTTGTTATAACACCTTCACACCGGGGGTGCGTTCAGGGGAAAACCCGTTTTTGCAGACCTACACCCTATGAGAAATTTCATGGAGTATTGATAAAAAAAGGGTCCAAACCAAATATGATTGAAACCCTTGTCTTTATTGGCTCCCCCTTCAGGACTTGAACCTGAGACCCTCTGATTAACAGTCAGATGCTCTAACCAACTGAGCTAAGGAGGAAT
>CAYUZX010000016.1:0-60728 GCA_964449285.1 uncultured Prolixibacteraceae bacterium
CATATGATGTACCGGAAGTCATACTGTTTTGTAAAGATACAAAAAAGGGGCTTCCGACCATCTGTCGAAACCCCTTTTTCAAGCTCATTTTCTAATTAGTGTTGAATGATAATTTTACCGGACTCTATGGTCGTTTTAGAAATTACAGTGAAGAGATAGATTCCATTAGCCAGATGTTCCGTGGAGACGGTACTCGTTTTCCCGGACAAGGGAGCCTGTTGAATTTTTTTCCCGACAAAATTGTGGATGATCAACTCCTTAAGTTCGGTTTTCCCTTTAATGGTAATCCGGTTGTGTGCAGGATTTGGAAAAATCCGTACCGACTTCTCCTGTGGAATATCGTTCACTCCCAGGTTTTCTTCGCAGTAAACCCAACCTTTAATATTGATTCCCGGATAGGAATCCGGCACACAAAACAGCTCCGCGGAAAGCGTATTTAAACCCTGGATAAAATCAGGAGTGGATGCGTTGAGCACTACAGGAGTTTCAAAAGAGTTGCCAAACCCGAGTAGGCTGGAATTCAACTTCACTTCAACCGAATCGCCTAATATACAAAGTTTTAAATATGGGTTCCGGCAGGTATTTGTATCAATGGAAAAGGTATGTATAAACATATATGTACCTCCCATTGATGTGGGCGGAGTTTCATAGGAAACCCAGTTTGTACCTGTCATAGGCGGACTCCATCCCAATAACCACCATGGAGTTGCCTTTGCCTGAATGCCCATACAAATTTTCCACTTCGGATCATCATTTCCAAAAGCGATATTTTCACCGGTTGAAAAACAAGTTATTGGGTCCACGAGAGTATCTGGTTCACAATCGGAATAATTCTCACAGGTTAAATGAAGGACGAACCAGCCAAAATCAGAACTCAGGGGAGAATCAACAACGATGTAATACGGTGTTCCCGCATCTAAAATAGCAGAAGCAGGAGTAGTTGTATTTCCAACTCCTAGAATCTCAGCCATAAGGGTTACAGGCGGAGGACCGGGCCATGATGTCGTTAAATCATCTAAAATATATACTCTGAAAAAGGAGAGCGTTCCAGGATCCAGCGCTGCATTCAACCGGAAGGAGGTTCCTGATGGCAGATCTGAATTCATAAACATATAGATAGCCTCGGGCCCGTCATTCGTAACCGGAGGAAAGCAGACATAATCCCCAATAGAATTTCCCCATGGGTGGTCTTCATTAGTGCCCTGGATAATGGTATCGCAACCAACTTGTGGAAAAGGGATGGAGTCCGTACAGCAAATCCACGCTTTTACATCCATCACCGGGAAAGTATTGATCCCGTTGTCTAACGAAACCGTCAAGGAATTCATGCCTGGAATATTGAAATAATCTATGGTTGAAATAGCAGTGGGCTCTTCCTGTGAAGGTGAATATCCGATTTCATGGCCATTTAAATATACCGTCCCTTGACAAGCGAGAATGCACATCTTAAGAATCGGCAATAATCCTTGGGAACAAGGTGCTTCAATCGTGAAGGTGGTTTCATATGTATACGTTCCAGCCGTGTAGGATGGGGGATCTTCCGGGGCAATCCAGTTAGAGCCCAGGAAAGGATGTATTAAAGAGAGGCTGGAATAATCTACTGCTTTTGCCGGCACCGATACAGTAATCCCGGGAGGGGCTTCTATAATACTCCATATCGGATCGTCTCCAGGTGGAATTAATCCCATTCCCGAATGAAAGGTCATGACAGGCATATCGCAAGAATCCTGACATAGAGGAATATCCATACAATTCACGATTAATCCATACTCTCCCTGATCAAAATTGCCCGGGGCATCTATGATAATATAATAGGTTGTTCCGGCCATCACGTAAACCGGACCTATGGGAACACCTGGTGCGCCATCGTCTAAAATTATCCCCGGTGGTTCAGGAGCTGTGAAGGTGGGCAGATGATCCAGTAAATAGATCTTTGGGTTATACAAATAAGGATAGGTAGGATCCAACGAGATGATTGCGTGCGTAGAAGAGGGAACCGTAAATGTATAGATTGCTTCCGGACCAAAATTGACATCCGTCAGGCTGCCTGACAGATGATAGTTCGTAATCGTATTTGACCCAATCTCTGTACTGCCCTTGATGGTATCACCGCAATCAATCGAAGGCAACTCATTCCCACAACAAATCCATCCTTTCAGATTCAATCCCATAAAATATTGTGGACTATTAATCACTTCCACAGATAAGGTGTTCACTCCGTTCAGAAAAAAAGAAGGATTGATTACCGCGCAGGACCGTGCAATTTGTTGGGATGTAAAGTTGCCAATCAGGTTCCCGTTTAAATTTATGACCGCAATGTCATCGACTAATCCACATACTTTCAACAGAGGATGTGCACAGGAATCAAAATCAAAGGTAAATTTCCGTTCAAAGGTAAAAGGGCTAAAATATGCTTGAGGCGATCCTGAATTCCGATGAGAAATCCAATTGGAGTTTGGCATCGGTGGAGACCACCCGATCCCATGCCAGTCGACAATCTCTGCTTCAACCGTTGGGCCTTGCATATATCCCGGGGGCGCGGATACAAGTTTCCAGTATATATCAAGCGAGTCAGCCGGAACCGGATCTCCTGTATGCAGGGATACCCAAGGTTCCGAACAGGGTGGTTCACACGTTATACACGAATCACATTGCAATTCCAGCGTATAGCTACCATAACCTTCGTATCCATTCGATCTGCATCCATCTACTACAATATAAAAGGTTTCCGGGCCAGCAGTTGACGGGATCAGATTGACCATCAACGTGAATGGCGCTAAAGAAGGGTAGGACAATGAATGTCCCCATTCAATACAATCTCCCGGCGTATACGGGTCTTCCAGAATGAATAGGTTGAAATCGGCCTCCGTACCGCTGGGTGTGAGGGTGACATAGATTGTGGTGGGAAAACTTACCGTGATACTGTAAAAATCTTCCCAGGGATCGTTATGCCAGCCTGTCGGCGCACAGGAATAATGGTCGTAAAAACCTGTAGAGAGTGAATCGGTACTCCCTGTTACAGTCTCTCCACAGGTGAGTGGGATTGGTTCCTGAGCGAAAAGGCTCCATGGAATAAAACAAATTATTCCGAATGCCAGCAGGATTTTACGGATCGTAAATCCTTTTTTGTTGTACGTTTTCATAATGGTTTGATTTTAAGTTAAACATGGTGATACGAATATTCACAATGTAAAAGTAAAACCACACAAGCCTTAAAGAAAGCACGAATGAGTAACCAAGGTAAATGAATGAGTAAATAGGTCAAAATGAACATAATTTCTTTCAGGAGGTCGCTTGCAATAATTATTTTTTTTCAATCTTAATAAATGTATATGTTTGTATATTTGCAACGTGAACTAAAAATCAGGAAATTATGAAAAAGAACATTGGAAGTGCAGATATGTGGATCCGCATCATATTGGGTGTGATCATTATCGCTCTTGGAATCTATTATCAGAGCTGGTGGGGTGCAATTGGAGTTGTTCCCCTAATGACAGCTTTCATTCGATGGTGTCCGTTATATTTGCCATTTGGAATTAGTACCTGTAAAAAGAAGACAGAGAGTAAGTAATTACGCTGGAAACAAGCTGGTCTTTAGTGTATCAAGCTCCCAGGCATCCCGTAGATGATAGGGGCCTATCCTGGTGCGGCAGAGCGCACTCAGGTAGGCTCCGTTTTTTAATGCTGCGCCGAAATCCCGGGCCATGGCTCGGATATAGGTTCCCTTGCTGCATGCAATCCTGAAGTGTATTTCGGGCATCTCTATGCGGGTGATTTCAAACGCCGAAATCTCAATCGGTTTGGCAGCCAGTTTCACCTCCTCGTCTTGTCGGGCATAATCATATGCCCTTCTTCCATTGATCTTTACAGCCGAAAATTGCGGAGGTACCTGCATCTGCACGCCTATAAAACTTTCTGCCGTATCCAGGATCATCTTATCGGTAATATGGCCAACATTAAATTGGGTGTCAATATCCGTTTCTTTATCGAAAGAAGGAGTTGTGGCCCCTAATGTAAACACACCGGTATACTCTTTGTCGAACTCCTTGTACCCTTCAATTCTCTTGGTGAATTTTCCCGTACAGAGAATCAGCAGGCCGGTTGCCAGTGGGTCAAGAGTTCCCGTATGGCCGATTTTGATCTTTTTTATATCGAGCTTTGATCTCAGGAACATACGGAGATTGTTCACGACATCAAAGGAGGTCCAGGTATAAGGCTTGTTGATCAGCAGGATCTCTCCCTCTGCAAATTGAAATGGCATCAGGTGATATTTAGTGAATAACCCGAAAGTACCAGGATCAGAATAATGACTCCCACAGCAATCCGGTAATACCCAAAAGCCTTGAATCCATGTTTGGTAAGAAATGTGATAAAAGATTTGATGGCGATCATGGCAACAAGAAAAGCAACAACATTTCCTGCCAGCAGGATGGGAAGGTTGTCGGTAGAGAAAGAGTCAATATTGTTTACCAGTTTATATAACGAAGCTGCAAACATAGTTGGGACAGCAAGGAAAAATGAGAATTCGGCTGCATTTTTTCGGCTCAGCTTCTGGCTCATTCCACCAATGATGGTTGCTGCACTGCGGGAGACTCCCGGAATGACAGAGATAATCTGGATGAGGCCAATGATAAAGGCTTTTTTATAGGTCAGCTTAGTCTTTTCATTCTCCGGCCGGTCAAACCACTTGTCGACGAAAATGAGGAAAACACCTCCAACCACCAGGGCAATAGCGACAATCATCACGCTTCCAAGCATTGCATCAATGATGTCTCCCAGTAAAAAGGCGATGATGAGGGGGATACAGGCAATGGCAAGCTTAAAATAGAAGTCCCAGCTCTGAAAGAACCGTTTCCAATAGAGTACGATCACAGATAGGATCGCCCCAAACTGGATATTCACCGTGAATGCTTTAACAAAATCTGAAGGGGGAATTCCCAGAATAGCCTGGGTGATGATCATATGTCCCGTTGAGGAGACAGGAAGGAATTCGGTGATCCCCTCAACGATCGCTACAATGATCGCTTCGAGAAACGTCATCTTAGTCCTTTGGTTTCTTCATGATGGCAAAGATCTCCACCACATAACCTGCAAGCACCAGAATCGGGGCAAGCGTAATCCGGCGGAAACTGAAAATCTCCGGATTGAACTGTGACGGATCTTTGGAACCTCCGCCAATCATCAGGATAAACCCTATGGCAATAAGCGCCAATCCAATCAGCATGAGGCGATAATTCTCTTTGCCGAAAGCAAAATCACCAACCTGAACTGGTTGTTTTGGCAGCGGGGCCGGCTCGATGTTTTTCTTTTTCTTCTCCATTCGATGTACGTTGGAAAGGCAAAAATAGGTTATTTTTCAGTAACTCGGTTAACTATATAATGAATCCGTCTTCATCCGGATGTATTTCCGGATGGCAAAATAGGTGGAGGCCCAGGAGATTATAATTCCCAGAACAATGACCAGCGCAAAGAGAATCCCGAACAATTCCAGATCCTGAAACTCCAGCAGTTCAGGCATCTCCTTGTTTGCAAAATAAAGAACCAGCAACAACAGGCCAATTGCTATAATGCTACTGAAGAATCCATTCACGATCGCTTTTGCCATAAAGGGCTTCTGGATGAACTTCTGTGTTCCACCAACCAGCTGCATGCTTCGGATCAGAAATCGTTTTGAATAAACAGATAGTCGTATTGTGTTATTAATCAGTGCAATAGCGATAAACAACAAGATTAGGCTGAATCCGAGAATCACCAGACTGATCCGTTCAACATTCTGGTTGATTTCGTCCACCAGCGGTTTGTGATAATCTACTTCTTTTACGCCCGGATAATTAAGCAATTTCTTTTCGATCCGCTGGATGCTGTCGGAGTTGGCATAGGATGCTTTCAACCTCAACTCGATGGATGGGAGTAGTGGATTATACCCCAGGAATCCAACAAAATCCTCCCCAAGCTCCTCTGAAAATTCGCGCGCTGCACGCTCCCTGGTAATATACTCGGCGGTTTTAACATACACCTCTTTATTAAGTTTTTTCTGTAGCTCAAAGATATCTATCTCTTTGACTCCCTCTTTGATCATGATTGAAAAACCGATGTTCTCTTTGACATAATCCGATAGTTTTTTAGCATGCAGTACCAGCATACCCAGTAACCCCAGCATGAAAAGGACCAGTGTGATGCTGATGATCGTTGTCACATAGGATGTGGCCAGTCGACGCTTCTGATAGCTCTGTTCGTTGTTTCTCATCGCTTGCAAGTTCCGCCTAAAATTACTGCTTTTTTACTCGCCGGCTATTTTTTGCCTTTTTTTATTACCTTCTGCTCTTTGTTATTGAATCCCATGTTTGATTTTAACCCACTGAAAATACTTTTCCAGATGAAGTTGATGATCGACTTATGCTTATCCCGTTGAAAATAAATGACTCCAGTATTCAGTTTTCCGTTTGGAAGGGGATTGCTTTTGTTGATCAGAATATCGCTGGCTACAAAGTTTATCACGCCTGTTTTGATGCCATCCCAGGTCGTGTTTTTCTCCTTGAACATCTTAAATGAAAGATTGTCATAATAGAAAGTCAGCTTCCCTGTAGAAAAATCATCGTTAAATTGGATCATGGGTATCACCATCTTTTTAACTACTCCGCTTTCGATTTTCGCAGGTTCAAGCTTAGATAGCATAGGGTTGATCTGAGTTAGATCAAATCTGGAGAGTTGAGCAGAAACGGTAAAACGGTTACGTAAATCGCCGAAGATAAAATTGATTGTAGCCTGTAATTTTCCAGTCCCCTGAATATAGGCTTCAGCCTTAAGAGGAGATACCTTCTTCTCAGCCAGCCAGGTTGAATCGTTGGTAAGCCCTGTCAGGAGGCCATTGATCCGGTCGAAAAAAATCGTGCCCGGTTCATTGGCAACCTGCTCCGAATAGGTTGCCTTCCCGTTAGTTATCTCCAGAGAGTCGATCCATATGTGGGTTTTAAGATTTCGAATCAGTTGTTGCGGCATTGGTGGTTTGAATCCGGGGCGCATTGGGACTCTTTTGTCACGATAATCATCAAGGAGGAGAGAGTCGATCCATAGTTTTTCTGCAACCAGCCTTTTATCCAGCATCAACTCCCGCCAGTCAATACCAGAGAGGGTAATCTTCTTGATCCCGATATCCATCCTGTCGGTCTGGTAACCAAGCTTTCTGCTAAAATCCTGCCTGTTAAACAGTGGTTCAAGATGGAATTTGTCAACATATAACATGTTTTGACCTGTCGAGAGACCTACCTCACCAAAATGCATTGCATACATCGCATTACCTGTTTGCTGTTTGAGGTCCCTGAGTGTAATCACGATATCATCGGTATTGTATATCCGGGGGTCTGTTCTCCAGGTAGAATCAACCCAAAGGTTGACAATCTGGATATCGATATACGGAATGGTAAACTCCTTAACCGAATCCGTTGCCTGATCGATATAGCTGAGGCTTCCCGCAACAAGACTGATGGTACCTACAGCGATGTAATCCCAACCATTCGGAAGAGGAATCGACTGGGTGGTATCCGGAGCTTTCCCTGTTGTATCCGGCACCGGAATTTTTTTTCTCCAAATCTTCAGCTCCGGGGATTTTACATCAATGCGTTTTGCATCAATTTTTTTACTGAATAGCGCCTGTTTCAATTGCAGGTCCAGCACTGTCAATTTACCCACATGAAGCCCAATAAGCAAAGAAGGTGTCGAGTCGGGATCCATGGCATTGTAAATGGCTGTATCTGCGATCAACGTTAAATTCCGAATATGGAGATTCCCACTGAAAATGCCATAATAGACATATCCGATATCTGCTTTGTACAACCCTTTTGTTTCTCTGCTTATAGCGCTCTTTATGGTTTCTTTGATGAGACTGCCCCAGTAAAAATATCCCACAACACCCACTACCATAATGATTCCGGTCAGTATGCCCAAGGCCCAGATTAAAATCCGTTTGCCCTTTGATCTCTTTACCTTTTCCACCATTCTTCTGGTTATTTATGTTTCATATCCCGTTTAAGCACTTTTTTAAATGCTCTCTGTTCTTTTGAATTCAGTCCTTCACTCGATTTCAGCCCTGTAAGAAGGGACTTCCAGAAGAAGTTGAAAAATCCCTTTTCATCATCCCGCTTATTCCAGATGTAACCCGATTTATGAATCCCAAAATATCCCGGATTCTCTTGTGGAACGGCCATGTTCACCAATAGTTGCAACAGATCAGTACCGGTCCTGTTCCAGAATTTCCTCTTTTCTTTCAACAATTCCACCTGAAGATCATGATAGTAAAGATCCAGCAGTCCGTTAGCATAGATGCCGTTTCCTCTCATCCAATGGATATTAACACTGTCAACAACACCGCTTTTTATTCTCACCGGTGCTACCCGTGAGACCATTGGGTTAAAGAGAGTCATATTCACTCTCCCCGCTTTCCCATGAAAGTAGAATGTATCGGCTGGTGATTGAAGAGGGAACCTGAACTCCCCATCCACTTTAGCTTTACCCATCAGATATGTAGATCCGTTTGCAATCAACTCCGCTCCCCGGGAAATTAAAAGCGAATCAGTGGTTAAATTCCGAGCCAGGGCGGTCATCCCATCAAAGAAGATCATGCCCGGTTCCTTGCCTGTCTGTTCCCGGTAAGTCACTTTCCCGTTTGATAATGAAAGCGTATCTATCACCATCGGGAGTGCTATCTCCCTGATAGCCTGCTGAATCATGGGTGGTCTTTTCCAGATTGGAAATTCAACTCGTTTATCACGGTAGTCATCCAGGGTCAACCCATCAATGTAAACCAATCCGGCAACAATTTTCCTCTCCTCCAACAGTGTTTTAAAATCCAATCGTTCCATCTCAATCATTCCGGTCCTTATCTCCATTCGGTCGGTTTGATAACCCATCTTCCGGGAATACATAGAATCAGAGTAGTTGGGAGTCAGGGCAAAGGAATCAATTGCCAGCGTTGAATTTCCTGTTGAGAGGTGCAGGCCTGTAATAGAGAGCGTGTTCATGCTGTCTTTTGTAAGCAGAGAATACCCTCCTGTTTGCAGGTCGATATCGTTACAGAAAAAGAGCGTTGATGTTTTCTTTTGAGAATGGGAGGAGTCGTACTTGAATCCTGTGATAGTCGTGTTGATCCTGTCCAGATTCATCCTGGTTGAACTCTCTATTTCCCCATTTTTATAATGAAAGACCCCATCTGTCAGCACCACGCTGCCAATCTCCATTGACCGGAATGGAGTTCTGAGTTCAGGATGGCTGGAAATGGAATTATTCCCCGGCCTTCTTTTAGCTTGAAGATCCGGATGGTGGTTGAGCGTTATCTCCGGGTGCAGGATAGTGATCTCTTCGATGCGGAGGTCCCTGTTAAATAAAACCTGTTCAAGATTGAGATGCCGCACAATAAACGAGGGAAGTGCAAGCTCAATAGTAAGCGGTGTTTGTTGCCTGTCATTTCCTGGATCCATTGGAACAATATGGAGGTTACTGAGGGAGAAGTTAGGCGGATAGGAATCCGAAAGGAAGCGGGAAAAGCTGATTGAATAAGTGCTATCGAGGAGAATAGGGTATGCCGTATCGGGCCTCAGGGAGAGCAGGTCATACCTCAAAATTTTACTTCCTTCATCCCAGCCTGTCAGGTCAAAAAGAAATTTGGAAAGCTGAAAGTCGAAGTTTCTGACCAGCAAAGAACCCCTGGATTTCTGATCTTCTTCCACCAGGTCGAACCATCCCTTGTCGATCATGATACTCCCAATCTCAATTTTTGAAACTGCATCGTCTACATCAGAAAATGGTTCATTGAGCGAGCTCTCCTTTTTTCGTTTCACAGACCGGACTACAATATTAGGCTCCTGAATTCGGATGTCACCGGCCGAAAACCACTTCTCACCGATCCATTTCCGGTGATCAAAACCATGCACCTGCAGGGCACTGAATTGCGCAACCAGGGTAGAAGGGTACGGCATCCCCGGATGAACCCTGCTTGTTGTAAGCATATCAAAATCAGTAATATCCAGCTCCTGTGAGAGGGAATTTACAAATAGCTCTTTTACCCTTACACGATGAAGGGAGTCGGGGGAGAGGTATCTGAAATCCCTCAGAGCCAGGTCCAGTTCGAGCCTGTTTAAAAAATCTTTCCGATCGTGATACGTCAGGGTATCCATCATAAAGCCTGTTAATGTCAGATCCACCAATCCTGCTATCCGCTCTTCATTCATCCCCTGTTTGTCGTCCTTGAAACTAATCCTGGCATTGGAAATCTCGATCGTTCCAGCTTGAATTGAGACCATGTATGGAATAACCACATTTCGTATAAGGTCAAGTTTCTGAAGAAATGTACCTCCCTGACCTGCCGTATCTTGCCATACATTCTTGTCCCTATACTGTATGATCGTCAAGTCGGGTTCGAGAATGGCTAACCGGCTAAATTCCAGGTTCCGGGTATTAAACATCCGAAGCAGGTTAATCTGTTCGATCTTCACCTGAGGGAACATCATCCGGTACATGGAGTTACTCTTATAGCGCATCGTTGAATCCACTAATGGTGACGGATAGAGCCGGGTATTGTAGATGTCGATGAGTGACCGTCGGGTACTTATGATCACCTGTTGTGCATTGAGGTCATGCAATTTATCCTGCAGGGCCAGGGTAAATCCTTCGAGATCGAATTCGATCTCCTTTGAATAGAGGATCTTTGTAGTATCGAGATGTGCGATAGAATCGAGATGGAAACCATGCAACTCCAAGGTAGCCCGATCCACCTGAACTTCGGGCCTATGCTCTGTAACCCGGGGGTAAAACTGGAAAGAGGCGTTGCTCAGAAGAAACGTATCGATGGTTATATTCTTCAGCTTATCCTGAAAGATGGTATAGAGATTAGCAATTGTCACTTTGTGCCGGTTTTTCTTTACCACAGGTTCGGCTGGCTTATGAAGGAACATTTTGACATCGAGGTTGTCAATGTTGATCGAGTTAATGGAAATCTTTTTCTCCAGCATTGCTTTGTAAAGATCTATACCGGCAATGGAGAACTCCGGAAGATAGACCTGGTAAAAATTTCCTGTTTTCGCATCTGCCAGCCTGCTCGCAAGAAAATTGGGCGTTAGGGAAAGGCCCTTCCCAAAGAGACGTGATCCTATCAGAGAGAAACCAACTTCATCTGCTGTCAGAAAATAGAGACTGTCGGCGAGCGAATAATTGAAATTCCGGATCCTCAGCTCCACATCTTTCGAATAAAAGATCCGTTCCTCCTTGTAATCATAGGCATTGAGATCGAAATCACGTAAAACGGCCGAATAAAGCCAGTCTCCCTCCATGGTCTTTCCCGATTTCAGGGTCTGCTTTCCCGAAAAGGATCCATCATTCACACGGATTGAGTCTATTTTCACTTCGGTGAAAACAGTAGATAAAACAGGGTAGATATCCTGGTATAGGTGCTTGAACCGTCCCCGCTTTTTCGCAATGGAGTCGGGGAATGCAATGAAACTGATGATCGGCTTATCCACTTCAATCATCCGGAGATGAATGGTCCTGTCAAGAAACATCTCTTTCAGGTTCAGATTATTCAGTGCAAGTTTCTCATACGACATTGAATAGAGCGTGCCTTTTATCTTGCCTTCTTCTCTAAGCTCTTCGTAACGTTTTTCATTGGGGATGAGTTGGAAACCGGTTACAGATGTCTTTCCGGAAAAGAGATTGAAATGAAACTGATCAAAGTCGATTTCATAAACGCCATGACTGGTTTGACGGATCTTTGCCTGCAGGAATGTTTTGATGAAACGCTCCCCAAAATAGTTCATCGCCACGAAAGCAGACATGAAAACGACAGAGATAACAATCAAAATCCACATCAGGGCTTTGAGAATATGCCTGCTAAATTTTGGTTTGGTGGTTTTTGGTGTCTCGTCAGGCATTAAGTTGCAGGGTAGTGAATTCATGGTAAAGGTAAATAATTCCCTGTAATTTTCTAACTTCGCACCCCGAAACGAAGTAAAATCAACTTATTACACATTAACCATGGAATATAACTTTTCGGAAGTGGAGAAGAAGTGGCAGCGCTACTGGATAGAGCATGGCACCTTCCGAATCGACCTTGATCACACAAAACCTAAGTTTTACGTCCTCGATATGTTTCCTTATCCATCAGGTGCCGGCCTGCATGTAGGTCATCCATTAGGGTATATCGCTTCTGATATCTACGCCAGGTTTAAACGACTGAAAGGGTATAATGTACTTCATCCGATGGGCTATGATGCCTATGGGCTACCTGCTGAACAGTACGCTATCCAGACCGGAACCCATCCGGCTGTTACTACCGAAAAAAATATCCTCCGCTACCGGGAGCAGATGGATAAGATCGGTTTTTCCTACGACTGGTCACGAGAGGTAAAGACTTGTGATCCCGACTATTACAAATGGACTCAGTGGACCTTTATTCAATTGTTCAAGCACTGGTACAATCCCTTGTTGCAGAAGGCCGAACCCATAACCAGGCTGATTGAGAAAATCATGGAAAACGGCGTTGCAGAGGTGACTTCCGATCAGTGGAAAAACTGGAATACGAAGGCGCAGCAAGAGTTTTTAATGAATTACCGTTTGGCTTATCTTTCCGATGCCATAGTCAATTGGTGTCCCGATCTGGGGACCGTGCTCGCTAACGATGAGGTGGCGAACGGGTTCTCTGTCAGGGGCGGTCATTCTGTAGAACGAAAGCTGATGAAGCAGTGGTTTTTACGGATCACACCCTATGCACAGCGACTCCTCGACGGCCTGAATGAGGTAGATTGGTTTGATTCCCTGAAAGAGATTCAGCGAAACTGGATCGGACGGTCGCAGGGGGCCGACATTTTCTTCCCCATCAAGGATCACGACGATCAGCTGGAGATCTTCACTACCCGTCCGGATACCATCTTCGGGTCTTCCTACATGGTGCTGGCGCCGGAGCATGAGCTGGTGGAGAAAATCACTACGCCCGATAGGAGAGCATCCGTTATGGCATATACCGAGATGGCAAAAAACCGTTCGGAACGGGAACGGATGACCGATGTGAAAAAAATTACCGGGGAGTTTACCGGGGCATACTGCCTCAACCCCTTCAATCAGCAACCGATTCCCATCTGGGTAGCGGAATATGTTTTGGCAGGTTATGGTACAGGAGCTATCATGGCTGTTCCAGCACACGACCAACGCGATTATGAGTTTGCCAAACATTTCGGTCTTCCCATCATTGAAGTCGTTTCTGGCGGCGACATCTCCGAGAGATCCTTCGACGCCAAGGATGGCATCCTGGTAAATTCTGATTTCATCAACGGCATGGAGGTAACAGAGGCGATAAAGGCTGTGATCGACCGCATTGAAGCGATGGAAATCGGAAAAGGAACAATCAACTACCGCCTGCGCGATGCGATTTTCAGCCGGCAACGTTACTGGGGAGAGCCTATTCCAATCTATTACAAGGATGGAATCCCTTATCCACTGCCGGAGTCGGAACTCCCGTTACGCCTTCCAATAGTCGATAAATTTCTTCCAACCGAAACCGGTGAACCGCCCCTGGCCCGAGCCAAAAACTGGAAAACCAGCGAGGGATATCCTCTTGAAACCAACACCATGCCTGGTTTTGCAGGTTCAAGTGGCTACTACATGCGTTACATGGATCCCGGAAATCGTGACCGTTACTTTTCCAACGAGGCTGTCAATTATTGGCAAACCGTGGATCTTTATTTCGGAGGAGCAGAGCATGCTACCGGTCATTTGATATATTCAAGATTTTGGAATAAGTTTTTATTTGATATTGGATTAACCGTCACGGAAGAACCATTTCAAAAATTGATCAATCAAGGGATGATTCAAGGAATCAGTCAAAAAGCAAAAATTTTTGTATTTGGACCCTTAAACGATATAAAATCTTATATCATTCCACCTGATTTTACCTATTTAGATGAAAACGTCTCAAGCATAATAACACAATGGCTCAATATCCCTATCGAATATGTGGAGGATGGGTTATTAACCAAATCGAATTTAACTCTTTTAAAAAAGCAATATAAGCACTTTGAACACTTAAAGATGGCAACAGTTGATGATATCAATGAATTTTTGAACTATCATCTCCTTGCCAATTTACCAAAATCCGAAAAGGTCAAGATAAAGCCTGGATACGTAAAATTGAATCCTGAAGTTGAAAAGATGTCTAAATCGAAATTCAATGTCGTGAATCCCGATAAGATCATCGAAGAATATGGAGCCGACACACTACGCCTCTATGAAATGTTCCTGGGTCCGTTAGAACAGTCTAAACCATGGGACACACACGGGATCGAAGGGGTATTCAGGTTTATCCGAAAAGTGTGGCGACTATACCATGATGAAAATGGCCGGTTCCGGGTTTCAGATGAGGTTCCTTCTTTTGAAGAACTCAGGGTATTGCACCGAACCATCAAAAAGGTACAGGATGACATCGAGCGTTTTTCATTCAACACTGCGGTGAGCGCCTTCATGATCTGTGTCAATGAACTCTCAGATCTGAAATGTCATAAACGCTCGATTCTTACCGATCTGGCAATTATCATATCACCCCATGCCCCACATCTGGCTGAGGAGCTCTGGGAGCAGCTGGGCCATAATGAAAGCATTGCCAAAGCCTCATTTCCTGACTACAAAGAAGAATATCTGGTAGAAAACATGTTTGAGTATCCCATTTCGTTTAATGGTAAAATGCGCTATAAATTAACGCTGCCTCTCGATCTCACTCCTTCAGAAATTGAACAGGCAGTATTGCAGGCAACTGAATCAGAAAAATGGCTTCAGGGAAACCCACCGAAAAAAGTTATCGTTGTCCCGGGAAAAATAGTCAACGTGGTGATTTAGAACGGATTGGCGCCAAGGCCGATAGGGGTGACCGGCCCAGTCGCCCCTACATGATTTTGGCTATTACCTGTATCATCCTTCATTCCATTCCCCTCATTTCCCAGGAACTGGCACCCATTAAAAACGAGGCATTTACCCATGGTGAATACCTGGAATACAGCGTCTATTACGACTCCTATGTAACCGGAAAGGTTACGGCAGGAGTAGCCTCTGCAGAGGTGAAATTCGAAAGCCAGGAGGTAAATGGCCGGCAAACCTACCACCTGATCGGAACAGGGAAGACGAAAGGTGCTTTCAGTCTGTTTTTTAAGGTTGACGACAAGTTTGAAAGTTTTGTCGACCGGGAGCTTCTGATACCCTGGAAGTTTATCCGGAGAACCAAAGAGGGGGATTATGCGTATGATGACGAGGTGAAGTTCAACCAGTTCACAGGGACCTATTCCAGCACCCGGAAGAACAGAACGATGCCGAAAGGGACCCAGGATCTGATTTCATCCCTCTATGTGGCGCGGACCTATGATATGTCCAACGCCCAACCCGGCGACGATTTCCCGATTACCTTTCTGCTTGACGACTCTATTTATGTGTCGGTCATTCGCTATATAGGCCGGGAAGATGTGAAACTTGCGCTGGGAACCTTTCGCTGTATAAGATTTCAGCCACTTGTAGTAACAGGTAATATATTCTCGCAACCTTATCCAATGGATATCTGGATTACCGATGATAAAAACCATATTCCACTTCTGATAAAATCAGCCGTGATCATCGGTTCCGTAAAACTTGAGCTAACAGCGTACAAAGGGTTAGCCAACCCCCTCACCTCCATGATCGCCCCACCGGAAAACGAAAAACCCGGAAAAAAGAAAAACCGTTAATATTGTATCTTTATTGATTCCAAATAAAAAATTATGAAAATCCTCTCTTTGGTATTAGTCCTCAGTTGGCAGTTGGCAGTTGGCAGTCCTCAGTTGGCAGTTGGCAGGTATGATTCTTTATGGCAGCGGGTGGATTCGCTGGCCAACGCCGGGTTACCCAATTCTGCTCTAACGGTTGTGGATCAAATCTATCATCAAGCAAAGGAAGGCCAGGATGATCCCCAACTGGTAAAAGCCATCATCTGCCGGATCAGTTTGAATTCGACATTCCAGGAGAATTTTCCCATTGAAGCAATCAATGATTTACAAAGAGAGATAGAAACCTCTCGGGAGCCGGTCACCCAGATCCTTCACTCCATCATGGGAGAGCTTTATTTCAGCTACTACCAGCGTAATCAATACCGCTTTGGTGGCCGGTCGGCTGTAATCGGCAACCCATCGGATAATCCTGAAACATGGGATACAAAGAGATTACTCTATGAAATCATCCTGAGCTACCGGCAATCGCTTTCGAACGAAACCGAGCTTCAGGGAATTCCATTGGAACGATACCAGGCCATCCTGGATTACCCGGTTCTGGATACTGGAAAAAAAGATACAACACCTTCCATCCATTCCAACCTGTTTGACTTCCTGGCTCAGCGTGCACTTCAGTTTTTTACCCAGGCAGGCCTTCCGGTTATTCAGTCTTTAAATACTTTCATTCTGGATAACAACTTGTTTTTTGCCCAGTCAGGAACATTTATCAACTACCCGCTTAAGCCCAAAGGAATTCACGCCCGTCCGGGCGATGGGACCTTCATCCCGCCCGGCAACGATACTCTCTCTCTCGGCTGGTATGCAATCCGGATCTATCAGGTAGTAGCCCAATTTCATATCAACAATAAAAATCCGGAAGCACTGATCGATTGGGAACTTCAACGGTTTTCCTATGTTCTGAAAGAAAGTACTTTGCCGGAAAAAGATAGCCTTTACCTGGAGGCGCTCCAGGCATTTGAACATGACTACTCCTTCTCTCCAGCCTCAACAGAGATATCATTTGCTCTTGCCCAGGCCCTCATGAAGGAGGGAGAGAGGTATAATCCGCTGGTTTCAGGGGCCCATCAATGGGAGTTGAAATCGGCGTTGCAGGTTTGCAGGGGTGCTGCTGAGCGTTTTCCCGAATCAATGGGTGGTAAGAACTGCCGTTCGCTGATCAAGCAGATCCTGGCACCTTCTCTTCAGATCACTGCCGAATATGCCATCATACCAGCTCAACCTGCTTTGGGCTCCCTCTCGTTTAAAAATGTTTCTTCTCTGTATTTTCGGCTTGTCAAAGCTGATCCGGAGAAATACCAGACCTTACTTTCGGGATTGAATCAGGCGGATAACCTCAAATACCTCATCTCCTTTGAAACGGTTAGTAACTGGCAAATAACCCTTCCTGCTACAGGGGATTACCAGGAGCACCGGACCGAATTCAGTATCCCTCCCATCTCTCCAGGCTTTTATCTTCTTTTGGCATCAGCCGATTCCCTGTTTCGGAATCCCGAAATTCCCTTCACATATCAGGCGATCTGGTCATCCGGAATCAGCTACATCACCCAGCGAACCGAAAAGGGAGGCTTCGATATCTACCTGCTTGACCGTCAAACCGGCTACCCTCTGAAAAATCTTTTTGTTGAAGCATATTCCAAAACCTATGACAGCCGGAACCGACAGTATGTGACCTCCAAAGAGGGAGAGTACCATGCCGATGAATCTGGTTTTTTAACCATTCCGGCTCCACTGGGCAAATCATCCCATGTTAACCTCTCGCTTACGATTCACGATGGTGATGACCTGCTCATCACCCAGCCCCTGTACCTTTATCCGGTCTCAGACCGACAGGCCGGTACTGTTGAACAAACCAGGTTTTTTACCGATCGTGCTATCTTTCGCCCCGGACAGACTATCTATTTCAAGGGAATCGTTCTTGAACGATCCGGTGATTCCACATGGTTGAAAGTTGGTAAAAAAACGCTCGTCAGCTTCGCAGATGTAAACGGACAAAAAATTGTTGATCAGTGGTTTACGACCGATGGATATGGGTCTTTCAATGGTTCATTTACCGCTCCCACGGGAGTTCTTCCGGGCGAGATGCGCATCTTTAACGAATCGGGATCGATTGCCGTCTCTGTTGAAGAGTACAAACGACCCACATTTGAGGTGATTTTTAATCCCGCAGAAGGAAATTACAAGCTTGGAGAAGAGTTATCTATAACAGGCAACGCCAAGGGCTTTGCAGGAAATGCAATCGATGCCGGTTCAGTTAGTTACCGCGTTGTTCGAACAGCTACCTATCCTTACTTTGGTAACTGGTGGCGTATCCCCTTCCCTCAATCTCCGGACGTTGAGATTACAAATGGGACCACCCTCACCGGGGATGATGGATCGTTTACTATTACGTTTGAAGCCATCCCCGACGAATCTATACCGTTATCGAACCAACCTGTGTTCACCTTCCGGATTTTTGCAGACGTAACAGATATTAACGGCGAGACCCGTTCGTCCCAGGAGACTCTTTCGGTCGGCTATACATCCCTTCTGATCAACATCACCATACCTGAAAAGGTGAATATAAAAACAGATGGGAAATTCGTCCTCTCCACAACCAACCTGAATGGTAAGTCAACCCCTGTTGAGCTTCAGGTCACACTGGTAAAACTTTCCGGTCCCGGCCGTGCCTTCAAATCCCGTCTCTGGGGTCAACCCGACACCCAGATCTTCTCAAGGGAAGAATTCTATACTCAGTTCCCACACGACATCTATGCCAATGATAATGATCCTTCCGGGTGGCCGGAGGAAGAGACGATTTTCAGTTACCCGATGAATACGGTTAAGGATACGGTGATCTGTCTGACAGATGCCAGATGCCAGATACCTGATAAAAGAAATGATAATTCTCCATCCGGCATCCAGCATCCAGGATCTTACAAACTAACGCTTACGGCTACCGGCCCCTTCGGCCAGAAGGTGGAGAAAGTCCTCTTTTTCACAGCTTTTGATCCTAACAGTAAGAGGGTGCCTGTCGCAACATTCAACTGGTTTGTGCCCTTGAAAAGCTCAGGAGAGCCGGGTGAAACAGCCTCTTTCCTGATCGGAACCAGCGAAAAAGAGATTCGGGTCATTCGTGAAATCAGGGTAAAGGATCAGCTTTACTCCAGGGAGTGGATGATCCTGAAGAACCAGCAAAAGGTGGTTGAGATCCCGATCCTTGAAGACTTCCGTGGAAATTTTTCGGTCAATTTTCTCTTTGTTTGTGAAAACCGGGTATTCCAGAACAATCAGGTGGTTTCAGTTCCATATACAGATAAAAAATTGGATATCAATTTTGAAACCTTCCGGAATAAGTTGATCCCAGACCATCGGGAGGAATGGAAAATCCGTATCACTGATGCTGCCGGTAAAGGAGTTTCGGCTTCCCTGCTAACCACCATGTATGATCGTTCGCTCGATCAGTTCCGCAGTAATACGTGGTCGTTTGACCTATTTAAACACTACTATTCCAGCTCACCATGGGATGTTAACGATGACTTCAGAACCACAATCGATTCCTGGTATTTATCCGGGCGGAGTTATGATGATTTTCTATTCAGGCAGTATGAGCAAATCAATTGGTTTGGGATGCCGGCAATGGGAAATCTTTATTACCGGGGTTCATTGCTCGGTAGGGACAAATACACCCAACCGTTACTCGCCAGGGACTCTTATTCTATGGAGTCCGAATCAAAAACAGCCAATATGGAACAGGGAACCCTGCTTCCACCTCCACCTCCGATGGATGGCAAGGGAACGATGGGGGAAAATCCCGTTGATGCCGGCAGATCACCCGAAAACCAGCAGATTCAGGTCATTCCTGTCCGGAAAGATTTCCGGGAAACTTCTTTTTTCTATCCTTCCCTTCTCACAGACAGTACCGGGAACCTGCTGCTGAAATTCACGGTACCGGAAGCGCTTACCTCCTGGAAACTACTTGGGCTTGCCTATTCCAAAGAGTTGGATTACGGATTGGTTGAAAAAGAGATGATTACACAAAAAGATCTGATGGTGTTTCCCAATGTACCCCGTTTTGTTCGGCAAGGGGATACCGTTGTATTCATCGCCCGGATCGTTAACCTCAGTGATCATGAGATCTCGGGAGAGGCGAAGCTTGATCTGGCGGAGTCGATCATGATGCAGCCGTTGAATGGCCTGATATTGGATACGGGATATGGGATGACGGATGACAATTCAGCCATTGAAAATCGAAAATCCCAAATCCCAAATCCCAAATCCTTTAAAATTCCATCTGGTCAAAGTACCTCTGTCTCCTGGACCCTGGCCATTCCTGTTTCCAAATTCATCAGTTTGCTGCAGTATACCGTTATCGCCCAGGCAGGAAATTTCAACGATGGGGAGATGAACACCATTCCGGTGTTAACCAACCGGATGCTGGTAACCGAATCGTTGCCATTACCAGTAAAAGGAAAAGGAAGTTTTGATTTTAAATTTGATAAACTGATTGAGTCGGCAAGCCAAAAGTCCCTCAACAGTTACCGGCTCACCCTGGAATTCGCCTCCAACCCGGCATGGTATGCCATTCAGGCATTGCCTGCATTAGATGTTAAAACATATAAAAATACAGATCAGATCTTCGGTGCATTTTATGCCAATGCCCTGGCTTCTCATATTGCTGGATTCAATCCGCGGATCCGTCAGATCTTTGAAAGCTGGAAAGCACTGACACCTGACGCTTTGTTGTCGAACCTGGAAAAAAACGAAGAGTTGAAATCGGCCATCCTTCAGGAGACTCCCTGGGTACTCGATGCACTTAACGAAACAGAAAGCAAGAGGAAGCTCGGACTCTATTTCGACATGAACAACCTTCAGCAAAATTTCCGGGAGAACTTCAAGTTGTTACAACAGATGCAATATCCTTCCGGAGGCTGGCCATGGTTTGAAGGAATGCGTGAAAATCGGATTGTCACGCTAACTATTCTGACCGGATTAGGACGCCTGAACCACCTTGGTGTACGATACACAGAACAGGGGGGACAAGTAGCTGAAATGATCCGAAAAGCGATCTCATATCTTGATAAAGAGATTGTTAACGATTATCAACAACTTCAGAAAAACGTCCCCGGAAAGCTGAATGAAAACCATCTCACACCAGTTCAGGTGAAATATCTTTATGCGCGGAGCCTTTTCAACCAGATGCCGGATGCCGGATCTACCCCACCCCCAACCCCTCCCCAGGAAGGGAGGGGAGTTTCCGATATTGATGAGACCATTGAATACTATACTTCCCAAGCCAGGAAATTCTGGCTGAAGCAAGATCTTTACTCCCAGGGAATGATTGCGCTGGCTTTGCAGCGTATGGGGGATGAGGTAACTCCCGGAAAGATCATGAAATCTTTATCTGAAAGGGCTATGCACTCACCTGAACTTGGAATGTATTGGGCTTTGGGAGGCGGCTACGAATGGTATCAGGCACCTGTTGAAACACAGGCGATGATGATCGAAGTTTTTGATGAAGTTGCCATGGATCAGAAATCGGTGGAGGAGTTGAAAATCTGGTTACTAAAACAGAAACAGACCCATATGTGGCGTACTAAACAGGCTACAGTTGATGCCTGTTATGCTTTGCTGTTGCGCGGGGCTGATCTGTTAGCTGAGGATCAACAGATTCAGATCAAGCTGGGTAATATTGAGATTGACCCGAGTCGTAATCAGGATGTGCAGCAGGAATCAGGTACCGGATATTTTAGCATGGCATGGACCGGAGAGGCCATCCGGCCCGACATGGGGAACATAACCGTCACAAAATCTACCGATGGAATAGCATGGGGCGGTCTTTACTGGCAATACTTTGAAAACCTCGATCAGATCACACCGCATGAAACTCCTTTGACGGTGGAGAAAGAAATTTTCCTGGAGAAAAACACCGATGCTGGACCCGTACTTGAACAAATTACGAATAACGATTTACGATTTACGAATGACTCCCTATCTCACAATCTCACAATTTCACAATCTCACCATCTTGAGATTGGCGACAAGCTAACAGTCCGCATCATCGTTACTGTCGACCGCAACATGGAATTCGTGCATCTGAAAGATATGCGGGCAGCTGGGTTAGAACCCCTCCCCCAATCCCCCTCCCCTAAAGGAGCGGGGGCTTACTCGCAATCCTTATCCGGTTATCGGTATCAGGACGGGCTGGGTTATTATCAATCAACCACGGATCTGGCTATCAATTTCTTTTTCGATTCCCTGCCTAAAGGGACCTGGGTATTTGAGTATCCGCTGGTAGTAAACAATGCTGGTGATTTTTCCACTGGTATTGCCACGATCCAGTGCATGTACGCACCGGAGTTCTCGGCGCATTCCGGAGGGGAGAGGATTATTATCAAGTAGCGAAAAGCGAGAAGCGAGAAGCGAAAATTTCGCTACCTCACTACCTCGCTATTTCGCTTTTAGTACTTTTGCAACTTCAATTTCAACTATATCAATATGTTTCGAACACACACCTGCGGGGAATTACGGATCGGGAATGCCGGACAACAGGTCATGCTTGCCGGCTGGGTACAGCGCAATCGCGAAATGGGCGGACTGACTTTCATCGACCTGCGCGACCGCTACGGGATTACCCAACTGGTTTTCAACATGGAAGGGAATCCCGGTCTTTGCAAGGAAGCCCGTGAATTAGGAAGGGAATTCGTGATCCAGGCAACAGGCAGTGTGGCCGAACGCTCCAACAAAAATCCCAATATTCCTACAGGCGGCATTGAGATCCGGGTGGAAAAACTGGAAGTACTCAATCCCTCACAGATCCCCCCATTCACCATCGAAGACCATACCGACGGCGGCGAAGAGCAGCGAATGAAATACCGCTACCTCGACCTGCGCCGGAATGAAAATAAACACAATCTCCTCCTTCGTCACAAGATGGCGATCGAAACCAGAAACTACCTGACTTCCAAGGATTTTATCGAAATTGAAACCCCTTACCTGATCAAGTCCACTCCTGAAGGCGCCAGGGATTTTGTCGTTCCGTCCCGGATGAACGAAGGCCAGTTCTACGCCCTTCCGCAATCCCCGCAAACCTTCAAACAGCTCCTGATGGTTGCCGGGTTCGACCGGTACTACCAGATCGTTCGCTGCTTCCGCGACGAAGACCTTCGTGCCGACCGTCAGCCGGAATTCACCCAGATCGACTGTGAAATGTCGTTTGTGGACCGCGATGATATCCTGGATATGTTCGAAGGGCTGGCTAAACACCTTTTTCAATCGCTTCTGGGAATCGAAGTGATCGATTTTCCCCGGATGTCGTATGAAGAGGCCATGAAGCTGTATGGATCTGACAAGCCTGATATCCGTTTTGGGATGACCTTCACGGAGCTGAATCACCTGATGCAGAATAAGGGTTTCCAGGTATTCGACCAGGCAGAACTTGTGGTTGGCATCAATGCTGCAGGGTGCGCTGAGTACACACGCAAACAGCTCGATGAACTGACCGATTTCGTTCGAAAACCACAGGTCGGTGCGACTGGACTGGTTTACATCAGGTACAACTCTGACAGTAGCATCAAATCTTCTGTGGATAAGTTCTTTTCACCTGACGACCTGAAGCCGGTACTGGAGGCATTTCAGGCCAAGCCAGGCGATCTGATTCTGATTCTCGCGGGTGGAACTGATAAAACCCGATCCGCGTTGGGAGATCTGCGGTTGGAGATGGGAAAGCAGTTGAGTCTGATCGATCAGAAAGTGTTCAAACCCTTGTGGGTGATTGATTTTCCCCTGCTGGAGTGGGATGAAGAGACCCATCGGTTCCATGCCAAACACCATCCCTTTACCGCTCCCAAAACAGAAGACATCCCGCAACTCATGTTTGGCGATGCCAAGAAGGTCAGGGCAAATGCTTACGACCTGGTAATCAACGGTGTGGAGATCGGTGGCGGATCGATCCGAATCCACGATAAAGGGTTGCAGCAGTTGATGTTTCAGAAGCTGGGCTTCACCGACGAAGAGGCAGCCAGCCAGTTCGGCTTCCTGATGAATGCCTTCGAGTACGGCGCTCCCCCCCACGGTGGCATCGCTTTCGGCTTCGACCGCTGGGTCACCCTCTTTGGCGGCGGCGACTCCATCCGCGACTTCATCGCTTTCCCGAAAAACAATTCCGGAAGGGATGTGATGATCGACTCTCCCTCAGCAATCAGTGATGAGCAGAAAAAGGAGTTGGGAATAAGGTAAAGAAGGAGGTCAGGGGCTTATCATTGGGTTTCCAGCCATCTGGAAAAAAAGAGATCATACACAAAATAGTTGTCCTGTTTTCGATAAATCATCTCCTTATCCAAGAGTGATTCTATTCCGCGCTTAACTGTACTTGCGCTATTTAGTGAATATTTTATAATAAATTCTCCGGATGTAACTGCTTGTATGCCATTTTCCTTTGCAATAGCATGTAACAAGTTCCACTGGGGCCTGGTGATCAGATTTCTGTATTCAAGATAAAAGGGTTGAAATTCCAGCATCACTTGTCGTGTTAAGTTTGAAAAATCCTTCATGGTAACCTCTGTCGTAGAAATCTCAAAAATTTTATTGCAAAGATATTGGACGTAAAACGTGTACACTCTTGTCCAGTTCAATACTGCACCTGGTACCTCCGGTTGAACCCTTTTCCCGTTTGTTTTGAATTGCTTTTGAATAAAATCTGCGTAATTATCTTGCTGTATCTCTTCCAAAAACATGATCTCAGTACTTTGATAGAATGGCCTGGTAGCATCACCAAACATCTGTGCAAGAAGGGTTTTATTGCTCCCGGAGAAAATAAATGATACTTCATGCATATTTTGAATTAACCCTCTCAGTAGTGCTTCAACATTCTTTTCCGGATATTTTGCAATTTGCTGAAATTCATCTATCGCTACTACTAATGGTGTGGTTTGACTTTTCTCTTGAAGAAGAATAAACAAATCCTCCAGTGTTAATCTGGCATCTTCCTCGTTGGAAATCTTGAAGGATAAGCTAGGGCTTCCGGTTAGCTGGTCTACTGTCAAAACCGGACGAATCGATCTGAAATTCTGAAGAAACTCCCGGAATTTATCACCAAATGATCTCTTCATGCAAAGAATGGAAGTTCCTAACTGATTGATAAAACCATTTAGATTTTCTGTTTGATAGATGTCCAGATAAATCGTTTCAATGTGTTTTTGTTGCTGAAGTTTTTCAAAAACATGAAAGATAAGTCCCGTTTTACCCATTTTTCGCAACGATACAAGTGTCAGATTGCGCTGGTTTTGAATTGCATGGATTATTCGCGCTGTTTCTTCATCACGGTCGCAGAAATACTTAGCTCCTGCATAACCCTTTATAATGAATGGATTCATGGATTGTATTTTCACAAAGATAATAAACATTTTGCGTAACGCAAAATGTTTATTAGGAATTTTTCTCTGGTAATCGCATAAGCGAGTGCATTGAGCATTTGACTATTCTACAATTTAACCAACCTCTCCACCATCACCCGATCTCCCACCTGCAGCCTGCAGAGGTAGATGCCTGAAGGGAGCGTGCTGATATCGAAAATGGCTCTGTGTTTCCCAACTGATTGGGGTCCCTGCGTGAGGATCCTGATCTCCCGGCCAAGGTGATCGTATATGCTTATCTTGATATTGGCTTTCTGGGCCAGTTCATATTCAAGGTTGATCGCGCTTGTAATGGGGTTCGGGAAAATCTTAAACCTGATCTGCTGGTCAACAGATGAAATACCTGAAGACAAATCATCTACACCGACACAAAATGTGGACGCCATCATAGTGTTTGAATATGCTCCCGTATCCGTTTCATTATACGCTCTGAGCCGGTAATAATAATCTGTGTTTTGCGTCAAACCGCTGACAGTGTAGAGAGTATCCTGTCCCACATCCAGATTTTCATACCCACTTAGATACGTGATAAAGTTTTCATCGAGGGCTACATCGAGCATATAGCCGGTGGCACTGTATGCTTTCGACCAATGCGCGGTAAATTCGCTGGCTGTTAATTTGGATATAGGCCCGGCTATCACGAACATAGCCGCATATTCAAATAATTGAAGGACAATCGGATCAACATACTGGTTCGAATTGGTTGTAATCACAATTCCGCTGTTCTCTTCCCTGCAGAAATAAAAATGTGCAGCATATCCCAATGTACTTCCCCCATTGTGTCCCCATACTATCCGGTTTCCATAATCCTCTCTCCTGTAAAGGCCCAGACCGGTCGTTCCATATGGGCCTTGCCAGGCGGGGTTTTGGATGGTTGTCATGGAGTCAATCGTAGCACTGGCTAACAAACGGGTTCCATGAAAATCTCCCTGATTTAGTAACATGATCACAAATTTTGACAGCTCAAGGGCTGAACTGCGCAAAAAGATTCCAGGGTAGGCAGGATGTCCATAATGCGGGTTGGACTGGAAGGTTCCCCCCATGTAATCGTACCCAATCGCCAGGTTATCGATTATCAGATCACTCAAAAACCAGGCAGAACGAGACATCTCCAGGGGGGCAAGCAATGAATCATGCGCGTAAGACTTAAAACTAATCCCGGTCAGCGCTTCAACAAGAAAACCATTTAGTGCTGCCCCGTAATTTGAATAACTATACATTGTTCCGGGTAATCCGGTCAAAAAATTAGAATTGCTGTAATACAAACCTCCAGGGCACAAATAGTTTTCAAGAAAAAAGTGCAAGGTTGTCGTTGGATCACCAGTGGTGCCGTATAAAAGAATATCTCCGTCGTCAATCCTGGAAGTGTGTGTCATCAGCATACGTGCAGAAATACTGTCGGGATCGACCCACGGATCATCGATCTGAAAAGGCAGAAAATCATTGATATTCTGATCCAATCCCAACCGTTGTTCTTCCCAAAGCTGCATAACACATGCAGCTGTCACCGATTTGCCGAGAGAAAAAACATTAAACAATGTAGAATCCGTGACCGGAAGGCTATCTTCCAGGTTCATGAATCCAAAATTGTTGTTCCATACAACAGAATTCCCCAGAATAATAGATGCCGATAATCCGGGAACATGAAACAGATCCATTTGTTCGACAATAAATTCGTCCAGGCCGGAAAGACTTTTTGATTGGCTTGATGTAGACTGCGCTAAAACGGGAAGAATCAAACCAAATCCTGATGCAAAAAGCGTAAAGATGATTTTTTTCATGATACTGTTTTTTAATGAATATTGGTTTCCAGAAGTTAATTATAGATCCACAGAAATTGTGGATTAATGTTTTGCAGTTTCATTCGTGTGCTATAACTTAATTAATCGAATCACTGCCGATTGATCCCCTGCCTGCAGCCGGCAGAGGTAGATACCGGATGATAGTCCAGTTCCATTAAAATCAATGGAATAGGTCCCCGCCTGCTTGTAACCCGAGAACAACACGGCCGCCTGCTGTCCTAATGAATTTAATATGGCAAGTGTGATATTCCCTGGCTGCAGTTGTTCGAATTCAATCATGAGTTTGTCGGTGAATGGGTTGGGATAAGTTCTCATTCGGAGATCGGAAATCAGAGCTTGGGGATCCTCAACTCCAACATTATTCCACTCATATGCTCCCATATCGATCCGGTTGTTCCAGATGCGCGGTCCGCCTACAAGGTCATTTACAGGAAGAAAAAAACCGGTGGTGTCAGGCGTTCCGGCATCCTTGCATGGTGATTCTTTTGATATCGCATAAGGATGTTCCCAGCCATCCATAAATAGAGGATCTTCATCAATATTGCCTTCAAGCCAGTTGACAGCTCCATTGTTATTGGTTTGAATACCTGAGAGACCTCCTTTAATATTCGAATATGAAATTGAAATTGAGTTTGTATCAGTTGAACCATAACCCCGCAAGGATATCTCCTGTGGTTCATTATCCCAAAGGATGGTATTTATTATTTCAGGATTTGAGCCACCAGAACAATATACACCGCCGTCAAAATTATATTCCGAAGCAATATTCCCTGAAATGGTTACATTTATCAGTAAGGGATTAGAATTATTATTACATGATAAACCTCCACCATTTCCGTTAGAAGTATTGCCAGATAACAAACAATTCTTAAGTGTCGGGCTCGAATTGTATAAATACATTCCACCACCACCTTTCCAACTAGTAACTGAGTTACCTGAAATTATTACATTTTCTAAAAGAGGAGCTCCACCCCAGCACCCAAGTCCACCTCCAGGGCCTGAGCTGGTATTGTTTTTTACCGTTATGTTTTTAAAAATAGACGATGAACTCCCATTACACCATATTCCACCGCCCCCGTAATAAAAGTTTTCACATAAATTTTCGGCTATTGTTACATGGTTTATAAAAATTCCGGAATTCTTCATTGCTATACCGGCACCTGAAACCTCACTACTTGTAATTCTGTATCCACCTTTTACTGTTAAGTTTGAAATTTCCGAATAGGGACAATCCTGAAATTCAAGTACGCCCGAAAGGCCCTCTGCATCAAGGACTACACCGTCTTCCGATTCTCCTTTAAGATTGATATGCCCAGGAAATACCAATGGAAAGTTTTCATTATTAACGGATGGAGCAAAAATGCCGTTAGATAAAAATATCGTATGTGGATTTTCTGATGATGCAACTATTCTTGACAAGGCATAACCAATGTTTTTAAAAGGGTCGTCTAAAGTGAGACCACTATTTTCATTATTTCCCAATGGAGAAACATAAACATCAGCAGCAATTTGCGGAATCAACCCATGCCAAATATGCATGTCAAACATTGGCAGAGGATGAATATAGTATCCGGTCGGTTGAAGAACGGAAAATGTATCCAGGTAAACTTCGACTATTTGTTCTGAATAAAAAAATAGGTCCTTACCAAGAATCGCCTGGTTTGAGTATATACTGCATCTGTTAACACTGTCAAATACCGGAATTGAATTGATGAAGCTAATCCCCCCTCCGTACCCTTCTGAAATATTGTTTCTAATTGTTCCTCTCTGAATTACAGGATTGGATGACATGCAGTAAATTCCACTTCCACTTCCATAATACAAGAAGTAACTTGAATCATTGTGAACAATATTATTACTAATTGTCAGGTTGTTTAAAACTGGATTTGAAGAACTTAAATACAAACCACCTCCCCACAGTTTTGATTCATTATTATTTATGGATAAATTCTGCAAAACAGGATTAGAGTTCCAACAAACCAAGCCTCCACCTCCGTCTCTGGCATTTCCTCCGCTAATTGTTAAATCGGAAATAATAATTCCTAACCGGTTCTTTATCCTGATAACCTGCGCGCTTTTTTCAGCATCAAGAATGACCTTATGTTGATCAGATCCCGAGAGGCTCACATAATCCGGAAGAATTACCGGGAACCATTCATCATTGGTTGATGGGCTGTAAGTGCCTTCCAGCAATTGAATCGTATGTGGATTGAGACTATCGGCCAGCACTTTTCGAACAGCATATTGAATATTTTTGATGGGCTCGGTGGCTGAAAGACCGCTGTTTGAATTATTACCGGTTGATGAAACGAAAACATCAACGTCAACTTGTATGATATGGCCATTTGATATATCAAAAGTAAAATTCGATAAAGGTGCAGCCAGATAAGATGTAGGATTCAAAACCGTAAAAGTATCCACTACAATATTTATGGCTGAATTAGAATAAATATCGAATCCTTCCTCCCAGGCTGAATTCATATAAATATTACACCTTTCTACGCTATCGAATATGGGATTTGAGTTTTCGAAATAAACACCTCCTCCCTTTGCATATGCCAGGTTGTTGCGTATAGTTACCTGTTTTAAGATTGGATTTGAGTTTTGCAAATACATCCCTCCTCCTGTTCCTAAGGCATACGCACCTTCAGTTGCCGTATTGTTTTCTATAATTACATTTTCAAGTGATGAGGTGTTCCCTAAACATATACCTCCACCACCATAGCCAGCTTCATTGTTTGCAATTACTATATCCTGAAGTGAGGAAGGGATCATGCCACCAACGAAAATGCCACCTCCATAACGATTTGTTGAATTATTGATAACTGTGACATTTTGAACAAATGTTGAATCTGAACAATAAATCCCACCCCCATTGGCACTATATCCGATACCTCCCTGGGCTGAGTTTTTGGAAACTATTAAATTAATAAGTTGTATGCCCGTCCCATAGCAATGAATTCCACCGCCATTTTCACAATCTGCAAAACCATTGGTTATAATAAAACCATTTAGAATTCCAGCATCCATAGCCACAACGCAACCGGATTGATTCCCATCAATAATAGTTTGAGAGATATAGGCAGTGTCTAGCGTAATCAGATAATGGGATGCTAACGTGATATTCTTTCCGTAGAATTTCAAATTTTCAACATAGGTTCCCGGAGAAACCAATACAGTATCTCCATCATGCGAGGCATTGATGCCCTGCTGGATAGTTGTGTAATCAGCCGGGATGTTGATGATCTGTGCAAACGTTATATTAGCTGTCAAAACAATTGCTGTTATTAATGTAAGTTTTTTCATGACCGTGTGATTTTGTATTTTCGATTCAACAAAAGGTTAATTACACGGCTAAATTACTCTCTGTAACTACCTTAAATGAATCAAATACCCGAACGCCTGAGAAACATTCCTCAACGCCTGGGTTTTGTGTGTGAATGAAAAGGGGGAAATTACCTGTTGGAGAATCGTTCCAGTTCTGCCAGGTCGTTAGAGAGGTTCATTTCTGTGAAAAGTTTGCGTGCTTTTTCCAGGTATTCCTGCCCAGAAAGGCCATTGACCAGGTGATGAACACCGTTAGACGAAAGCCGCTTGCCAAGTTCAAAACAGGTCCTGGATAGTTCAAGTCTGCCATTCACCTTTTCGGCAGCCTCTAAAGAAAGCGTGTAATGGGTCAGGGCTTTTTTCTTCTTTCCTGCCATCCATTGAGCATTGCCCATGATGCGGTGCGATTCGATCAGGTTATTGGGGACAAGGCGGGATTGTTTGATGGCAGACTTACAAATGGAAAATAGATTTCGTTCGATTTCCCGGTCTTCAGGATTTCTCCGGAAATCTTCCGTCAGGACATACGCTTTTGCCAGAAAATAGGTGCTGTACCATATTTTGACCTTCTTTAATGGCGGCATGAGCTGTTCTATCTCTTTCATGTCGGCCCCGGCTCCCTCCGGATCATCATTGATTACAGAATTCATCAGGCGCATGGAGTAAATGATCTGCAGCATTCCCCTGTGTCCGGTCTCCTTTGTATAGTCTATTCCTTTTGTGGTCTCCTCCCAGATCCTGCCTGTTTTCCTGAACTTGAAGAGGGCTACCGCATTCAGCCTGTGATACTGAGCAATCATATGATCACTCTCAAACTCTTCACCTGCAGTTTTCATTTTCTTCAGAATCTCCACAGTCTCCTCTTCCAGGCCAAGTTCAACGCTGATAAATCCGCAAAAAAGAAGGTATACGGTGAGGGTAAAGATATCTCCGGTTTTCAAGGCAGAAGTGTACATCTCTTCCAACGTAGGATCCATCCGCCAATCTCCTTCAAGAAATTGGTGCATTTTTCTGAACATGTAATACTCCTGTTGAATATACAGAGGTCTTAACTCTATCTTTTGTCCACTGAGATTCAATATTTTTCTCGCAACAGATAATGAAATGCCCGTCCAGTTAAAAAGCATGGAATATGCTGATAATGTCGCCTGGCCATATTCATTGGAAGAAAAAGTAAAGCGTGAAAAATAGTTAAACGTGAGGACTGTCTGCCGGAACCATCGCCGTGAATCATAGGAGTATAGCGCTTTGCCATTGAAATAAAGAACCCTCAACAACCATTTTTCATGATCTGTGGCTTCTTTTCTGAATCGTATGCCAGGAATGGTGATGTAGAGAAAAATAGAGGTAAAATTTGAAACAAATGCTTTTATCTGTCCAATCTTTGTTCTCGGCTCAGCTATACCATAGTGCCGTAATACCTTTTCAAAATATTCGATGGCTTTTTCATTCTTGCCTCCAAGTTGGTACGCACTGCCAATCTTGCTGTATAATTCCGTCACCCTTACCGGATCAGGTTCATCGCCCGAAGTTTTCAAATAGGTTTTGAATGCCTCTTCAAAATAGCTGATAGCTTCTGAGGAAGCTGCCGATTGCATGGCCTCCTCGCCGGCCTTCATCAAGTATTCTTCCGCCTTAATATAATTTTCAGCCTTGATGTAATGCATAGCCAGGGTTCCGTAAAACTCGTTGATACGTTCGGGGAAAACCTTCTCAATCGACTCGGCAATTTTAAGGTGAAGCGATTTCCTCTTCTTCTCCATCATTGAATCATATGAAGCCTGGTGAGCCAGGGCGTGCTTAAACACGAATTCCAGATTCTCTTCATCGCCCGATTCCTGGATGAATTGCATATTCTTCAGATACTGCAGCCGTTCGCTCACCTCCCCGATGGCATCCGCTGCTTCATCCAGCACCTTGAAATAAAAATTTCGTCCGATGACCGATGCGGTATCCAGCAGATTCCGTGTTTTTTCATCCAGTTTTCCCACCCGGGTCAGCAAAACTTCGTTGATGGTTTCGGGGATATTGATTGAACCTACCGATGCATTGAATTTAAACGCATTATCAGCGAACTCAATGATATGCTGATCCATGAGCGATCGAAGTACCTCTTCAATAAAGAAAGGGTTTCCACCAGTTTTGTCAACGACCTCACTTATCAGGGAAGAGGGAAGATCTCCGGATAAAACCAGGTTTCTGATTAACTCCTGGGAATGATCCTGGTTGAGATTGGAAACTTCCAGTGCAACCAAATGATCTGAATGATGATCATGAAGAAATTTTATCAGGGGATCGGAGGTTTCCGGATATCCTGGCCGCATTACGGTGATAAACAGGATGGGGTGACTGTGTGAGAGTTCAACCAAGGACTTCAGCAATGCCAGGCTGGATTGATCAGCCCAGTGAAGATCTTCAATGGCAATCAAAAAGGGTTTCCTGGAAGCAGCTTTAATCAAGAGTTCCCGGATGGCTTTCAGCATCAGTTTGTCGAGTGCACTGGTCTCTATTTCCGCTATCTTTTCCCCGGCTGCTCCACTCAGGGTCAGTCCCATAAAGCGGGCGATAAAGGGAAAAATGTCATCACTGCCATCGGAATAAATCGTTCCAATTTCACTCTTCAGCTTGGTTGCAGCCGTTAATTGACTGTCCTCTTCCCTGATCCCGGCCCATGATTTCAGGATGCCGGCAAATGGGTGATAACTCAGGTTATGCCCGTTGGAAATAGCCCTGCCTTCAAACCAAAGAAATTTGTCTGTACTATTTTCCTTTCTCAACTCACCTATCAGGCGGGATTTTCCAGTACCAGGCGCCCCGCTGATCGCGATGATCCCTCCTTTTCCCTTCGATAAGTCGATCACGGCAGAGATCAATTGCCTCTTTTCCGGTTCTCTTCCAACCATCGCAGAATAGATGGACCGGCCGGCCTGATCCGTTGGCACGAACTCCTTTTTCTTTCGCTGCAGGACTTTGTAAATGGGAACCGGATCTGACTTTCCTTTGATCAATATCGGTTCAAGGGACTGAAAATCAAATTCTTTTTGATGGAGTTTGTAAACCTCTGGTCCTGCCAGGATTTGACCGCGGTTAGCCATCTCCTGAAGCCCGATGGCAAAATCGACGACCTCCCCCACCACAGTTGGCTGCTTTTGTGAACTCGTGCCGACCTGACCATGCAATACCGGGCCAACATGAACACCGGCTTCCAGTTCGAGGGGCCTCTCAAGTGATATCTCACTTGAGAGCTCTGTAATCTTATCCCGGATTTCAAGCAAAGCCTCAAGTGGCTGGGAGGATTTCTTTGTTTGATCTGAATGTTCAGGAAAAAGAAGGATGACATTCTTTCCCGTGAACTGGATGACCTCTCCTCCGTAATATCCTGTAACAGATTCGATGATCTCCAGGCAGGTATTGATCATTGAGGAAGATTGTTCAAGGGTACCCGGGGCAGATTCATTGAATATTCCCCGGATCCAGGCACAGCTGATAGTGGCCTGGATGTTCCTGAGTTGTGTTGGTTGTTGAGCTGTCAAACTGGCTGTTTTTGACGTAAAGATATATCCTCCCCTTCACTCCTATTCACAATATTCCTGAAAGCGCCCCCCTGATACCCGAACGTCCGGAAAAAATGGTTAAACGTATTCCGGTCGGTCCGGTTATCTCAACTGATATTTTCCAGCAGTGTGATTACTTCATCCCGTTTCCTTGAAGCCACAGGCACCCTGGAGCCATCTATCATCATCACTGATCCTCCTTCGGCTTTCTCAAAATAACTCATCTTCCGGATGTTGATCAGGTGTGATTTGTGAATCCGGAAAAACCCATTCTCCAGCAATTTATCTTCATACTCTTTCATGGGTTTGGAAACGATCACTTTCCGCCCATCCGAGATAAAGAAGGTAGCATAATTTCCGTCGGCCTCCACCCGAATGATCTCCGTGGCTTTCACCGAGTGGATCTGCTCGCTGGTTCGGAGGATGATGTTGTCAGATGCCTGCAGATCCTTCAGATCATGCTCCAGAAGTTGGAGTTGCCTCTTCTCCTCCTGATGGATCCGGTCCGTCGCTTTGTTGATAGCCGTGATAAATTTCTTCTCTTCCAACGGTTTCAGCAGGTATGCCAATGCGTTGAACTCGATGGCCTTCATGGCATATTCAATGTATTCAGAGACAAAGATCACCTTGAAATCGGGGTGCTGAAAATGGTTCAGCAGGTCAAATCCACTGCCATCCAGCAGGAAAGTATCGAGGATCAGCAGGTCGGGTTGGTGCTGGTTGAGGCTCAGCACACCCTCTTTCAGGGAATCGGCTTTAGCTGAAATTTCCATATCCGGACAACAGGCCTGGATCAATCCGGTGATTCGTTCAGAAGCGCCAATATCACCCGAAACGATGACGGCTTTGATCATGGAAGAAGCTTTGGACGAAGATAGGAAATATATCTATGTCAGTCAAGCGGCAGATAAATCTCCTTCCAATCCTCCTTCATGTCCACGACAACCCAATTGTATTTCGCGGCATCATTGAGTCCTTTCTGAAGATGACCAATGGAGGAGAGACTGTCGTATGCCACTTCCCTGATCGAATCGGTGTGATGGACGATCATCCCGAAACGGGGACCCGGACCGGTAGAAGTCCATTGCAGCATAGCATAATCGCCATCTGAATTTCCGGCGGTAAAGACAGGACGCTTCCCAATATGCTGATGAATCCCAATAGGTTTGCCCTCTTTGTCGTCCACAAAATTAATCTCAGGAAGCCTGAATAAGACAGGTTGACCTTCTCTGATTTCATATTTCACGATATAGGAACTCCCTATTACCTGGTCGGGGGGTATTCCATAGGCTTTTTCCGTCCACGGTCGCATGAAGTCGATCCCGCTGCCGGAAACGATAAATGTCTTGTATCCGTTATCCCGCAAGTAGTTAAGTAATTCGACCATCGGCTGGTAAATCATCTGGTTGTAATGCCTTCCTGTGTTTGGATTGACCGCCGTGTCCATCCATCCGGTCACCGATTGTTCGAACTCTTCGGTGGTCATCCCTGCCTGGGTGGCCGCCACGATTTTCAACAGGTCAGGTACGCTGCTGGCCCAGACCCGTTCCATGTCGCCTTCCAGCAATGCTTTGAAGGGTTGTTCTGTTTTCCACTCGGGATGTTCGGGAGCCATGGCTTTAGCCCGATCAAACGCAAATACAAACTGGGCATAAACGGGCTGTTCGTTCCAGAGAGTGCCGTCGTTGTCAAAGCAGGCGATACGGTCGGAGACCGGTATAAAATCAGCGCTACCCTCCATAGTAGTCTTTGTTACAAAATCGATGACAGATTGTTTGGCGTTGCCATTATTCCAGGATGGTAGTGGATCAAAAATGGAATTTGTTGCGCTTTCCTGTGATGACTCTTGTTGCTGCAGATTATTGCAGCCCGTCATCAGAATCAGAAAAATCGAAAGCAAACCTGTTATTGGAAGTGATATATATTTCATCATTGTTATAGTATTATTATCAGGATGCAAAGCAACTAATAATTTATAATGAATCCACCTTTCTGGAGAATGCCAGACAAAAGATATCCGTGTTGTTTTTATCCGGATGACAGGGATTTTGCACGAGATCAAAAAAAGCTGGCCTGTAGGCTGACAAAAATCAAGGATGTAATGAAGGTTACTCTTTAAGTTCAGCTTGCATTTTATCACGATCCTCCGTGGAAAGAGCCGGACAGTCGATCATCGCTTTATTCATGGTTTTCTTGAATTTCTTACCAAATTCCTTATCCTTCACAAGATCTCCGTATTTTTCCTGAAATTCATTGTTGAGAACCGTAATCTCAATCGTCATCTTATGCTTATCAGCAGAGTATTTCTGAATATTCAATGAGTCGTTTGCTTCAATCGCTGCTCTCAGGTTGTTTTGAATTTCAATGAACTTACACATGGCATCGGCCAGGGGTGCTACATCTTTATCAAGTTCATTCGAACCACAGCCGGTAAATCCGATCAGCGCAATCGCCAATAGGGCGACAATCTTTCCTGTTACTTTCATATGCAACTATTTTTACGCAAAGGTAATGGTTTTTCAATTTCGTAGAATAGTTCTACCTTTATCTGCGCAATCCGCTGAATCTGCGGTTAAAATGAAGTGCCATGAAAAAACTCAACCTCATCTTCGTTGCCCTGTTGTCTGTTTCGATGTTCGTCCATTCCCAAAATCAGGATCCATCCCTCCAGGAGGAGGTTAAATCATTGAAATCCGATATCCGTGATCTCTCCTTCGATGTGGATCAGGTGCGAAAAGCCGTGGACGACATTTACTGGTATAACCGCGTAGGGGATGTCGCCTTCATCGACAAAGTCTATATCACAGGGCCTCCCATTAACCAGGAGACCGTTAAGAATCCGACAGCCATGGGCGTCAAAAACCCGGTCAAGTTCTATGCCTACGTTTTTATTCCGAGGGGAATTGATGCCGGGAAACAATATCCCCTGCTGGTCTTTCCTCACGGAGGTGTTCACGGGGATTTCACCACTTATTACGCCCACATTATCAGGGAGTTGATGGCCCAGCAATACATCGTGATTGCACCCGAATACCGGGGCAGTACCGGATACGGGAAATCCTACTGGGAACGCATCGATTATGGAGGATTGGAGGTTGAAGACGCCGACGCCAGCAGGAACTACATGGTTGAGAACTACAGCATTGTTGATAACAATAGGGTTGGAATCCTTGGCTGGAGTCATGGAGGAATGATCTCACTGTTGGCGGTCTTTGACCATCCCGATCACTATAATGTTTGTTTCGCAGGTGTTCCGGTCAGTGACCTGATCGCCCGGATGGGATACCAGGATGATGAATACCGTGCGCTTTACTCTGCCGACTATCACCTCGGAAAAACGGCCCAGGAGAATGTGGAAGAGTACAAAAAACGTTCTCCGGCATGGAACACCAGCAAGCTGAAGACCCCTCTCCTGATCCACACCAATACCAACGATGATGATGTTAATGTTTTAGAGGTGGAGCACCTGATCAAGGGGTTGAAAGCCGATGGAAAAAAGTTTGAATACGAGATCTTCCAGGATGTGGAAGGGGGTCACTCCTTTGATCGCATCGACACCCGCACGGCTAAAGAGATCCGGTTGAAGATCTACGCCTTCCTGAACACCTATCTGCACCCCCCGAAGCCGTTGAAAACGATTGAAGAGATTGACAGGGCGGCTTATAGGTAGTGAGGTAGCGAAATGGTGAAATTTCGTTGAATAACGACAGGCCAACAACCGACAACCGACAACCGACAACTGACAATTAGCCCTGAACCAGCTTTTCCAATCCTGCAATCTTGAATACCTTGGCTATATCCGGTTTTGGGGATTTGATCCAGAAGTTTCCCTCTCCCAGCTCTTTGAATTTCTTCAGGCAGATGCGCAAAAATGACGAGGAGATGTAGTCGACATCTGAAAAATCAAACTCCAGCTTCTTTTTTGTATCCGTTATTTTATCGATCTCTGGTTCGAGTTGCAGGGAGACGATGGTGTCGAGTCGTCCCGACAAATGGCAAGTCACCAGATCTATGGTTGATTCTGTGCTCAGATTCATATCGTTACTTTTTAATAATTTTTGTTGAATTCGCTTTCAAGGGTGTCGGCATCGATTGACTCATCATAGTATATGTCAAACCCCATATTGACCATCCGTTCATTCATCCGGCGACGGGTGATTCGTTGGATATTCAACAGGTGACGGGCAGAAACATTGTCGGTTGTGATATTTTTACCAGAGGTACCGCAGCCAAGTGTTAACGATGGTTCCAGGGTATTGTACATGAACCCGACGGCTCCCTGCGATGAGGGCATGTTGACCACAATCCTTCCTGCATTCATCATGATAGAAAACTTTCGGATCTTCTCTTCATCGTATGAAAAGATCGAGGCTGTATGGCCAATTCCGCCGTGGTAGTTAAGGTCAATGCATTTCCGGATGGCATCATCAAAATCATCTGCTTCATAATATGCCAGGATGGGGGCCAAAATTTCTGATGAAAGAGGCTCATCTTCACCGATCTTTTCCAACGGTGCAACCAGTAAGCATATCCCTTCAGGAATATTTATACCTGCCAGGGCAGCGATCTTCTTAACCGACTGCCCAACAATTTCGGGACTCATCGATTTGGTTCCGGCACACCAGGCTACTTTCTCAACCATTTTTATCTCTTCCGGATTAAGGAACCAGGCTCCCTGGTTCTTCATCTCCTCCTTTACCTTCGCAGCAATCTCTTTCTCAACTACCAGGGCCTGTTCGCTGGCACAGATGGTTCCGTTATCAAATGTCTTAGAATGTATCAGTTGCTCAACTGCAAAGGGGATATCGGCCGACCTCTCAATATAGACCGGAACGTTTCCAGCTCCTACACCCAACGCCGGGGTGCCTGAGCTGTAGGCTTCGTGAACCAGTCCGGTGCCTCCTGTTGCCAGGATCAGTGCCAGTTTGGGATGTTGCATCAGGTACTGTGTCTCTTCGCGCGACTTATGGGTTGACCACTGGATACAATCCTCGGGTGCATCTGCGCTCAGCGCCGCCTCATAGCAGATCCTGGCAGCTTCGATAGAACATTTGGCAGCTTTGCGGTGCGGACTGATGATGATTGGGTTACGCGATTTCAGTGCAATCAGGATCTTGAACATGATCGTTGAGGTGGGATTGGTTACGGGAATGACTGCCAGTATCGGCCCGATCGGCTGGGCAATTTCAATGATGCCCGTTTGTACATCCTCCGAAATAATCCCAACGGTCTTCTGGTTCTTCAGGTTTTCGTAAACATACTGGGTCGCCACGACGTTTTTCTTCACCTTGTCTTGCCAGTTTCCCATTTGTGTTTCCTCGGCCGCCATCTTAGCCAGTTTGACACGGTTGTTCAATCCAGCTTTGTAGACAGCCCTAACGATCCTGTCGGTCTGGGCCTGGTCGTATTGATTAAATATTGCTGCAGCAAAGGTTGCCCTCTCCAGAATCTCTTCAATTTGTTGTTGTTGCTTCTCTTCCATTTAGCTGTTTTTGAAAGGTTAAAAATAACAAATATATTTATCTCTCCTATGATTGGGATGCCCAAACCCGTTTGAAGCGATCAATTTCCTTACTTTTGCAAATAATTTATGAAAAAACCTGAAATTACCGCTCCCGTTGGAACCTGGGAATCTCTTTCGTCTGCTATCAAGGCAGGAACCGATTCAGTCTATTTCGGCGTTGGGGTGTTGAATATGCGAGCCAGGTCATCGATCAATTTTACCCTTCGCGACCTGGTCAAAATTACGCGGATATGCCGGAAGTACCAAGTGAAAACCTACCTTACTGTAAATACAGTCATTTACGATTCCGAGATAAAGGAGGTGAAGCGGATCGTGAATTCGGCCAAAAAAAACGGAATCGATGCAATCATCGCTTCCGATCAAACTGTGATCCAGTATGCCCGATCGGTTAATATGCCGGTTCATATGTCCACCCAGACAAACATCACTAATCTGGAAGCTGTGAAGTACTGGTCGCAATTTGCCGACGTGATGGTAACGGCCCGTGAATTGAACATCAACCAGGTGGCTTCCATCATTCGCACGATCAAGCGACAAAAGATTACCGGGCCTTCTGGTGAACTGGTAAGGCTGGAGCTCTTTGTTCACGGGGCCCTATGCATGGCTGTTTCAGGCAAGTGTTACTTAAGCCTGGATCAGTACAATACCTCCGCCAACAGGGGCTCCTGTTACCAACTGTGCCGGCGGCCATATCGGGTGACCGATTTCGACGGAGAGGTTGAACTGGTGGTGGATAATGAATACATCATGTCCCCAAAAGACCTCTGCACCATTGGTTTTATGGATAAAATCGTGAAAGCAGGGGTCTCTGTTTTGAAAATTGAAGGCCGGGGAAGAAGTCCGGAATATGTGAAGACGGTTATTGCTTGTTACCGTGAGGCCGTTGATGCAATTATAGCAGGCAATTATTCGCAGGAAAAGGTGGAGGCCTGGATGCATCGGTTGAAATCAGTCTATAACCGCGGCTTCTGGGATGGCTACTACCTGGGTCAAACCATGGGCGAATGGGCTGAACGACAAGGTTCTGTTGCCACACAGTCAAAAGTATACGTTGGTAAAGTAACAAACTACTTCACTAAACTGAACGTGGCTGAAATCAAACTGGAATCCGGATTCCTGGAACCTGGAGACCGGATCTACATCCAGGGACCTACCACTGGAGTGATAGAAATGACCATCCCGGAAATTCGGGTCGACCTGAAGCCGGTGAAGAAGACAAAGAAAGGAGAGATCTGCTCGATTCCTGTTCCGGAATTTCTCCGCCGGGCCGATAAAATCTATAAAATCATTGGAAAAGATTAACCACCAACGCAAAGAAACTATACTCAACTTGCAAATTCTATGACCGGTAACCTCCATACTCATACTCACTTTAGCGACGGAACCTCTTCCCCTGAAGCCTATATTGAGGAGGCCGAAAAACTTGGTTTTTCTGTCATTGGGTTCTCCGATCACTCACCCGTTCCTTTTCCCAATACTTTCGCCATCCCTGAGGGAGGCCTTAGGGGGTACGTTGAGGTGATTCAGAGGTTGAAGAGCTGTTTGACAGCCCCTCCCCTTAATCCCCTCCCCAACAAGGGAGGGGAAATTTCCAATTTCCAATTTCCAATTTCCAATTTAGAAATTCTTCTTGGTCTGGAGTACGACTACATACCCGGTCTAACTACCCCGCTGAGCAGTCTGCGGGGGGAGTATCCGTTTGATTACATCATTGGTTCTGTTCACCTTGTAAGGAACCATCATCCCGATCTACTCTGGTTCATCGACGGGCCCCAGGTAAAAACGTATGACAAAGGGCTTCGCGATGTGTTCGGAGGTGATATCCGAAAAGCAGTAACCGCTTACTGGAGGCAACTCCAGGAGATGATAACACAGGAAAAACCTGATATCATAGGTCATTTCGACAAGATCAAAATGCATAACCACGATCGCTATTTTCATGAGAACGACGCCTGGTATGTTGCTCTTGCCGAGGAGACCCTGGAGTTGATCAGGCAACTAGGGCTTGTTGTTGAGGTCAATACACGGGGAATCTACAAACAACGTTCCGACTCTCTCTTTCCTGGACCTGAACTGTTGAAAACAATACGCTCAATGAACATCCCGATAACGCTGGCTTCCGACGCCCACAAGCCCGAAGAGCTCTCTCTCTATTTCCCTGAAGCAAAAGATATCCTGAAGGGGATCGGATTCAAATCCCTCTGGCTCTTAAACTCAAGCGGTTGGAAAGAATCAGCCATATAGAATTCTGATAGCAGGACTTATCGTTTTTTCGTAATTTCGCTCCAGGCTAACTTCTTGGTATGATTTCAAGAGATACGATCGATACCATCATCTCCACCATCCGGATTGAGGAGGTAATTGGTGATTTTGTCACCCTGCGCCGCAGGGGGGTGAATATGATCGGATTGTGTCCGTTTCATAATGAGAAGACGCCATCATTCACGGTTTCTCCGGTAAAGGGGATCTACAAATGTTTTGGTTGCGGCAAGGCCGGTAATGGGGTCAATTTCGTGATGGAACATGAGCATTTCAGCTATCCTGAAGCATTGCGTTACCTGGCCAACAAATACCAGATTGAGATTGAAGAGGAAGTGCAAACGGCTGAGATGCAGGAGCAGATAAGCGAGAGGGAAGCTCTTTTTAACCTGAATCAGTTTGCTCTTGATTTTTTCGAAAAAATCCTTCACGATACCGAAGAGGGAAAGGCTATCGGGCTCAGTTATTTGCAAGAGAGGGGGGTTCGGGATGATATCATCCGGAAGTTCAAATTGGGGTACAGCCCCTCAACATGGGATGCCTTCACCGGGCATGCAAGAGAACAGGGGTATAAGCTGGATGCACTTGTAAAGAGTGGGTTGACACTCCAAAAGGAAGAGCGTGCCTATGACCGGTTTCATTCAAGGGTAATCTTCCCGATACATAGCGTTTCAGGCAAAGTGATCGGTTTTGGGGGCAGAATCCTGACTTCTGAGAAAAATCGTCCGAAATACGTAAACTCTCCCGAATCAGAGGTTTATAATAAAAGTAAATCTCTTTACGGAATCTACTTTGCCCGAAACGCCATCTCATCGAAAGATAACTGCTATCTGGTTGAAGGGTATACCGATGTGATCTCGCTTCACCAGGCAGGGATTGAAAATGTTGTAGCTTCATCGGGGACTTCGCTCACCCACGACCAAATCCGGATGATTCTGCGGTATACTAAACAGGTCACGATTCTTTACGATGGTGATCCGGCTGGAGTCAAGGCATCTTTTCGTGGGATCGACATGATCGTGGAAGAGGGTATGGATGTGAAAATCGTCCTCTTTCCTGATGGAGAAGACCCCGACTCTTATGCCCGCAATCACCATCCAACCGAGGTGGAAGAGTTCATTACCAAACATGCAGATAATTTTATCCTCTTCAAAACCAGGTTATTGCTTGAAGAGACCAAGGGAGACCCGATCAAAAAAGCTGGTCTGATTAAAGAAATTGTAAACACAATCGGCCTGATTTCTGATGGAATTAGCCGTACCCTCTATATCAAAGAATGCTCGGCTCTGATGAACGTTCCCGAGCAGGTGTTGATGAACGAGGTCAGGAAGATCCTTCGGAATAAAATCAAAAAGCAGATCCCGGAGGTGGAGAAACCCGAGGATGTTGGTTGGATGGAAGATACCACGGCGCCATCTCAGGAAGAAATTGATTTAATCTCTGATGAATACCAGGAGCGGGAGTTGATCAGGCAACTCTTGCTATATGGACGGGAAGAGATCACCCTGGAGCAAACGGATGACGATGGTAAGGTAGTTCCGTTTTCGATACGGGTGGCCGATCTTATCGTAGTTGATATTTTAAGGGACGATCTCGAATTTGAAAGTGCGATCTATGGCCGCATTTTTGCCGAATTCATAGAGGCTCGTGAACGGGATGAAGTACCTGATGACACCTATTTTAAGCTCCATCACAATCCGGAAATTGCTCACACAGCGATTGACCTGATGGTCTCCCAGTATGAACTCAGCGAAAGCTGGGAGAAGAACAGCATCATCGTTGAGGAAGAGCCAAAACACATCAAAGAGCTTGTCCTCTCTGCCATGCTCTCCTTTAAAGCCAAAAAACTGGATAAAATCATCTCAGCCAAACAAAAAGAGCTGTGCGGGATTACAGATCAGAAAGATATCGATTTGCTGCTCGTTGAGTTGAGGGATCTGAAAACAAGTAATATTCAGATCAACAAAGAGTTAGGCAGGATTATCACCAAGTAGTTATTTCCGGAAGATCAGATTGTTGGCCTGCCACAGAGACCAGTTGTCCATTAGCTCCTTCCATGCCGGATAATTCTCTGTTTCGATAACGTTCCCAATAATCTCTATCTCCTTTTGTATCTGGATCATGTTCTCTTTCTCCTTCACCAGGTATAGAAATGAACCGGCCATGTTGTTAATCCGGATTTCCTGCTTGCCCGAAATCAGTTTCAGATTTTCAGGAATAGCAATGGTTATGTTGTAGCTCTCTTTGATCGATGAAGGAAGTTCAACTGGTGTCTGGCGCTGTACCGGAAGTTGACCAATGGCCCAACTATCTATCCCTGTACTGAAAAAAGGAATAGTGAAATAGTACATGTTAGAATCTTTTTTCAATGCATCGGTTTTGCTCAAAGTACAGGTGAACGAAGTTTCCAGGGGGGTCAGTTCAGAGAGTGATATCGCTGTAATCCTGGCTGATGCTATTCCGCCGCGGAAATAATGTTTCAGCTTGTCTTCACTTCTTGCCAGGGCCAGATAAGGGATTGCGACACCGGACAGTGTACCGCTTAATTCACCGGAAAAACTCAGCTCCGGATCAATCACAAATACACCCTTCAGGGAGAGTATTGCCTTGTTCGGTTCTGAATTTACCAGTTGAAATGTCTTATCCTCACTCAGAACCATAAAAACTCCACCTGGGGTGAGTGCCATCATGTCATAAGCATTTACTTGTTTTACAGATAGATAGGTGACTCCAAGGCCTGGAACTTCCGTTTTTACAGCCCACTCCTCAATGCTGGTGAGGTTTCCAATTTTATCATTAAAAAGGCTTCTCTGGAAGATCAGAACCGGCTCAGCGACGATTCCTGCTTCTTTCAACAGGGCCGACATCAGTACTGCTTTTTCGGCCACTGTTCCCCCGTTACCGTTCCATACCTCAACAGGTGTCCGAAGCCGATAGCCGGCATACTCTTCCGGTATATCAATGAGGTTGATATCCTTCACCACACTCTCCTGGATCGCAAAAACCAGGTCCGTTTTCTTCTGGTTTTCGGATGTTAGGACTGCAACAAACCCATTCATCACCGGGTTGGTTTGATAGTGAAACGCCTCCTGGCTTGTAAAAAAGTCGGCAAGGGGTTTGTATCTGTCGAGGGAGCTGAAGACCAGGGAAGGGTATGTTCCATGGCCGTCAAATTGAAACCGCTCGGATTCCATTGCCGGAATATCCTTCAATATCCAGGTATAGACCCTGAAGCCATTTTCGACAGTTTCCGACGGTTCGGGTGCTGCGTTGAACAGGTGGAAAAAAACAGGCTTATCTATGGGTGTCCTAATCACAACGGTCATCGAATTTACCGGCTGTTCTTCGGCCAGCACGGTACTTCCCATGAAGGCAGGAAAAAAACCTTTTGCCGCGTGAATCCGATAGTCCAGGAATATCGTTGATCCGATTTCAAGGCCGGTGTGTGTGATAACCATCTCGCGTAACCGATTGAAGGCTGGGGCGTGCGCAGCAAAGCGGGGTAACACTTCATTGAATGCATTTTCGGGAGTCATCACCTTTTTACCATCAGCCATGATGGTGTATGCCTGGTTTATCTCCAGATTCTGATAGTCCGGGTTATATACAACGAAGGTCTCCCCGTAAAGCCGGTGAAACGAACGGTAATTTTGTAACTTCAACGTTTTGGCATACCGGAAGTCGGTTGTTCCGTCACTGTTCAGGGTGTACTCTTTTATAAGAGACACGTAAACAGCATCATAGTTTTCATCCTGGGCATTAATTTCAAAAAGGGAACTGAAAAACAGCAATATGGCCAGGATTAGTGTCGATTTCTTCATGATGAATTCTTTGAATCCGTTAATCATTCTTTAATTCTACAACAACCATTTCATCGGCGAACCGATTCTGTGCCTCAACCACTGCACGGAACTGAGTCCACTCTTCTGCCTCGTAAATCCGTTTCCCAAGGGAGATCTTTTCAGAAAAATCAAGGGCTTCTCCCTGCAGAGAATATCCTGCAACAATTGAGGCAACTGCGCCTTTCTGATCAACTGCTTCGGGAATCCGGACGGCCTCTTTAAAGGCTGGAATTCGTATTGTTTCATTCACCTCAACCTGGCGGGAACAACGGTCGCGAAAAGCATAGTCCCGGTTATCGATATCGGTTTCGAAATAGAGTTGAGACTGTGCCGACCGGAAGAGCTGGGATGCCATCAGTGGCTTGAAAAAAAGTGTATTTTCTGAAACTACAGCATAATCAGGAATTACAAAGTCAATCATTATCCTTATCGGTCCTGAAAGATAATCCATCGGGTCTCCGTATTCCAGCCGGGTAATGGCTGCTTTCGGATGGATCCGTTGAAACTCGTGTTCGATATTTTGATCCCATTTTGTTTTGTTTGAATTTTTAAAATATCCCCTAACCGATCCGTCCGATTGTCCCTCAGCTGTGATCGTCAGTGTTCCTTTCAGGGTTCCTTCAGCCAGAAGTTCTGAACTGGATGTAACCTTTATATAGTGGTTTTCGGGAGAGGAAAGGGGGGTTGTTCTCAGGTCGGCTCCTTCGGGAACCCCCATCAGATATTGTTGTTGCTGTTCTGCGCTCGACCAGAGTTCCCGTAAAAATGGCACCCATGTTGGGTCAAGCAGCTGATAATTCCCATCACCTCTTTTTATAACGGTCACACAATGGTTGAACTGGTCGGCAGGGATGTAGTCGATGCGTGATCCTGCCATTGTCATTGCCGGGTAGGATTCGAAGCCGGCTGCCCGCAGCATCGTGATTAGCATGCCAGCTTTGTCTTTGCAAACACCACACCGGTCGGTAAATGTCATCTTCCCGGTATGGAGAGTGAATCCCTCTCCCTCTCCCATGGATATACCGGAATAGCGGATTTCATCTGCACACCAGTGGGTTAACAGCGAAATTGAATCGGCTTCGGTTTTTGCGCCGTTTAAAATTTCATCGACCTTTTCCTTTATCCCGGGGGTCGACTCAAAACTTTTAAAATCTTCATTGACACCGAAAAACCAGGTTGATTTAGCATACCAGTCGGGACTCGTAGAGAGGAGTAATTTCGGCGCAACATCTGACTGGGCGACCATTCTTGGCTCTCTTTTTAGCGGTCGCATATCAGTTTTAGAGAACGTATAGACAAACTTATCTTTTTCGAGCCACCCGGAAACCTGTACTTCGCCATTATAAAATTCAAACTGAAGCTGTTTCTCTTTGGGCACCATAACTCGGTACACTTTCAAATTTACCGGATTTGGGCTAAAAAATTCCACGATATCATAAAAATGGCCACGCATGGGAGGAATATACCTCTCATCGTCATCCTGCTGCAACAGTGCGTAGGTAAATCCTTTCCTAAACATCACCACGTCCAGGGCATCCCCCGGTTCGAGTCGCCCTATTTCGATCATCTTCTCCCGAGCCCCCCAGTAAATTGCCCTGGCGGGTGCCGGGTAATCCATTACCGAATTCAGGTTCAGGTTTATGACCTCGCCGTTCTTTTTATAAACAGTGACTTTCTGTATATCCACGAATGCCGACTGGGGATCGTATCCGAATGTAAGCACATTTAGCTCTTTCGCTCCGGATGTTGTAAGAATCTTATAAAGCATGTGATTCGTCACATAGGTCAACCCACTCTCTCTGACATCAGTGAAGGTGCTGTCGAAGACAACCAGTATGTCGTCTTTGGGAAATGTTGTGGCGTCTCCTGCGTTTTTTATCAATTCTTTAACTGGATCGCTTGCCAGGGCACATAGAGTAATTAACTGTATCAGAAGGATTAAACTATATTTTTTCATATGCTGGATTTGTTGATTCGGGATTAACGCTTATCTGTTCTGTAATATCCAGGTAGGTTTGATGAAGGGCTGGTGTTTCGAGATACTGGATCCGTTTGACAAAAGATTTTATCCAGCGGATTTCCTTGTTTTTCGTAATTATCCTAAATATCGTATGTTGGGGAACCTCTTCGCCCTGCAACCGCCTGTCCGTTATATCCATCAAACGTTTTTGATCTTCGGGGTGTAGTATTTTTACAATATCCGGGGGGCTAAATGCAATGACCTCTTCCAGCGTAAACCCAAGTAAGTTGGCCATAGCCTGATTGGCAAATATCACGCCCTTGTCCTGCAGTATCCAGATACCAACAAGTGAATTTTCAGTGATTATGTCATAAAGTTCTAACACTTCTCTGTTCTCCTTCATCTTCCCGGAGAGGAGGGTTTCCAGTTTTTTTCGTATATCTTTATTTTCGATCTCCAATTTTCGCTGGTAGGCAGCAATTTCGATTGTCATGACCATCTGCTCCAGGTCATACGGCTTTAACACATAGCCAAAGGGTTTGATAAAAAATGAGCGTTCGTAAACCGCTCTGGAGCTTTGGCCTGTGAGGAAGATGATCCCGCAATTAAATTGATCTGTAATTAAGCGGGCAGTATCAATACCGTCCATCGTCCCCCTGAGGTTGATATCCATCAGTATGATGTCGGGCTCGTTGCCTTCCTCTTTGAGCCTCCTGACCTCCTCAATACCCTTTTCCCCCCGGGTTGAGCTTCCCAGTATTTTGAATCCCGATTCCTGGAGCTGATCTTTCAGACAAGCCGCAATCAACATCTCATCTTCAACGATGAAAACTGTAGTTGGTTCTTTCATTTTTTTGAGCTGATCATTTTCAACATATTGATCTCCTTCTCTTCCAGGAAGCGCCATTTGCCCCTGGGTAGATTTTTTTTTGTCAGGCCGGCAAAGTAAACACGATCCAGTTTTTCAACATTGTATTCGAGTTTCTCAAAGATCCTTCTTACCACCCTGTTTCTCCCCGAATGAAGTTCTATGCCTATTTCCCGCTTATCCTTGCCGTCGGTGATATATTCGATGCTGTCGACCTTGATAAAACCATCATCCAGCTCTATCCCCTCCGCAATGATTTGCAGATGGGCCTTTGTTAATGGTTTATCGAGCACAACATGATAAATCTTTTTGATTCCATAGCGGGGGTGGGTAAGTTTTTTCGTAATTGTCCCGTCATTGGTAAACAGTAGCAGCCCGGTAGTATTCCTATCAAGGCGTCCTACAGGGTAAACACGCTCAGTGCATGCATCCTTTATCAGCGACATCACCGTATTTCGTTTTTGCGGGTCGGATACGGTGGTGAGAAACGCTTTGGGTTTATTCAAGAGGATGTAGCGGTTCTTTTCGAGGCTCAGCGTTTTGTTGCCAAATTCCACCTTGTCGGCAGGAGATATTTTGGTGCCCAGCTCGGTCACTATCTTGCCGTTCACCATTACAGCGCCCGATTTGATCAGTTCATCAGCTTCTCTTCTGGAACAAACACCAGCATTGGCGATGTATTTATTTAACCTGATATTGTCGGGTTCCGTTTCGGGAACTCTTTTTCTGATGGGTCGTTGGGATGGTTTTTTCTCTTTCATTCTTCCGGTTCAAAAGGTGGGTTGATTTTTACACCGTCATAACGGGTTTCAACTCCGTTCCTATAGGTGATGATTAAAAAAAGTGTTCCGTCGTAATTGTATTTTATCCAGGCTCCCTCTTTTTTTCCTGCAACATAGGATCCTTCATCCCGAATATTTCCGTTGTCCCAATAATAGGTGTGTTTCCCATCAGGAAGATCATCAAGAAAATTACCCTTGAAGGTTATCAGACTGTCGGTTCCTTTTTCACCTTGCTGAAGTTGATAAGAAATCCAACGTCCTGATCTCAGGCCATCTCTGTAGTCTCCCCGTTGATAAAAATCACCGACGAGCTGGAACCATGGCCCGTCTTCCAGATCATCAAGGTACTCGCCACGCTCAATAATGGTCCCATATTCCGAATATTCTTCGGAGAGTCCGTCTTTTTTTCCACGGTAATAGGTTTCTTCGCGTAAAAGTTGTCCCGATTCGTAATACCATCTCCATGTTCCGTCAGGTTTACCCTCTTTATTGTAAACTCCTGTTTGTTCTATCTTTCCATTCGGGTGATAATATTTCCATGGCCCTAGCTTATTCCCATTATTGTAATCGCCCTCTGCTTTCAATGATCCTCCCGTATAGTACTCTTTCCAGGGTCCGTTTCGGCTTCCATCTTCAAGTACAAGACCCTCCCCAACCAGTGATCCATTGCGATATTCACCAGCCGCAAGAATGGTTCCTTCCGGAGAAAATTCTATGGAAATGCCTTCCTGGATCCCATTCCGGTAGAGTCGTGTTGTTTTCACTGAACCATTGGGATAATACTCCCTCTCCACCACCAGTTTCTGAATTTCAACAGCTTCTGGTTGAATTATATCGTCCAGGTATTTTGTGATATTGATAAGATCCCCTTTTTCTGAATACTCCTTAAAGTAACCATTTTTCCTGTCATTCTTGTAGGTGCCTTCAAGTTGGATGTTTCCATTTTCCCAGAAATTCATCCAGCTGCCTTGTTTTCTGCTATATTTATCTTTCCGATTGATCTTTAACCGTTCAACGATAAATCCTTTTTTGTATTCAGTTATGGTAATAATTTCGCCATTCTCGTTGTACTCTTTTCCTATTCCTTGTTCGAGTCCTTTAACGAAAGGTATTTCAAGCTTTTTCCATCCATCGGGATGATAATATGCTGTAAATCCCTCTTTGATATCACTTAAATAATGTTCTTTGATGGTCTCCCGATCAAGCCAAGACGTTTTATAGCCATTACGTTTGCCTTTCAGATAGGTGATCTCGAGAACTAACTTACCATCCGGGTTATAGAAATTCCAGATGCTGTCCAATTTAAAATTTTGCCGATTGCCTTCTGATTTTAAGGTGCCTGTTTCATAATATGACTTCCAGTAACCATCCGGCTGGCCATCTTTCATTGTTCCTTCACTGGCTAATTTTCCATTTTGATAAAAAAACTGTTGAAATCCATCCTGGTTTAAGGTATCCTGTCCAAATGAAGAAAAGATAAAGGTTAATAAAATTAATATCAATAGAATATGGCGCATAGCCCCTGAAAGTTAAATAGATAACTCAAGCATTTTCAGAATTGGCTTTCTGGCTTTTTCAATCAGTTCCTTATTCAATGTTATTTCAGGTTGTTCATCCCGAAGTGCCAGATAAATTTTTTCAAGCGTATTTTTTTTCATATAAGGACAATCATTACAGGAGCAAGTTTTATCTGTGGGGACAATTAAAAATTCCTTATCCGGAGAGGCTTTTTTCATTGCGTATAAAATACCCGTCTCGGTTGCTACAATGTACTTCTTTGAATAATCTGTTTGTGAATAATTCAATAAACTTGTTGTAGACCCAATATAATCAGCCATCTCTAATATAATTGCTTTGCATTCTGGATGGGCAATTAGTTTAGCATCAGGATGTTTCCTTTTAAGATCAATAACTGCTTCAGTTGATATGATATCATGAACTTCACAGTATCCATTCCAAAGTACCATATCCCTACCCGTTATATTATTCACATAATTTCCAAGATTTTTATCCGGAGCAAAAATTATTTTTTGCTCTTTTGGAAACGATTCAACTACTTTAATTACATTACTAGAGGTACATATGACATCAGAAAGGGCTTTTATTTGGGCCGAACAGTTGATATAGGATACGACAATATGATTAGGATATCTCTTTTTAAATATATTGAATTCCAACGGTGGGCATGAATCAGCAAGGGAACATCCTGCTTCTAAATCCGGAATAATCACCTTTTTTGATGGGTTAAGTATCTTTGCCGTTTCTGCCATAAAGTGAACTCCGGCAAACAGGATGATGTCTGCATCTGTTTTATATACATTTTGCGCTAAAGCTAAACTATCTCCTAAAAAATCTGCAATATCTTGTATTTCAGAAATCTGATAGAAGTGAGCAAGAATAACAGCATTTTTTTCCCGCTGTAAAGTTTTTATTTTATCAATTAATTTTTCTTTTGAAAAATACATTTTATAATACTAAAAAGAGTTTTTATTTTATTGTTATTTATAGTAGGCGTTCATTTGGTTGAAAAATTTTTCAACCAATGTTTGGGATGTTCATTACTGTGATTTAATCAACAGGTTATTCACAAGTTATATTTTATAATATTTTGATTTATAATTGATTAAATTATTTCAATAGAATAGGACAAATATATATTTGTTTGTAAAAAGAGGCTTTCGTAGCCTCTTAAAATTGTGAAAACTTATTGATAACAAGACATAAATTCAGGCATTGTTGTCTATTTTCTGTTGTGTTGCCCGAAACAGGGTTTTTATCAGAATTTGATAACAAAGTTAAACAGTTGTCAACATTTTTCTGTTTAAAATTTAAAATTGTGGTTTTCAGGGTATCTTGAAATCAGATTAGCTACCTTTGCGATAAAATTATTAACAATGGGTAAATCTGTGGAAATTATTGCTATTGGAAGTGATCACGCGGGATATGTTATGAAGGAATACCTGAAGAAAAAACTTGTCGAATGGGGATATGAATTGAAGGATTTTGGTACCTTTTCTGATGAGAGCATGGATTATCCAGATCCTATCCATCCATTGGCAAGCTCAATAGAACATGGAAAATACAGACGAGGCATTATCATTTGTGGAAGCGGTAATGGCGTAGCAATGGTTGCAAATAAGTATCCCCATGTAAGAGCTGCCATTTGCTGGGAAGAAGAAATAACAAAACTTGCCAGAAAACATAATGACGCCAACATTATCTCCATACCGGCCAGGTTTGTATCGAATGTTCATGCTGCGGATTTTGTAAGACTGTTTTTGAATACAGAATTTGAAGGAGGCCGACACGAGCGACGTGTAAAAAAGATATCAGTTCTTATTCAATAATAATGGAATGAATTCAACTGCCCATCAATTCCTTGAAAAAGCGTCCCTTAAATCATTTGATCAGGAACATCGGAGGAGGCTCGATTTTAATATTGGCAAATATGATCAGGCGGTATTACTAGGCAAACAACAATACAAGGATTTGGAGCTCGCTAAACGAAGAGCTGCTAACCTGAAAGGAAGAGTAATCAACAAACTCGATACTTATCTGATTGAATTTCAGAAAAATTTCGAAAAACGTGGCGGAAAGGTAATCTGGGCCCATAGTGGACGGGATGCCCAGAAAGAAATTCTCCAGATTGTCAAAAAAGCGAAAGCAAAGGTGATTGTCAAACAAAAGACAATGGTCTCAGAGGAGCTGGAAATCAACGAATTGTTCGAGAAAAACAAGCGGGAAGTATTTGAAACAGACCTTGGCGAATACATTGTGCAACTTGAAGGGGAGAAACCCTATCATATTGTTACCCCGGCAATGCATAAATCCAAAGAGGATATTTCTGCACTGTTTCACAAAAAGTTTGACCTACCTGAAAATTCCCCTCCTGAGGCGATAACAAAATTTGTCAGAGAGAAATTGCGAAGTGAATTCATTCGTGCAGACATAGGAATTACCGGCGCAAATTTTCTGATAGCCGACGTTGGGGCAGTTGCCTTGACAGAAAATGAGGGGAACGGGATACTAACATTCTCATTTCCCAAAATACATATTGTAATTACAGGCATTGAAAAACTGATACCCACCCTGGAAGATCTGGACCTCTTTTATCCGTTATTGGCAACATATGGAACCGGACAGCGGATGACGGTATACAACAATGTATTGTTTGGGCCCAAGAAGTCAGAAGAACCCGACGGTCCGGAAGAGATGTATGTGATTCTTCTGGACAATAAGAGGACAGAAATTTTAAAACATTCGGAACAACGCAAAGCCCTCTCATGCATACGATGTGGCGCCTGTTTAAATGAATGTCCTGTATATAAGAGTATTGGTGGGCATACCTATGGAACGGTCTATTCAGGACCGATTGGCTCTGTAATTTCGCCACATTTTCTTGGTATGAGGGAATATAATCACCTGAGCTTTGCTTCTTCGTTATGTGGAAAATGCACGGAAGTTTGCCCTCTTAAGATCCCGCTTCATGAGCTTCTTTTATATAACAGAAGAGAGGCTGTGTCCAGTAAATATACCAGTTTCATGTGGCGCAGAATGGTATGGGGATGGAAATATGCCATGCTTCACAGGTGGACGCTTGATAAGCCGGGGCCATCCATTAAAAACAGTGTAGTAAAGAGGTTTGGGAAAAAACTATGGGGGCCCCGGAGGGTGTTACCGAAGATAGCACAGAAGAGCTTTAAGGAGCTGTGGAATGAACAACGATCGATCAACTGAAATTTTGCAATGATCTCTTCCTGAGTTATCTAGATAAGATAGTGGCGATTTGCAGTGACCTTACGACTGAATAAGCGTTCGATACCAAACAGGCCTCCGCCACAGATTAAAATTACCAGGGCAATGGAGTAAAACTTATTGCTTGCAAGCTCTTTAAAGGAAGAGAAGAAGGAATTGACAGCTGGTAATAAAACACCCTTCATGTATTCGCCGCCAGGAAGATATTTTCCGTAAGGCAAGTCAGACGAAACGTAGAAAAGAACAAAAATAGCCACAAGCAACATCCAAGGAAGGGCAGATTTAATAAATATAAAGAATGGTTTTTTGCGAGACTGATAGGCAGGCATCGCCCCAACACGGCTCATGACATTTAATGTGAAATCATCGGAAGGAGTTTCCAATGAAGAATGCCTCATCAGATCTGTTAACAAATCACCCTGAAATAACTCTCTCTTTTTCATGATGGTACAAAATTATTTGATATATTTAAACCGCCATCTGGTATTTCATTATCTCTGAGATCTCCACATACAACTTTTTCCGGATCCGATGCAATCGAACCTTAACATTTGATTTAGTTAGTTGGGTGATTGCGCTGATCTCTTCAACAGAATTTTCTGCTTTATAAAAAAGCGTGATCAGTAAGTTATCCTCTTCCGGAAGCCGTTTAAGTGCTTTGTCAACGATCATCTTTTGCTCATCAGCATCAAACCCACCAATCTGCTCCTGTATCTCATCTTCGGTATAGTTCGTAATGATTCGATCATCAATTCCAATAAACTCTACTCTTTTTTTCCGCGTTTTTGTGATAGCAGCATTATAGGCAATCCGATAGATCCAGGTGGAAAACCTGGCCTTTTTTTCAAATGAACCCAACGATTCAAAGGCTTTTAGAAAAGAGTCCTGGGCAACTTCTTCAGCATCTTCACGGCATTGTAAGATTTTCAATGCAATAGAGAATACCATGTTTTTGTGTTTGGCAACCAACCCGGCGAAGGCGGAACTATCACCACCCAACACCAGATCAATATAATGATTGTCGTCATGATATTTCATCCGATGTTTAGACGTATACAACGAAAAGAGGTTACAATATATGTAATAATTTTGGATTTTGTTTTTTTGTTGCCTATTTTTGTGTTAATTTAATCCAATTAATATATAGATCTTTTCATTATGAAACAAACACACAACTGGTTAAAAATCTGTGTTATAACAACATGGATGTTTTTATTTGTTCCTTTTGGCGTCGTTGCCCAGGACATAATTGATCCTGCCGATAATCCAAATCTGGATCAGATTCCCCTGGAGCTTCTGCAACAATTCCAACAGCAAACAGATGTAGCCCCGCTATCATCAGTTATCACAATTGATAACTATGATAACTTCAATCTTGGTGTTGATTTTGCCGAAGGCAACATTGCAGAGAATCCTGCATTGCCGTCATGGTATTTTGCCGCTTATAATATAAACGGAACTCATCATACGGAAGATGGAGTCGTGTGGGCCATTAATAATCCCAGCTTCGGCGTGGCGGTTCGCGGAGACCCCGTTCAGACATACGACAGCCTTGGAAACCTGTATTATGAAAATATGTATGGCTCGAGCATTCTGGGTTGCAAGGTGGTTGTTTCTACCGATAATGGAGCCACCTGGGGGCCTGCCGTTACCGCAATTTCCGGAGTTGATAAGAACTGGTTAGCTGCTGACCAAACTGCTGGACCATATGCAAACTACGTATACACTTGCATGACCAGCAATTCGGGTGGTAATTTTGCACGAAGCACAAACCTCGGTCAAAGCTTTGCCACCACCTTTACGCCAAGCACACAGGGATTACCGGGCATGATGGTTTGTGTGGGCGCCTACCAGAATGTTCAGGGCGGTGCTGTTTATGTGGTTACCAATGGGGGCAACGCCTTTGCCTCTACCTATACTTTTTACCGGTCACTCGATGGTGGTGCTACTTTCAGCTTAATGTCAGGCCAGCATTTTTCCAATTATGTTGGTACCAATGTAGGTGGACGTAATTCGGTTCAGAACATGAGAACCCGCCCCTACCCTTTTATTGCAGCTGATAACAGCTTTGGTCCAAATCGAGGAAAGCTTTATTGTATTTATGCATCAAACGATCCTCCCGGAGACGGAAACAAACCCGACATCTGGAGCCGATCTTCCGATAATGGAGGAACAACCTGGTCAGCACCCGTCAGGATTAATGACGATGCCAATACTACCCAGCACAACCAGTGGCACCCCTCTATCTGGTGTGACAAAGAGACCGGACGTCTCTATGTGAACTGGATGGACACACGCGACACACCAACATCTGACAGCGCCCTGATCTATGCTTCCTATTCTGATGATGGGGGCGCCACGTTTGTTGAAAACCATGCAATCTCAAACAAGAAAATGAAGATTAACTGCAGTACCTGTGGTGGTGGAGGTACTCCGCGATATCAAGGTGACTATGGCGGAATGGTATCTAATAGCAAGGTTTCGATGTCCTCGTGGGCCGACTTCCGTAACGGAAATTTCATGAGTGCCACGGCCTATTTTCCTGATTTTGCGATGGCATTAGATAAAACCGGCGACACGCTCTATACGCCTCTTGATGAAACCACATTCACCATAAGCGTCCCCGATGTGAAAGCATACAGTGATACCGTTCTTCTTTCGGCAAGCGTGTTTCCCACTCCCACTGCCGGCACAATCACATTTTCGTATCCCAGTGGGAATGAAATCACTACATTCCCGGGATCTTTACCGGTAAATGTAACTGTTACCGGATCTGTTCCAGTTGGTGACTATACAGCTACATTTGAAGGACAGGGCCCCAATGGCACACCTGTTCACCGGCGGACCGCTAACCTGAAAATCGAAGCTGGAGGAGGAATTGTTGTGAATGCCACAGCCGATCCGGACAGTATATGTCAGGGCATGTCATCACAACTAAACGTTTCCGTTGTCGGAGGTACTTCACCATTTACATATGTTTGGAATCCAACCACGGGTTTGAGTAATCCAGCCATTGCCAACCCAATGGCATCTCCGACCGTTACCACAAAGTATTTTATAACCGTGACAGATATCGCCTCGATAAGCGCAACAGATAGCGTGACGATTACTGTAATGACGGCTCCTTCGTCACCCGGGGCAATAACCGGACCAGCAAACATCTGCGAGGACTCAACAAGCATTTACGAGATTGAACCCATGACAGGAGTTACATCTTACTCCTGGACCGTCCCGGATAATGCTACCATTGTTTATGGCCAGAATTCTCCGACGATTGAAGTGCTCTGGGGAATGACTTCAGGGGTGGTTTCAGTAATCGTAGGTAATGATTGTGGTAATAGTCCCCCAAGTGCATTGGATGTTCTCGTATCTTCGATTCTTCCGGCACCTGGTGCAATCCTGGGTTCTGATTCGGGATGTACTGGTATTGAGTCAATTTTCAATGTTGATGCAGTTACGGGCGCAGAATCCTATGACTGGACCGTTCCGGCCGATGCCAGTATTATTTCCGGCCAGGGAACTGAAGAGGTAACCGTTATTTGGGGAACAACTTCAGGAGAGATCGAAGTGGTTGCACAAAATGGATGCGGGAACAGCCCGCCCAGCCAACGTTCACTTACAGCGATGCCACTTCCGGAACCTGCCGGGGATATTACGGGCAACGATACCGTGTGTATAAATCACGCCGGATACCTGTACTCTGTTCCCGAAATCATCGGTGCATCAACCTATATTTGGACCCTGCCGTTGGGCGCAACCATCGCATCCGGACAATTGACCCATGAAGTTATGATCGACTTTGATTTAACAGCCACCTCTGGCGATGTTTCTGTTTATGGCGAGAATGATTGTGGTAGCGGAACGCCAATGGTCAAGCCGGTGATTGTTTCCGAATGTGCCGGTATGGATGAATTTAGTCTTCAGATTAATGTAACCCTCTATCCAAACCCGGCCGAGGAGACATTAAATCTACGGATAAAGGGGAAAGAAACAGCGATTATGCTGGTGATCAGCGATGTAACAGGAAATATCAAGTTTACGGAAAAACTGACCAATATATCGTCAGAAATTATCAAACGAATTGATGTTTCCGGTTTCGCTGAAGGCCTGTACTTTATCAGGATGTCGAATGATGACCGTTATTTCATCGAAAAGTTTGTTGTTCAGCGATAAAAAGTTGAACAAACTGTAACCAGGTTAAAAATCAATGCGTCATAGGGATCAGAAATAAAATAAACCCTAAAAGTCAATTATCATGAATAATGGTGAAATTTTTATCCCGATCGCATTTTTTGCCACAATCATTGCTATTGTGTACCTGATCATGCGAAGAAAAGAGCGTATGAGCCTGATTGAAAAAGGTCAATCTGCCACTATATTTGAAACCAGGAAAAATGTTCCCCAGGCATTAAAATGGGGAATGTTACTGATTGGAATCGGAGTAGGCATCCTTATCGGACGAATTCTGGCACTGTATACTGCCATGGGAGAAGAGGAATCGTTTTTCTCAATGGTATTTTTATGCGGTGGAATAAGTCTGGTGCTTTTTCATTTTATCGCTGGGAATATTGAAAAGAAAAACCCTCCGATAGGCTGAAAAGACCCACAGAATTTTTCTTACTTACGATAAATTCCCTTGGTTGATGAATTGACCAGGGGAATTTACTTTTTCAGCGGGAAGGATCTGATTATGTGGTATTCGGGTCCGGAATGTTGAAGTATACTCTCAAAAAGAATCAGTCGCCTGGTCATCATTGGTTGTGATGAGATCATTTTATAAGCGTCCAGAACTTTCTGAAAGCGTTGCCGGTCTTGTATTGACCGAATCCGCCCAAGGGTCAGGTGTGGAACAGGATTTTGCCGATCAGCAGAAAATCCAGCAACCACAAGTTCATTTTTTAAGCGTTGGATCACATTTGAAAGCTCCCGGTATGGTTCAATTGCGGCCCAGATAACCCTGGGGTTATAGGCGCTTCCAAATATACCCAAACCTTCGTACCGGAAAGAAAAATCTGGGATTGAAGCCGCAATGGAATTCAGCACATTACTAATAACCGGAATCAGGCCCTCACTAGTCTCACCGAAAAAATTAATGGTAATATGGAGATTTTCCTCTTCTACCCATTTGATACTATTATTCCGGAGAGACAGCTGAAGAGCCCGGTAAGTTTCGAGAAACTCCTGGTCCGGCACTGTTTTTATTGCGGCAAAGAGACGTTTCAAAGGAAAATTTTAGACAAAAGTAAAATTAATTAACTTTGCAACCCTTTGGGGGCATTAGCTCAGTTGGCTAGAGCGTTAGACTGGCAGTCTAGAGGTCAAGGGTTCGACTCCCTTATGCTCCACAAATTCAATTACGAATTAGAAATGAAGAATGTAGGAATGAAGGTCGCTTCGTTCCTTTTTTATTTCCAGGTGGTGAAGGGATGTTCTGACAAGTAAGCGTTGTAGAACCTTGGGTCATGCGACACCTCCCTTCCTACCCATTCCGGGAAATCGATTACCTCATCAGGATCATCCAGTTCTATTTCGGCCATGCACAACCCTTCGTTGCCCCCCCTGAAAATATCTACATCCCAAATTTTTCCCATGTGCAGGTATTTATACCGGGTTTTTTCAATGGGATTATAGAGGGTCAAAGCCATAAGATCTTTCGCTTCTTCTATCGGAATCTCATATTCAAATTCAGGTCTTCCCAAATTCTTCATCTTCCCTTTGATAGTCAAATAACCTCTGCTGTCAGAGTTAGTTTGTACAATCCGGATCCGGATTACTTTGAGATCATCCATGCAAAGATAGCCCTGGGTAAGAACTCTGACCTCTGGTTTTTCAGCCAGATGCCAGATTTCCGGATCAACCAGGTATTTTCTTTCAATTTCTAAATGTTTCAAATACAGACAATTAATGATTTAACAAAAAATATATTAAAAAACAGCGGAAATTTATTTTTCTTTCATCGTATATTTGCGATGAACAATGAATATCAATTTCCGGATAAAGATAAACAAGTTATGGCTCACAAAGCAACCAACGGCTTCCTGGAGAATGAAAATCAACTCGCCCGTTTTGCGAAAGCGCTGGGACATCCCGCCAGGATTGCGATCATGAAACAACTTGCTACGATGAACTGCTGTTTTTGCGGCGATATCGTTGAAGAGCTTCCTTTAGCCCAGGCGACAGTCTCACAACACCTGAAAGAGTTAAAAGAGAGCGGTTTGATTCAGGGAAATATCGAACCACCCAAAGTCCGATACTGTATCGATACAGAAAACTGGGAAAAGGCAAAGTCGCTGATCCAGGAATTTTTCACCCTTAATCCGACGTCATTATGAGAATTTTAATACTGTGTACCGGGAACTCATGCCGCAGCCAGATGGCCGAAGGCATTCTCCGCTCCCTTCACCCCTCATGGGAGATTGTCTCCGCAGGAACATACCCGGAAAACGTAGTTAATCCATCCGCAATTCGGGTTATGCAGGAGATCGGCCTTGATATTTCGACACATTATACCAAGAGTATCAACCAGTTTGTTGGAGATACGTTTGATGTCGTAATGACCGTATGTGACCAGGCCCGGGAAAATTGTCCCGTTTTTACTGGAAAAGTCAAACACAGAATACACAAAGGCTTTGAAGATCCGGCAGCTGAAACTGGCAGCGCGGAAGAAATTTTAGCCAAATACAGAAACATTCGGGAGGAAATCCGGAATACGCTTGCAAACTTCAATAATTTAATCGTACAGCCGTGATTTTACAGCTACAATTATAAATCTACGATTCTACAGCCGCGATTAATCGCGGTTCTACCATATAAACGTAAAATCATAAAAAAACAGCCACCCTTTCCTTTACGGCAGCAAGCAACAACTTTGAACTTGCAAT
>CAYUZX010000017.1:0-60048 GCA_964449285.1 uncultured Prolixibacteraceae bacterium
GTAGCGTGGACGAGAGTTGAACTCGTGACCTCCGGGTTATGAATCCGACGCTCTAACCAACTGAGCTACCACGCCAATTTTGAGGGTGCAAAGGTACTTGTTTCAATTTTAGGATCAAAGAAAAAGTAGGGAGGATTATAGAAGGTGCGTTAGTAGATTTATCGATACGTTTGTAGATATGTCGATATTCCTAAGAAAAGTATAACAAATATCTTGATCTTGTTGTTTTATATGTAAAATATCACTATCTTAATGATTCTGTTAATTACTCGTTTCATAACAAAACAGCAATCCAATGAAAACTTCTAGGTTATTTCCTGCCAGTTGGATCATTTTACTCATCTTGTTTTCACCAGCAAAGATAGTTCATGCCCAAACCACACAATTCCAGGCGGTAAATGACACCATTGATGTATATCCCTTTGTTTCGAAGGTTTTCGATATTTTGGCCAATGACACAATCCCATCAGGGGATACGATCTGGAAAATAAGCTTCTTCGAGCACGCCCATCATGTGAAATGCCTGAACGATTCAAATAAGATTTTTACTTTTCAGGGCTTTGATTGGGGGTATCATGGAATGGACAGTTGTCTCTACAGGATTATCCTACTTTCCGGGGATACCTCAATCGCTAAACTGATTTTCTATGTTCATGATCATAGTTATGGTTACCTTAATATCAATAACGTAAATGCCCGTTTTTCAGCCTCGGCCAACCATTTTTTTGATGAAGATGCTGAATATGAAGTGCCCAAAGGAAGTGGGAAAAACACCATTTTTTCCAATTCATTATGGATAGGGGGGAAAGATGGTTCAGGAAATCTCCATTTTGCTGGTTATCGCTACGGGCAAGGACCATTAACGGGTTCCGCGCATACAAAACAGGATTTCTATGCCGGGCCGATGATGGATTTAATCCATTATTCCATATTTCAGGATACTGTATGGAATTGCATGTGGAATCTTAAAAAGAGTGAGATCGGGTATCATCGAGCACATTATTGGGAAACTGGATATTCTCCTATTCACGATATTCTCTCCTGGCCTGGGAATGGAGATACTTCATTGGGACAGTCACACAAATTAGCCCCATTTTCTGACAGGAACGGCGATGGCCTCTATGATCCATATGATGGCGATTATCCGGAAATCAGGGGAGACCAGGCGCTCTTCTTCATTTTCAACGATGACCGTGGCCCACATTTGGAATCAGAGGGAGAAAAACTCCGGATCGAAATTCATGGGATGGCATACGCATTTGATATGCCAGAGGATTCGGCACTAAAAAATACAGTCTTTCTGCATTATAAGATTTACAACCGGTCCTTAAACACCTATGACAGTGTCTATATAGGCGTCTTTACAGATCTGGATCTCGGGTACCCTGAGGATGATCGTCTGGGTTGTGATGTTGAACGAAACATCTATTATGCTTACAATGGACGTCCGATTGATGGTTTCGGTGAACCTGGATCATACGGTACAAATCCTCCTGTACAAGCGGTGAATATTTTGGCTGGCCCTTATATGGATCCCGATGGGATCGATAATCCGAGGTTTGACGACAACGGAAATCAAATCTGCGACTACAGCGTGAATGGGATCAACTTTGAGGATTTAATCGTGGATAATGAGCGCTATGGCCTTACCGGATTCGTTTATATCAATAATTCGAATTCAGGTGTTCCTTATTATATGACGGATCCTGATTATGCCTATGAGTATTATCAAATCATGCACGGATTATGGAAAGACGGAACCGGCTTGGTTTATGGAGGCAATGGACATCCTGCAGCCGGTGGATATGGCCCGGCATGCCGGTTTATGTATCCGGGAGAGTCCGATTCCCTTGATTGGGGGGCTGGATGTCAGGCACTGAACGGTTCTAAGAACTGGACGGAAGAAACAGCCGGCAACAATCCACATGACCGGCGTGGCGTAGGAAACACAGGGCCGTTTACCTTCTATCCCGGAGATGTTCAGGAGATTGATATCTCCTTTATCTGGGCAAGGGATTATACTTCACCCTCTCCAACCGGATCGCTGGATAAGTTGAGAACAATGGTTGATAAAGTGAATATGGCATTCAGAACGAATACACTTCCCAACGGGCAACCATTCTCCGGAATCCCCAATCAGCAAGAACTGAGCGACATTGAGATACATGTTTTTCCAAATCCGGCCAGCGACCTGATTCATATTGAGTTTCGTACTGAAAATTATTCCGGAGACAAGACGGTTGACCTGCTGACCCTTCAGGGTGCGACATTGAAGAGGATCCATATGCCTGACAATCAGAAAACGATGATTCTGGATTTGACGGGACTTCCAACTGGTCTTTATTTACTTAAGGTAAAAACCAAAGAAAGTATGGTCATGAAAAAAATCCTCGTGATCAGGTAAAAGAATATTCCGACTGATTACTCCGAAACATTCTGGATGCTTGATCATCGATGCTGGATTCATCGCATTCATGCCATTCATAATTTATGCTCATGCATGCTCATTTCACCTTATCCAAATCGTTTTTATGTTCACAAACTCCCGGATGCCGTAACTCCCAAGTTCTCTGCCGTATCCCGATTTTTTGATCCCTCCGAACGGAAGCCGAGGGTCGGATTTGGTCATGCCGTTCACAAATACGGCGCCGCTCTCCACTTTACGGGCGATCTCTTCACCCCGTTTGATATCTTTTGTCCACACACAGCCTCCCAGTCCGAATGCGGAGTCGTTTGCCACGCTCACAGCCTCTGTTTCTGTTGATACAGGGATGATGGCCAACAGCGGACCGAAAGTCTCTTCTGAATAGGCTGGCATGCCTGGTTTGACATTTGTCAGGATAGTTGGCTGATAGTAAGACCCTTCTCGATCATATCTGGCTCCACCCGTGATCAGGATCGCCCCAAGCCTGATTGACTCCTGCACCTGCCGGTCGATATCGTCTAGCAGGTCGGGGCGGGCCAAGGGGCCGATGTTAGTTTCAGGCTCCATCGGATCCCCGACTTTCAATCCCTTAAAAGCTTCATGGATCCGATTTGTAAACGCCTCCAGTACCGACTCCTGAACAATAAACCGTTTGGCTGCAATGCAGCTTTGCCCCTGGTTGATCAGTCGGGCGTTAACGGCAGTTGGAACGGCCAGGTCAAGATCAGCATCATCCAGTATGATGAATGGATCGGACCCTCCCAGTTCCAGGAGGCTTTTTTTGATTTGCCGACCCGCAGCAGAAGCTACCTGGCTTCCGGCATATTCACTGCCTGTTAGTGTGACAGCGGCAACAGCAGGATGGTCGATTACCGGGTCCACCATACTGGATGTGATCAGCAGGGCACGGAAAAGGTTTTCGGGAAAACCGGCTTCGCGGAAAATATCCTCAATAGCTAATGCACAACCCGGGACATTGGATGCATGCTTCAACAGGGCGCCATTTCCTGCCATCAGGGCGGGTGCAGCAAACCGGAAGACCTGCCACAATGGAAAATTCCAGGGCATCACGGCAAGGATGAGTCCCAAAGGCTGGAATGCAACGAAACTCTTGGAAGCATCTGATCCGATCACTTCATCCAGAAGAAAGGTTTCCGCCTTCTCTGCGTAATATTCACAAACCCAGGCGCACTTCTCAACCTCGGCTTCAGACTCGTGGATGATCTTTCCCATCTCCAGGGTCATCAACTGCGCCAAATCCGTCTTGCGGGCCCGGAGCAAGGCAGCAGCTTTCAACATATGTTCACGACGATGAGAAAAGGGAGTAGTCTTCCATTGAAGCCAGTCCGCCTGGGAGTCGTTGATGATTTCAACAACCTCTTCCGGAGAATGATCCAAGTACTCTTTAATGAGTTCGTTTGTTGCTGGATTGATACTTTTCATGATATTTCGCTTTCGTTTCTCGCTTTTCGCTGCCCTATCACCCCATCACCCCGTCACCCCGTCACCCCATCCGTACGGTCAGGGCATGCCCCGACCCTACTTCAGCTTCTCCCTCAAATGATCCCCTGTATAAGACTCCCTGCACTTAACCAGATCCTCGGGTGTGCCTGCAAATACGAGATTTCCACCCTCTTCTCCGCCCTCTTTGCCAAGGTCAATGACCCAGTCGGCCGATTTGATGACCTCGGGGTTGTGTTCAACAACCAGAACCGAGTGACCGATTTGGATCAGCGAGTCAAATGCGATAAGCAGCTTATGGATGTCGTGGAAGTGAAGCCCGGTAGTGGGTTCGTCAAAGATAAAAAGGGTGGGTTTTTCTGTATTTCCTTTGGAGAGGAAGAAGGCCAGCTTGATTCGCTGAGCCTCGCCGCCCGACAATGTTGAGGATGACTGTCCGAGCTTCAGGTATCCAAGCCCAACATCCTGGAGTGACTGCAGGCGTGACAGGATGCGTTTCTCGGTTGTGGAGGGTTTACTGTCATGGGAAAAGAAACCGATTGCCTCATCAACGGTCATATCCAGGATATCCACTACGGTCTTCTCCCGGTACTTCACATCCAGCACTTCATCCTTGAATCGTTTCCCATTGCAGGCATCACAGGTGAGGTAGATATCAGCCATAAATTGCATCTCGATCTTTTGTACCCCATCACCTTCACACTCCTCACATCTGCCTCCGGCAACGTTAAATGAGAAAAATCCTGGTTTATAGCCTCTTACCACAGCCAGCTTCTGGTCTGAGAAGAGGTGGCGGATCTCATCAAATGCTTTGATATAGGTGGCAGGATTGGATCGGGAGGAGCGACCGATAGGGTTTTGGTCTACCAGTTCAACGGATCCGATGCGGTTGTAATCTCCTTCTAAGTGATCAAATTTTCCGGTCTTCTCGGCCCATCCACCATGAATCTTTTTCAATGCCGGGAAGAGGATCCGTTTTACCAGCGAAGTCTTGCCCGACCCGCTCACACCGGTGATCACCGTAAATATGTGGAGCGGAATATCGATGTTGATCATCTTCAGGTTGTTCTCCCGTGCACCTTTGATGCTGATAAACTCTTTCCAGTTTCTGCGTTTTGCCGGAACTTTAATGGCGAGCTTTTTTCCCAGATACTTTCCGGTCAGACTTCTTTCGCAGGATATCATGTCGCTTACCTGGCCCTGGAATACAACCTCTCCGCCATGCTGTCCTGCCAATGGCCCAATGTCGATAACCTCATCGGCTGCCCGAATAATTTCTTCGTCGTGTTCCACCACGATGACCGTATTACCCAGGTCACGTAACCGGTTCAATACCTTGATAAGGCGTTGGGTATCCCGCGGGTGCAGGCCGATACTTGGCTCATCCAGGATGTACATGGAGCCAACCAGGCTGCTTCCAAGGGCGGTGGAGAGATTGATACGTTGCGATTCGCCACCTGATAAGGTAGAGGAGAGACGGTTCAGGGTAAGGTAACCCAACCCGACATCGGTGAGGGCCTCCAGCCTGTTATTAATTTCGATGAGAAGCCTTCTGCCAACTCGCTCTTCGTATTCCGACAATTTCAGTTTACTGAAAAGTGCACTCAATTCAACAATTGGCATCAATGCCAGATTGCTGACCGATTTCCCTCCGACTTTCACATAGGAGGCATCTTTTCTCAACCTGGTCCCCTGGCATTCGGGGCACACCGTCTTCCCGCGGTAACGCGACATCATTACCCTATACTGAACTTTGTAGCTCTGGTTCTCCACAAATTCAAAAAAGCTTGTGAGCCCTTTAAAGTACTTGTTTCCTCTCCATAGCAGGGCAAGCTGTTGGGCTGTTAGTTCGAAGAATGGTTTATGAATGGGGAAATCAAATTTATAAGCATGCATAATGAGCTCGTTCTTCCACTCGCTCATCTTCTCTCCACGCCAGCATGCCACAGCATCTTCATAGATAGAGAGGCTCTTATTGGGCACCACAAGATCCTCGTCGATCCCGATCACACTTCCAAAGCCTTCACAATGCTTACATGCCCCATATGGGTTATTGAAGCTGAAAAAATTCTCGGAAGGCTCTTCAAACGTGATTCCATCTGCCTCGAACCTGTTGGAAAACTGATGACGTTTTGTCTCCTTTCCTGATATCTTGGCGATACAATACCCATGGCTTTCAAAGAAAGCGGTTTGTATCGAGTCGGCGAGCCGGTTTGACAAGTCCTCGTCCTCAGGCGCAATAGTCACCCTGTCAACCACCAGGAGGAGTTCCTTATAATTGCAGGCATCTTGTTCAAGAGCCTCCTCAATCCGGAGGATCTGTCCGTCGACCATCACTCTGCTAAAGCCTTGCTGCAGAAGCACTTTGCACCTGGATTTCAGGTCGCCATTCTCAAATACATCGTTCAAAGGAGCGAAGATCGTAGCGTTGGCTCCTTTTTCGGCAGAAAGCAGAAAATCCACTACATCGGACACACTATCCCGCTTGACCAGTTTGCCGGATTCGGGGCTGTAGGTTTTACCAATCCGTGCATAGAGTAGTTTAATGTATTCGTAAATCTCAGTGGATGTTCCAACAGTGGATCTGGGATTGAGGGTGTTAACACGTTGTTCGATAGCAATGGCAGGGGCAATGCCCTGAATGGAGTCCACCTCAGGTTTGGTCATTCGTCCAAGGAACTGCCGCGCATACGCGCTCAGGCTCTCTACATACCGGCGTTGCCCTTCTGCATAAAGTGTATCAAACGCCAACGATGATTTCCCTGAACCAGAAAGTCCTGTGATCACGACAAACTTGTTTCGGGGGATAGCCAGGCTTATGTTCTTCAGGTTGTTGACCCGGGCACCCTTGATGACGATGTGCTCTTTCGGGTCTGGGTTTTTATTTCGTCTCATGTTGTCAATCCCGCAGAAACTGCGAAAATAGTAAGAAAATTTGCTATTCTTTTTTTTTTCACTATTTTTGCTGCAACCTTTCACGAAAAAGGGCGTATTAGAATAAACACAACCGCGCATCCGCGCTTAACACATAGGAGGGGCATTATCGGCTAAACTTATACTCTTTTTTCTCTAAAAAAGGAGGTTCCATGAACACCCACACAATCAGTGATCAAGATCTGATTAGTAGGTATTTAGCCGGTCAAGAATCTGCCCTCGAAAAGCTCGTTCGACGTCATAAAAACCGTGTCTTTGCCTATATTCTTATGATTGTTAAGGATAAAGAACTGGCAGAAGATCTGTTTCAGGATACATTTATCAAGGTCATTAACACCATCCGTTCTGGTCAGTACAAAGAGGAGGGGAAATTCATCCAGTGGGTGATGCGAATAGCCCACAACCTGATTATCGACTATTTCAGGAAAGCCAAGCGAATCCCTATTATTGAGAACCGAGATGAATACAATATATTTGATAAAGTTCGGCTTCCTGTTGAATCCGTCGAAGAGATGATGATCACCGAGCAGATACACAAAGATGTCAAACGGTTGATCGAATATCTTCCAAAAGAGCAGAAGGAGGTTTTAGTTATGCGACATTATGGTGATATGAGTTTCAAGGATATCGCTGAAGTGACCAATGTAAGCATCAATACAGCACTTGGACGGATGCGCTACGCCCTCATAAACCTCAGGAAATTGGTTAAAGAGAAAGAGGTAATTTTATCAGTATAGGCACAGAGGCATCAGCTCACAAGCTCCCCAGTTCACTAGTCCGCTTGTCCACTAATTCATTTTTTTTCTAACAAATGAAATAAGTGGAAATATCCTCCGTTTCAATGGTATGAAAACTAATCAAATCATAAATCATGCCTATGAAGCGAAGCTTTACTTTTTCTTTTGGAAACGCTGTATCGGAAGGGAAATCCAATCCCGATGATATACAGAAGAATAACAAGAGTGTTTCTCCCAGTGAATATGTGATCCGGAATATACTAAACTACTCGAAATCCTTGTCTACTTGTCAGACTCATCAAATCGGCACCATGTTTCTGGTGATGAACTAAAAAGAAAGGGCAGCCACTGGCTGCCCTTTCGCTTTTATATATTTTGTATCTACTTTCTCTTCTCTTTGATTCTGGCCTTCTTGCCCTGCAGTTCTCTTAGATAGAAGATTCGTGCGCGCCTTACAACACCCCGTTTGTTCACATCTATCTTTTCAATAAATGGGGAAGAGATGGGAAAAATTCGTTCAACACCGATGTTGCCTGAAATCTTTCTTACGGTGAACGTCTCAGTAACACCTTTGCCGGCACGCTGGAGAACAACACCCTGAAAACTCTGGATACGTTCCTTGTTACCTTCTTTGATTTTATAATGAACGGTAATTGTATCACCTGCCTTGAATACGGGAAGTTCGTTCTTCTCCACCATATTCTCCTCGACATACTTCATGATCTCACCTCTGTTCATCCTGCTATCTCTGTTAAATTGTTTATTTGAAAAGGGAGTGCAAATATAGAAAATATTTCTTTACACCAAGCAGAAGAGTTGATAATTTTCCTGAAAATCTCTCAGGGAATGGCCATCAGATATCGTTGAAAAGACCGGGACGACGTTTTCTGGTTCGTTCCAACGATTGTTCATGCCTCCAATTGGCAATCTCTTTATCGTTGCCCGAGAGGAGGATATCCGGTACGTTCATATCCCGGAAGTTATATGGACGGGTATAGGCCGGTGGTGATAGCAGGTTATCCTGGAATGAGTCGGAGAGGGCAGATGTCTCATCACCAAGCACACCGGGGATCAGCCTCACAACGCTGTCAACCAGCACGGCTGCAGCTAGTTCACCACCGGAGAGAACATAATCTCCTATTGATATTTCGCGTGTGATAACAAGTTCCCGGATCCGTTCATCAATGCCTTTGTAATGACCGCACAGTAGAATCAGGTTCTTTTTCACAGAGATCAGGTTGGCCACTTTTTGTGTCAGCAACTCTCCATCAGGGCTCAAGTAGATGATCTCATCGTATGTTCTCTTGGCGGTTAATGATTCTATGCAATTCACGATGGGTTCTGCCATCATCACCATCCCTGCCCCTCCTCCATAAGGATAGTCATCTACGTTTTTATGTTTATTGGAAGCATAGTCACGGAAATTATGAAAGCGGATGGTGACCAGACCTTTTTCCTGGGCTCTTTTGATGATCGACTGACGGAATGGCCCTTCAAGCATCTCGGGGAATATGGTGAGAATGTCAATGTTCATCTTTCTTTGGCATATTGTCCTGGAAGAGGAGTGTTGTGATCTCCGAAAAGCAGTTAACAGGCTCCTTAGTCTCAAAAACAATGGATGCTTTGAGTGGATATTCCAGGTTGTTCCTGATAAAACAACGCCCGTAGTATTTGTCATCATCGTCAATGATAATCACAGGGTATGTGCCGTCGGGAGGCAGCAATTTTGTCTCTTCTTCGAGCTGGACCGAATAGTGGAGATAGGGAGAATCCAGTGACTGTGGATTCATCATGGTACACGTTCCGGTGATGATGTAATTATGATCAAGATACCTGTTTGCCCGTTGCAGATCTCCTTCCTGAAGTGCTTTCCTGATGGTAACAGAGCTGACTGACTCCTGCTGGACCTCCTGCTCGGGGATCTCCTCCACATCAAAGCCGTACTGCTCGCCAATTTGTCTCATCAACTCCGTGTCACCTTCGCGGTTGTGTCCGAAATGATGGTTATAGCCTGTGATGATCATTCGTGCATGGAGTTTCTTCAGTAAGATTTCCCTAACAAACTTGAGTGATGATATCTCAGAGAACTCTTTGGTAAAGTTTACAATGATCAGATGATCCAGTCCGGCTCGCGAAAGAAGTTCGATTTTTTCACGTGAGGAGGTAATCAAACGAAGATCTTTGCCGTATGTATCCGGATATAACACTTTTCGGGGATGAGGGTGGAAGGTGATCAACACGGTCTCTCCCCCGATCTCAAACGCTGATTTTTTAAGCCTCTCAAGGATAGCTTTATGTCCGGAATGCACACCATCAAAAGAACCAGTCGTTACAACTGCATTCCGGATTCCTTCAAGATGTTCGAGGTCGTAATAAATCTTCAATCTTTTCCCTCTTACTTGAATCGTTCGTCGTTTTTCTTGGCAAAGAAAGCAACTTTCTCCAGCGAAGTAATCATGTCATACTCTTCAAGGTAGACGTAGGGGGGGACATTGAGGGGCTTAGGTGAATAATTCAGGATCCCTTTTACGCCAGCTTCCACAAGGGTTTCAGCAACTTCAGGAGCCTGATTAGCGGGAACAGTAATGATGCCGATGGAGATGTTGTGTTTCTTGATAATCTCAACCAGACTGTTGATATGGTAAACAGTAACACCGTCATAGCCCCGGTTGATCTTTTCGGGATTCACATCGAATGCTGCGATTATGGAAAGCTTCGTACGTTTTCCTTTGAAGTAACTGATCATCGCCTTCCCCAGATTTCCCAACCCGATCACAGCAACCCGTTGACCCTTCTCGGTATCCACAATGCGACCGATTAGTTCGATCAGCTCTTTGATGTCATATCCTTTCCGAAGATTGCCTGAATAACCGATCAGCATAAGATCACGGCGAACCTGAACTGGTGTGATGTGGAGCATCAGGGCAATCTCATGTGAAAAAACATGTGTCTTTTCCTTCGATAAAGTCAACAGGAGCGCTCTTCTGTATTGACTCAGACGCTCAACAGTTTTGTGTGGAAGGTTTTTTAAATACATGTCGATATGTTTAGATTTGTAGATAAAAGTAGATAAAATATTTACATCCCAATCATAATTTGTTGAAAAATTAACAATAGCCCATGAATTCTTTAACTTATATGGGATTCATTGGAATTGTGTAGATTTGCCCCCAAATTTAGAATTTGAAATTGTTGTAATATTCACTTGTATGTTTTATTTAATGATTGTGGTGTTCGTCCTTGGCTATACTGCTATTGCCCTGGAGCATCCATTGAAAATAAACAAGTCAGCGACAGCTCTAATTCTTGCAGTTTTGATGTGGGTGTTGTTCATTTTTGGAGGTGAGCAGGTACTGGTAAATGCGGAAAGTTTTCACAGGTACATGGAAGAGTTCGTCAATGGGAATTTTCCGGGGTGGGTCTCACACCATGAACTCCTGCAACACCTGGGAGAAATTTCAGAGATCCTCTTTTTCCTCCTGGGTGCCATGACCATAGTTGAGTTAATTGATTCTCATGAAGGGTTCAGGATAATTACCGACAGGATAACAACAACCAATAAAGTCAAACTGTTGTGGATACTGAGCATCCTTACTTTTTTTATGTCAGCCATTCTTGACAACCTGACCACTTCTATTGTTTTGGTTGCCCTACTTAGAAAACTGATTGCAGATAAAAAAGACCGATGGTTCTTTGCAGGCATGGTGATCATAGCGGCGAATAGCGGTGGGGCCTGGAGCCCGATAGGTGATGTAACAACCATTATGTTATGGATTGGAGGACATGTTACAACGCTGAATATAATTGTAAAAACCTTTGTTCCCAGTTTGATGTCTATGATTGTTCCGTTAATGTTTCTTTCATTTCTGATGAAAGGAATTGTACGCAGACCCGCTCATACGGAACGTGAGAGCAATCAAAATCCCACGTCTACTTTTGAGCGGAATTTTATTTTCATTATGGGAATTGGAGCCCTTCTGATGGTGCCTGTTTTCAAAACAGTCACGCATCTGCCTCCATACCTGGGCATGCTATTGGGATTAGGTGTTCTATGGATTACAACAGAAATTCTGCATAAATCGAAGAATGAAGAGCACAAACCAATGCTGACTGTTGTGGGTACACTCCGGCGTGTAGATACCCCCAGTGTCTTGTTTTTTCTGGGGATTCTGTTAGCTGTTGCAGCCCTGCAGAGCGCGGGTCATCTCCGATTGTTAGCTACATCACTGGATGAGCATGTCGGGAACCTATACCTGATCAATGTGGTCATTGGAATCCTTTCATCCATTGTTGACAACGTTCCTCTTGTTGCTGGTGCAATGGGGATGTATGAATCGGTATTTCCTGTCGATCACTATTTCTGGGAGATGCTCGCATACTGTGCCGGAACGGGAGGGAGTATCCTGATCATTGGATCTGCAGCAGGTGTTGCTGTAATGGGGATGGAGAAGATCGATTTTATATGGTACCTCCGGAAGGTATCTGTATGGGCGCTGATTGGTTACTTTACGGGCGCCGCTACCTATTGGGCAATGAATGTTTTTTTATTTGAATAACAGGATTCTACTTCCCGATAATCAGGCGAAATCCATTTCCATGAATGTTTACGATCTCTATCTCGGAATCAGGTTTGAGATATTTCCTGAGTCGTGCCAGGAATACATCCATACTTCGGCCATTGAAGTAGTTGTCATCACCCCAGATCTTCTCCAGCGCCTCTTTCCTCAGAAGGATCCCTTCTCTCGACTCGCAGAGCATTCTGAGCAATTTGGCCTCTTTAGGTGAAAGAGACTGAACATGTTCATCCATTGTCAGGGTTCGGAGGGTGAAATTAAAAATAAATTTTCCTACCTGAAAATCAAGTAATTTACTCTCGTCCTCAGCTACTTGGGTATGACGTTTCAGAATGGCCTTCAATTTGTAAAGCAGTACTTCAGAGTCAAACGGTTTTGTGATATAGTCATCGGCGCCAGTTTTGAATCCCTCAAGCATGTCTGATTTCAGGGATTTAGCTGTTAGAAAGACAAATGGCAGGTCGGGATGAAGTTTCTTTATCTCCCTGGCCAGGGAAAACCCATCCATCCCAGGCATCATCACGTCAAGGATGCAGATGTCAAACGAATCCTCCTGGACAGATTCCAACCCCTGTTTGCCATCAGTCCTCAGAACTACTACATAATCATTCAATTCCAGATACGATTTCATGATCGATCCGAAATTGGGATCATCTTCAACCAGGAGTACTTTTATGGTGCTATTCATCGCTTATGTAAATGGTGAAAACTCTTCATATTTCTCACGCCCCTCGTCCTTCGCCTTTCGTCACGACCGGCAGGGAAATTTCAAACCGGCTTCCTTTATCCGGTTCACTGGCGAGTTGAATCTCGCCATGATGAGCCAACACGATGGCTTTTACATAGCTCAAGCCAAGCCCGAACCCCTTGATGTTATGGACGTTTCCTGTCGTTACTCTGAAAAATTTGTCAAATACTCGTTTCTGAACATCCGGGCTCATACCCATCCCTTTGTCTTCGACCCTAAAAAAGAAATATCCGGATCGATTCCCTGTGATGACAGAAATTTCGGGATGGGAAACGGAATATTTGTTGGCGTTATCCAACAGGTTCATCAACACGTTTCGCATGTGTCCCTCATCAGCCAAAACCAAGGAGTTCGAAGCATCAAACCGGGTCTCAATGATTCCTCCACGTTTCTCAACGATTAATCTGAAATGATCTACAGTGAGGTTAATTAACTCCTGCAGGTTCAATGGCTCCTGGTGGAGTTTAAAATCACGGCTATCAAGCAGCGACATCTGTAAGACTTGTTCAACCCTGGTATTCATCCGGCTGTTTTCCTCTTTAATGATTCTCGTGTAGGATTTGATCTGGTCGGGGGAGTCGATGACTTTGGGATTATTGATTGTATCGGCAGCGATAGAAATCGTTGCAATGGGAGTCTTGAACTCATGTGTCATATTATTAATGAAGTCGGTTTTAATATCCGAGATCTTTTTTTGTCTAACGATCACAAAGATGCTTAACCCTGACGACAATACGATTATCATGGTAAAAAGGATGGATCCAAACAGCAACACGGATAATGACTTTAGGATTTGGCGTTTTTGCCCCGGGAAGTAGACCAGAAGCTGGTCGGGTTTCTCAATCACATCATTGGGGAAAAGAGAAACCAGATGGTCCATCGCCTCATGGGGATCAAGGTAGCCTGCTGATCGGATGGGTATAGGGCTGCTGTCGTTGAGGGGTGAAAAGACAGCAAATTCAAAAGGTATTGTGACATCTTTATCTGAGAGTGATGATTTCAGTGTGTTTTCAAGAAGATTTTTATCAATTCTTGATTCCACTGTTTTCGGAATCTCCTCAAACTCCACTGCCATGCGTTGGATGAGGTTCTGTAACTGGGATGCCCGTTTATCCAGTTTTTTAATCTTATCCTCAAGTATTTTCGATGACTTTACGGGTGTAGGTCTTGGCGGAGGAGGCGGAACAACAACTGGAGTGGAAGAATGACTGGTAATGAAGAAACTACCTATTGTGCCTCTCTCTTCGTTCTTCGTTCTTGTCGCAGATTTTGCTCTCGACCCTACAGGGTCCCTGTAATATGTGTTTTCAGGCTTCAGGTTATGGGATTGTGCCAGATTTTTTTCACCACTGTTGAATCGGCGGATATGCTGCTCCTGGATGACCCACACGGAATCAAGCTTCTCTATTTGTTGAGTCTCCCATTCAAACTGGATATTAACCCAATCGTTCTCCATTATTACATTGGCCTGGAGTTGATACATCAGGGAGTCGAGGGTTGCCTGATGTCGCTGGTTCATACTCTGATCTTTCAGAAACTCCTCATATTGCTTACGTGATTGCCCTGCAGCTCTTATCCTGATATCGGGATTGGGTTGAATAATCCGTTCCTCGTCAAAGTGGAAAGAAAACCCATTCAGGGCATCGTGGAGGAGGTCGGCATCGATCTGATTCTGGGCCAGAGACAAGCTGTCGTTGGCAAAACTTTGTATAAGGTTGAGAATACTATCTGAAATGAGCCGGGAGCTCAGAAGCGACATGTTTTCGTTGGTTTCCAGGCGTATTACAGTGTTGCTGAGGGCATCATTTACACGTTGATTAAATTGTGATTCCCGGATTTCTACTGCATTTCTTATCCACAGGTATTGAACAACAATAATGCCTGCCAGAGAGACGCAGATGAAGAGAATAATCAGAGAGAGCCATTTTTTATTCACACATCAAAATTAATAAATCAAATGGGCCACGATTAGATAATTAACGTTTCATTAACCAACTTTAACGACTTCTTAACAGTTGAAAGTTGTTATCCTGAATAGTTTTGTACGATCACAAAATGATAATTCTGTAGTTTTGTAAATTCTTAATAATTAGAATTATGAAAAAATCAATGTTAATTTCTAATCCGGTTGTACTGATTCTCCTGGCTGTTAGTATGATCTTCCTGTTTATCAGAAGCAGTTCTGGTCAGGATACCGTAGCCAAGAAACCACAAAAGGTTATGAAAATCAAGTTGGATATGGATGAAGATGGGGAATCGGTATCCATTGATACGACATTTATCCTGGATGATGAAGAGAGCATGGAGCAATTTCAGCAGGCAATGAAGCAGTACCATGCACAGATGAAGAAAATGGGGAAATACCTGAATCAGTTAGACATTGAACTCGATGGGGAGGAGTTGGAGAAAGCGATGCAAGAGGTTCAATCCTCTTTGCAAGATACCTACATCGATATATCCAAAAGAGGAAATTTTTACCGGAATGCCAGGGGCGCTCGTCATCGTGAACACTTCAATCGGCCTGGGAACTTCCATTTTTACGGTCCCCCTGAACGATGTCGTGAAGCCTTTCGGGTCAAACCTCCGAAAAAGGGAGAGAGCCTCTCTGATGTGCTGGGAGATATCCCGATGAGTGCTGTTAAAAGCTACAAGATCAAAGAGACTAAAAACGGAAAACGGATTACCATCGAGATCTCGGATGACATCATTTTTAATCATGACGAAGATATCTTCATCTGGCACGGTGATATACCTTCCCCTCCGCCTCCACCAAAGATCAAAAGGGAGGTCTTTATCGAAAGAAATATTGAAAAAGAGGAGAAGTCAGAGTAGATTCTGATACATGACCTTTCCCGACAGCCTCAACGCTCAGGAGAGTCCGTTGAGGCTTTTTCTTTTCTTTAACGCTAACTCATTGATTGCAAGAGGTGTTCGATTTTCAAACACTCTTCTGTGTGTGAATAAGTTGCTGAGGCATGTTGTTGTGCATGGTTGGCCACCTGTTTCATCCTTTCTTGGTCTCCAACTGCCTGGTTGATGGCTGCTGCCATATCAACCGGGTCTTGTGGCTGATAGAGCCACCCATAAGCTTCATTGTCCAGTAATTCAGTTGTGCCTCCGGCCCGTGAGCCTACAACAGGAACCCCGCAAAGCATCGCTTCAATCGTAACCATACCATAAGTCTCTTCATATGAGCCAAGCACAAAGAGATCGATACTGGCATAAAAACAAGCTACATCCTGCTGGTATCCCCGAAAAAAAATATTCTTCTCCAATTCACATATTGAAACCAACTTATGCAACTCATTCAAATAGGTCTCTCCTTCATTTTTGGTAGATTCACCCATGATCAGGAGGGTACAGGGCACTCCTTGTAGCTTCAATAAATTGATGGCTTCAATGACCAGATGCTGTCCTTTCTGAGGATCCAGGCGTCCCAGGATGCCGATTATCAGCCCGTCAGCTGGCAGATCAAGCTGCTGTCTAGCCAGTTGTTTTGTAGGCAGAGTTGCACGAAGAGCGCTAACCTCAAGACCCAGCGGGATCAAATGAATTCTTTTTTCCGGGAAATGGGTCTTGATGCGGATCTCCTCTTTCATATAGGGTAGCAATGTGATCCAGGCATCCAACTGGCGGAGTCGGAGTGTGTGGATAGGGTCTTTTTTTGTGATACCAAGGCGCATATGTTGCTGGTAAATCAACCGGATCCGGTTACCGCTCAGCAGTTTTACCAGTCCTCCAAAGTCAAGGTCCCGGTTATCAACAAGAAGCAGAATCTTGATTTTGAGACGGCCCAGCTCCTTTGTAATTACATATGCCCTCGGGAGGTCGAAGTAGCGCTTATTCCTGGAAATAAATCGTAAAGGAACATTTTCGGCAGCAGCATGCTTTGCAAGGGGAGAATCCTGAAGGCAGAAAAGGGTCACACGATGATGCCTTTCAAACATCCAGCGGACTAGCCTGGCAGTATTCATTTCAAGTCCGCCCCAGCTTCCTGAGGAACAGTAGATGGCGATTGGAGGTAGCTTCATGCAGAACCAGTGTGGATCACGTGGTTGTAAAGGTACAAAACTTCCTCTAGTATCGCTTTCGTGGAGTATAGTTAGTATGGAGTAGTTCGTGAGATTTATGCCCGAGTGGCTTCACCAGGAACTCTTTGTAGATCTCCTGTACATCAGGGTTCTCATGAGATTTTCTGAGGGGCATTCCCATATCTTCTTCATAAATAGCCTCTTTTCTTTTGGAACGGATCTCTTTGTTTGTAGGAATTGGTTGTCCACCACCACCCAAACATCCGCCTGGACAAGCCATGATCTCGATAAAGTGATAGTTGGCTTTTCCCTCCTTAACGTTCTGCATCACCTGCTTGGCATATGCTAAACCGTTTGCAACCACGCATTTAAGCTCCACACCCTCCAGAAATCTGAACTCAGGTTTGGTTTTATTGATCAACAAGGAAGCCTCACGAACCTCTCCTTCGGTACCCCGGACCGGGGTGATATTGAGGCTCTCAAATGGGACTTCCCTTCCGGTTACCACTTCATAAACGGTTCTAATAGCTGCTTCCATTACGCCACCGGTAGTCCCAAAGATCACGGCTGCTCCTGTGGAAGCTCCCATGATGCTATCAAAATTACTATCGGGAAGTTTATCAAACTCAAGACCGGCCTGGGTAACCATGATAGCCAGCTCACGGGTGGTGAGTACATAGTCTACATCTTTATACCCACTGGAACGCATTTCTGGACGATCAGCTTCAAACTTCTTGGCAGTACATGGCATGATAGATACGGAGACGATATTCTTTGGGTCCAGTTTCTTTTTCTGTGCATAATATGTCTTCACCAGGGCACCAAACATCTGCTGCGGTGATTTGCAGGTAGAGAGATTTGACAGCAATTCCGGGAATGTGTGCTCCAGAAATTTTATCCATCCAGGGGAGCAGGAAGTAGCCATTGGAAGTGCTACTTTTGGATCTTTATCCACCAGCGCCCGTTTGAGTCTTTCCAGAAGTTCATGACCCTCTTCAATGATTGTGAGGTCAGCCGCGAAGTCTGTGTCAAGCACAGAGTCGAACCCTAACCGTTTAAGAGCGGTGACCATTTTACCGGTGACAATCTTACCAGCGGGCATTCCAAGAGATTCTCCCAGGGCGATACGTACGGCAGGTGCAGTTTGTACAACCACATGTTTGGTAGGATCGTATATAGCATCCCATACCTGATCAACATAATTCCGTTCGATCAGCGCTCCGGTCGGACAACGGTTTACGCACTGTCCACAATTAGTGCAAACTACCTCAAAAAGCGGGTGTTCGAAAAAGGTCGAGATTTTCATCTTGTTCCCACGGTAGGCAACACTCAATGCACTCACATTTTGCAATTCTTCGCATGTCCTTACACAGCGCTGGCAGCGGATACAGCGACTATCATCCTTGACGATCGCGGAGTTGAATACATCGATCGTGTATTGTCTTTCCTGGACCAGGTCGAGAAACATATGATCTCCTGTAAGCATCTGAGAAGCAAGAGATTGTAATTCGCAATTCCCGTTTTTATAACATTTTGTACAGTCGGCATTGTGTTCTGACAAAAGCAGTTCAACAATGTGTTTCCGTGCAACGCGAACTTTACCACTGTTGGTGTGAATCACCATCCCTTCTGAAACAGGCGTGGCACAGGCAGCCGGCAGGGTTCTTGAGTTTTCCTGTTCAACAACGCACACCCGGCAGTTCCCTGCTATACACAGATCTTCATGAAAGCAGAGAGTTGGAATATGGATGTTAAGTTTACTGGCGGCATTCAGAATGGTAGTGCCAGTGTCAACCGATACCTTGATTCCGTCAATGGTTAAATTTATTTTCTTAGACATATCTTATTTCCGTATTTTCAGGTTAATAATTGACTAATAGATCATCTCCTCTTTGAAGTTATTGACAATGGAGGAGAATGAGTTGGCTACCGATTGTCCGAGGCCACATTTAGCCGTGATCTTCATGCTTTCCGAAAGTTTTAAAAGCTGTTCTAGGTAGATCGCTTGTTTGTCTCCTTTTTTTACAGCGACGATTCCTTTCAGAAGTTGCTGACAGCCAACCCGGCAGGGAGTACACTGACCGCACGACTCCTCTTCAAAGAAATCGAGGTAGTTATGAAGTACGTTGTACATTGAACGGGAACTGTTGAATAACATCATGGATCCTCCTGTAGGAACACCCTCAAATCCGATAACAGTCTCCTTGAACTTCTTCCTTGGCACACAAAATCCTGAAGCGCCTCCAACCTGGACTGCTTTGGTATCACCATCGCCAAACTCATCTACAAATTGTTCCAATGGCATCCCCAGCTCCAGCTCATAGATTCCTGGGATAGGAGTATCTCCGGAGACAGAGAAGACCTTAGACCCGCGTGAATCGGTTGTTCCCAGCAATTTGAACTGAACCGGTCCAAGTCGCATGATCATGACAACATTGACGAAGGTCTCCACGTTGTTGATCACCGTTGGTTTTCCCATAAAACCAACGGTAGTGGGGTAGGGGGGTTTGTTGCGTGGTTCACCACGAAATCCCTCCATCGACTCAAAAAGGGCACTCTCTTCTCCGCAGATATAAGCACCGCTTCCAAGTTTAATTTCAATCGGAAAATCAAATCCCATCTTACTGAGGTGCTCATTATACTGTTCCAGCTCACGCGTCAGTTCCGGTAAAAGGAATTTGTACTCCCCACGTAGATATATATATCCTTTTTGCGCTCCGATCACTTTTCCGCAAATGGCCATTCCAGAGAAAACCTTCCGTGGAACACGGGTAAGGATCTCACGGTCTTTAAACGTTCCAGGTTCTCCCTCATCTGCATTGCAGATAACATATTTTTCATTCGACTTTTCGTCAGCAGCAAGTTTCCATTTCATGGCGGTAGGAAAACCAGCTCCTCCACGTCCCTTGAGTCCCGATTCCATCAGGTCTTCCAGGATATCATCGTTCGACCGTTTGAGAGTGTCGGCCAGCACTTTATATTTTGCGCTTGAATATTCGCCGAAAATGAGGTCTACTCTTTTCAGTTTTGATTCTGACATGGGTTTATTTTTTTTATTTTTTATTATGACTGACTGATGTAATCACTGATAATGTCGTGAACCCGCTCAGGTGTAAGCCCAGTAAATGGCTTATCATTGATAAGCATGGCAGGTCCTTCGTGACACCAACCAAGGCAATTGGTTTCCAAAAGGGAAAATTTCTTGTTTGGAGTCGTCTCACCAACCTTTATCTTGAGCATCTCTTCAATTGTTTGTATGATCTTCTTTTTACCGTGCATGTCGCATGTGATGGTCTTGCAGACACGGATCACATACTTGCCAAGGGGTTTGGTTGATAGAAACGAGTAAAATGTCGCCGTCCCAAATACTTGGGCAGCTGATAGGTCAAGTTCTTTAGCAATCTCGGTCATGTCGGAGTCCGAGATGAAATTATTAACCTCCACAACACCTTGCAGGATAGGCATTAACGCCGTCCGGCTTCTGCCGTATTTTTCAACCAAATCTCTGATTAGATGTTCGTTTGTCATATTTACGTGATTTATCATTTGTTAATAAACTAACAACTGGCGACAAAAATAGATAAAATTTAGATATCAGAACACGTCTTTCATGGTTTTTTTAAAAGAGAATTGCTTATTGTGAAAAAATAAACAATAAAACAGGGACATCTACGATTATTTATTAATTTTACTATCATATGTAATCTTTTCCTGTATGAGATCTTTTCCTTTTGTCCTGGTCTTGAAATGGGTGCTAGGGTTGATAGCAATTCATTCAATCTGCTATGGAATCGGCCTGATTATTTTTCCTCCGGATGTTTTTGACTATTTTTGATTTTCCATGACGCAAACGTTCTTTGCCAACAAAGGAGGCGTATTTCATTTGGTAATCAGTTCTGTCATTATCCCTGGAGCAATGGCGACAAATTTATCAACTATTTTATTGACTGGGGCATCCGGATTTTTCAGCCGCTATTTCCCCGAAGGAATGTGCGATCAATATACAAAGACGAAACCAGCAATCAGCAACCAGAACCATGATTCGTTATTTCATAAAACTAGCGTTTGACGGAACCCGTTACCATGGGTGGCAGATCCAGCGAAATGCGCGGACGCTGCAGCAGGTGCTGGGCGAAGCGTGTTCAATGATTTTACGGGAACCGGTCAAACTCACAGGTTGTGGCCGGACCGATGCCGGAGTACACGCCCGGGAGTTTTACGCACATTTTGAAATTCTCCGGCAGATTGATCAACAAGAGTCCAAAAAACTTGTTTATCAGCTGAACGGTTTTCTGGAGAATGACATTGTGGTGTACGACATCTTCCCTGTTAAGCCCAGGATCCATGCCAGGTTTAGTGCAACAGCCCGAACATATCAGTATGTAATCACCCGTATTAAAGATCCATTTCAGGTTAGTTACACTTACTATCTATTTGTAAATCTGGATGTTGAATCGATGAATAAAGGAGCTAAATTCCTGCTATCCGTAAGCGATTTCACCTCCTTCTCCAAGGTCAATGCTGATACGAAAACAAACATTTGCAGAATCACTCATGCAAGGTGGGAACAACATGGGGATAAACTTGTTTTCACTATCCGGGCCGATCGTTTCCTCAGAAATATGGTACGGGCTATTGTAGGTACGCTGCTGGGACTGGGCACCGGGAAGATCACGTTTGACGAATTCCGGCAGATTGTGGCTGGTAAAAACCGTTCTGGCGCTGGCGAATCCGTTCCTGCCTCGGGATTATTCCTGACAGAAGTAGAGTATCCTGCCGGGATTATTTTGAAAAGCTCCTGATATTATCAAACCGGTATGGAATCACCAGGGTCCCCTTTTTGTCAACAAATCCCCAGAGAGTTCCATTATATACGGCAGCCAGTCCGCACTGAAAAGGTTCTACTTTCACCCACTGATAAGGGATGACGACATTGCCGAATAGATCCAGGAATCCCCATTTTTTATCCGGAGAGGTAGCTGCTATCATAAATTCGGATGCATACCTGTTATTGCTCCACTCTGCAACACCCGATACTTTTTGAATCGCCGGATCGATAATCCAGTCTCCCTGTTTGTTGATGTAGCCCCATTTGCCATCTTGTCTTACACAAGCAAGTCCTTCGGAAAAGAAACCTGCATACTCAAATGTTGCAGGTATGACCAGGGTTCCTGTTTTATCGATGAATCCCCATGTTTTACCAACTTTGACCCGGGCCAATCCTTCTGAGAAATCCCGGGCGTTCTCGAACGTTGGTTCGATAACGACCAGACCGTCCTGGTTGATGAATCCAACTTGTTTATCAATTTTAATCCGGGCCAATCCCTGGTGGAACGGTTCGGCATATTCATATTTTGGTTCAATCAACCATTTGCCAAACTGGTCAATGTATCCCCATAGCTTACCAACTTTAACTCCGGCAACACCTTCGCTGAAGTTCTGGGCTCTGTCAAATTGCGGAGCGATTATTACCTCTCCGATTTTATTGATATATCCCCACAAATCATCTTTGCCTTCAGGCCTCACCCGTGCTAACCCTTCGCTGAAAAGTTCAGCACGGATAAATTGTTCGGGAATTTTAAATGCTCCTGTTTTATCGATGTACCCGTAAAGTTTGCCTGTTCTTGCGCTTGCCAACCCTTCGGAGAATTGCCAGGCTTGAGTGAATTGCGTTGCTATTATAGACTGGCCCTCTTTGTTGAGGTATCCCCAGGTTTTATCGGATTTTACCGGAGCCAGGCAATCCTGAGAGTGAAGGCAAGGAGTTGAGATTAACAAACATGTTAATAACACGAATGTGGTTTTCATGGTTTAGATTTTAAGGTTATAACTGTTTTGACAGCCTGGATGATCGCCAGGCGTGTAAGTCCATATTTATTCATCAGTTCATTTGGCTGGCCCGATTCTCCAAAGCAATCGGGCATCCCGATAAATTTCATGGGTACCGGGCACTCTTCGGCCAGTACTTCAGCAACAGCACTACCCAGGCCTCCTGTCACCTGGTGCTCTTCAGCCGTGATTACTGCTCTCGTTTCCCGTGCCGCTTGTATCATGATATCCCGGTCTATTGGTTTGATTGTGTGGATGTTGATGACCTTTGCATGGATGCCTTCCTCCATCAGGAGGTATGCAGCCTGAAGGGCTTCCCATACCATATGCCCAGTTGCGAAAATGGATACATCTTTGCCGGGATGAAGGAGTTGCCCTTTCCCCACCTCAAACAACTGCTTCTCGCTGGTGAAATCGGGCATGGAAGCCCGCCCAAAGCGGATGTAAACTGGCCCCTGAACCTGGCGAATTGCATGCTGTGTAGCGATTTTAGTCTGCGTGGCATCACAAGGTGATAATACTGTCATGTTAGGTAGAACCCGCATCACTGCCAAATCTTCCAATGACTGATGGGTGGCTCCATCGGGTCCAACGGAGAGTCCGGCGTGCGCACCTCCGATTACCACGTGAAGGTTGTTGTAACAGACCGAAACCCTGATCTGATCGGTTGTTCTCAATGCGGCAAAAACACCATAGGTGGCAAATACCGGGATCTTTCCTTCCAATGCAAGCCCGGCAGCCACACCCACACAATTTTGTTCAGCAATACCCAGGGAAACGAACTGCTTCGGAAACCGTTCGGCGAATAGGTCAACGCCAACGGATGCAGTGATATCGGCTCCAATAGCGATTACTTCCGGATGCCTATGCTTCGCTCCACTCGCAGTGACAATTTTCCCGGATGCAAGGAGCCCCTCTCCAAATCCTGCTTTGGTTGGTCTGTCACCATGGTTGACGTACCTTCTGCTCATCCCGCGTCCTCCTCCAACTGCTTAAGAAACACGGCTGCCTCACGATTGGATGGGGCTTTCCCATGCCAGTGGTAATCACCTTCAATTGATCGCACGCCTTTCCCCATTTTTGTATAGGCAAGAATGACTACCGGCTTCCCAGTGACCTGCTGTGCCAGGTGAAAACTTGTAAGCAGATCCTCATGGTTGTTTCCATCGCACTCTACCACCTCCCAGCCAAACGCCCGCCATTTCTCTTTAAGGGGTTCCAGGGCCATGACTTTTTCTGTCTTTCCATCAATCTGAACTCCATTTCGGTCGACAATGGCAATCAGATTGTCAAGTTTCAGATGGGCAGCTGCCATCGACGCTTCCCATACAGATCCTTCCTGGAGTTCGCCATCGCCCAGAATACAATAGACACGCCACATTTCATTATCCATCTTAGCTACAAGGGCACGGCCAACAGAAACTGAGAGTCCTTGCCCAAGTGAACCGGCAGATAACTCTAACCCGGGCAAGTTATGTTCACGCCCCGGATGTCCCTGGAGCCGACTTCCCAGTTTTCGAAGAGTTGTCAGCTCCTCTTCAGGGAAATATCCAACATGGGCAAGAGTTGTATAAAGGACAGGAGCTACATGTCCGATAGAGAGAATCAATCGGTCACGCCCGGGAAATTTGGGATCATTAGGGTCATGATTCAGAACCGAGAAGTAGAGACAGGTAAAAAGATCGGCTAATCCCAGTGATGCACCCAAATGCCCGGATCCTGCAATGGAAAGAGTAGTTATAACAGACCTGCGGATCTCTAAGGAGATTTTCTTTAATAATAAGGGATCATGCACCTTGGGATGGATCATAATCTATCTCATGTCAATCACTTCCACATTGTCGTGATCATCTTCGTTGAAGACAAAATCGGAGGGTTTAACCGGGACATCAGTCAAAAAACGATTGACTTTATAGGTAAAAATATTGCCGTTCCTGTCAAAAATTTTAAAGGATTTTATCTGTTTTAGTTTTTTATCGATGATGACGATTACTTTCTCGTAATTTCCCTGAGTAAAGGGAATCAGTTCAACAGCCTCCAGGGTTGGATCAGCTGCATCGTTGTCCTGAATAATGCGCGATTGATAATTCGTGTTGTACGATGTCAGGATGTTGGTGGGAGTGATGGCCTCCTTTCGCGTGTCCATTTCATTGACCTGAACCTCGTTGGATTCTCCGATATAGGTCCAAACGGTTTGACCGTCACAAAAAACTTCCTGACCGGCAACATTGACCTTGTATTTTTGGCCTGAGACAAGCAGTGTCCCCGTTTTTGTTTCATGAATCTTGGCCGCTTTGTTATCCATTGAATAGGAGAAATCGGCTTTGATTGAAGAGTAGGACTTGGTTTTGTTACTGACCTCCTCCAACAGTGTTGTTGCTTTATCATCTTTCTGTGCAAACAGGTTTAGGCAGCTGATTGTTAGGATAATTCCAAGTAGTTGTTTCATATCGTCATTTTTATTAAAAACAGTAATTTCCCTGTATGAGCCGGCGGGTTAATCCGCCGGTTTATATTTGTTTCATGGATTCATGATTCTATTCATCTGCTAAATTATTCAGGTACGAATCGAGTGCCCCCATGTCCTTAAATTTCACTTCTCTGGCTTTGCTTCCTTCAAAATGTCCCACGATACCAGCTGATTCCAGCTGGTCTATGATCCGCCCGGCACGGTTGTATCCCAGTTTTAGCTTTCGTTGAATCAGAGAAGTGGATCCATGTTGATGCTGGGTAACCAGGCGTGCAGCTTCAGCGAAGAGCTCATCCCGTTCGTTCGGGTCAAACTCTTTCCCACTTCCATTTTCTTCATCATAATATTCGGGTAGGTGGAAGGCATCAGGATATCCGCGTTGTGATCCAATGTATTCGGTCACTTTATCCACTTCAGGAGTATCCACGAAAGCGCATTGTAGCCTGATAAGATCGCTGCCGGTAGAGAGCAGCATGTCGCCACGGCCAATGAGTTGATCGGCCCCGCTGCTGTCAAGGATAGTACGGCTGTCGATTTTCGAAATCACCCGGAAAGCAATACGGGCCGGGAAGTTAGCTTTGATGGTGCCAGTAATGATGTTCACTGAAGGCCTCTGTGTGGCGATGATCAGATGGATTCCGGTAGCTCTGGCTAATTGTGCCAACCTGGTCAATGGGGTCTCAATTTCCCTGCCGGCTGTCATGATCAGATCGGCAAATTCATCTATAATTACCACGATGTAAGGTAAAAACTTATGTCCGTCGTTGGGATTTAACTTCCGTATAAGAAATTTTTCATTGTACTCCTTAACATTTCTAACCTGGGCATCCCGGAGGAGATCGTAACGGGAATCCATCTCAATATTCAGGGAGTTGAGGGTTCGGATCACTCTCTTCGTGTCGGTGATGATCGCGTCCTCCGAATCAGGAAGCTTGGCCAGGTAGTGGCGTTCTATTTTGGAGTACAGAGTGAGCTCCACTTTCTTCGGATCGATCAGAACGAACTTGACCGTCGCAGGGTGTTTCTTGTAAAGAAATGAGGTAATGATAGCATTCAGCCCAACCGATTTCCCCTGTCCGGTTGCCCCTGCCATCAGAAGGTGAGGCATCCTGGTAAGGTCGGCAATGAAGGTCTCGTTAGAGATGGTTTTTCCCAGCACAAACGGTAACTCAAACGGGGAATTTCTGAATTTCTCAGAAGCCAGCAGTGACTTAATGGAGACGATTTCCGGGTTCTGGTTGGGAACCTCAATTCCGATTGTGCCTCTTCCCGGGATTGGTGCAATGATCCTGATTCCCAGGGCCGCCAACCCAAGGGCAATATCATCTTCCAGATTCTTTATCCGTGAGATCCTGATGCCGGCTTCCGGGACGATCTCATAAAGGGTAACGGCCGGGCCTATCGTAGCTTTGATCTTCTGGATCCGGATATCATAGTTGCTGAGTGTCTCGACGATCCGGTCTTTATTTGCCTCGAGTTCATCCTTATTCACATTCTGTGCATCGCCGCCGTAATCACTCAATAGCTTTAGAGGAGGAAATTTGTAATTTCTCAACTCAAGTGTTGGGTCGTACAGTGAGTCAATTCCGTAGTGCTCACCATCAACGAAAGTTTCGTCTGATTCACCGGTGGGATGCTCGATCTGGAGTTCTATGTCGGCGTGAGGCGTTGTCGGTAAAAATCCATCATCCGGGGAAATCGGTTCAGGAATTTTTTCTTTCAACTTCGTTACAGGTAGGTCTATTTTTGATTCATCTTCTTCCCTGATGATTTTTGGAGGGGAGGGATGTATCCATCTGAAAGGAATGTTGAATGCCAGAATTGAAAAGCTAAGTCCGGTGAAAATCAACAGTAAAATCAATCCTGAGAAACCCAGATACTCCATGAACCAAACATTCATCTGGTAGCCGTATACACCGCCGAGGATGTCATTGGATGGAAACAGTAATCCCAAAAAAACAGGAAACCAGAGGATGCCGAAGAAGGCGTATTTTACTGTGGTGGATAGGGGGATCTGAGTGTAATGAAAAAAGAGCCTGACTCCCGTAACAAGTACAACGAGGACGACAAAAAGAGAGGAGATACCGAACCATTTGGTGATAAAGAGGTAGGCGGCAAGCGCTCCGGTCTTTCCCATCCAGTTCTCAACATGGACACTCTTGTCAAAGAAATAGCTGAAGGAGAAGTGTTTAAAGTTGGTGTCGGCAAAATTATAATCAACCTTCCACGACTGAAACCATGAGAGAAAGGAGAATAGAAGGAACAGACCGAACAGGAGGAGAAACAGGCCCAGGACCCTGAGCTTCTGATCCCTTTTTGCAAGCTCCTCTTTCGTCAGCTCTTCTTTGGTATTCTTAGGTTCCTTTTTTGGTTTCGCCTTTTTAGCCATAGCGATTCATTACATTCCACCACCCATTTTGGATTGAAGTTCCTCTTTGGTGGTTACTGTATAATCAGCAGGAATTTCAAATTCCTTATTCGAGATACTCTTTTTTTCAACGGAGATTGCAGAGAATACCATGGTGAACTGAGGTGTAATCATAGAGAACTCCAGCAGAACGCCATCAATATCTTTATAGAGAGGATTATCAAAATTGGGGTTCTCGGCGCCAAAATCTTCGCTGAACCAAACCTCATAGGTCGTTTTAGACCCATTTTCAGTCACAGACACAACTGCCTTTTTACAAGTATATCCTGCAATGGTCTTGGTCTCACCCGTAATTTGTACCTCTGCTACGGGCTCGTCTTTCAAATCATTCATGATCTGCTCCGTAGTTTCGGGGATCGCATATTTCTGTCCCATCATATTGATTAGGCCCACTTTGCTTTTTTCTGTATAGTTGGTGATCTCAACCTGTGCCCCCATGGGGGTCTGGATCTCCGATTTGGCTTTATCCCCTTTGATGGTAATTGTCATCACTTTAGGGAACATAGCCATCTGGCTTTCCGAGAACTTATTATCAGGATAAGTTATCTTGTAAGTTACTACGCCTTCGAAGGATTTTGGGCTTGCAAAGGTAGAAACTACCATCACCATCAGGATCGTTATGATGGTCATCCGGAGATATTCTCTTTGTTTCATAGTAGGATAGATTTGAGTTTTTTCGGGTTGATACAAATGTAGTTATTTTACAATTCTCATGAGTTTGTCCCATCGGATTTTCCCGTCGAACAGGCTCTTCGTGTCGTCAAGTGATAGCCAAACGAAGACAGCTTCTCCTACAACGTGGTCTTCCGGAACAAAGCCCCAGTAGCGTGAGTCGGCTGAATTATGACGATTATCACCCATCATCCAGAAGTAGTCCATCTTAAAGGTATAGCTGTCGGCCTGTTTCCCATTGATATAGATAATGTTGTCACGGACATCCAGGTCGTTGTTTTCAAATACATCAATGATACGCTTATACAATGGAAGGTTTGCCACTGTCAGCAACACAGTAGTTCCTTTTTTAGGCACTACGATGGGTCCGAAATTGTCTACGTTCCAATGGTATGCTGAGTCGTGGGGGAAAATGTTGGGATCACTATATCCGCGAGGGATGATCATAGGTTCTATGAGCCTTACGTTGCTATAATTTTTCAACTTTTCAACTGCTTCATCGGTCAGCGTCATCTCATAATTTCCCTTGTTGTCAGTAGCTACCTGTTCAGTGATGCCTAGCTTTTCCAGATTCCGTGTGTTGATAGAGGATCCGTCGGTTCTTACCATGTATTTGAACTGTCTTTCCCCAGGATTTTGCTCCTCTTTCCCATTGATGTAAACCACCCTCCTGATGATCTCAATGGTATCGCCGGCAATGCCGATACATCGTTTGATAAAGTTCTCCCGTTTATCAACCGGCCGGGCAATGATGTCCCCGAAGTACTGTTTGTTTCTCCACACGTTATCCCTTCCGAACTGCCTGACCAGTTGGTAGTAACTCGCTTTACTCTGAAATTTGGTAGATAGGGTATCCCCGTCGGGGTAATTAAAGACGATCACATCCATGTTATCAATTGTCGACCATCCCGGAAAGCGGCGGTATGGAAGTTCAATCCATTCGAGGTACGACTTAGTGCTAGCGGTGAGGGGCATGGTGTGGTGAACAAATGGAAACGAGAGCGGGGTATTGGGAACCCTGGCTCCGATGTGGATCTTGCTGACGAAAAGGTAGTCGCCGATCAGCAGGCTCTTCTCCATGGAAGATGTGGGGATGGTATAGGCTTCAACCAGGAAGATGCGAATGATACTGGCTGCAATGACGGCAAAGATGATGGCGTCAACCCATTCTCTCACAAAGCCCTTCTTCGGGGGGGTGGCTTCGTCGGGATCGGTATAGTGCTCATGGTGCGCGAATCCGAGGTAGGGGAGGTAGGCGAACGGGAAAAGTACCGCCAGTGCCTGTTGTCCCAATCCATATTTTCCAAAACATTTCGCAATCTCAACGATCATGAGAAGGACAACAAAGACGTTGATGAAAGGAATCAGGAGAAAGATGTACCACCAGATTGGTTTCTTGATGATTTTCAGCCAGATATAAAAATTATAGAAGGGAATGAGGATGGTCCATCCTTTTTGACCCGCTTTCTCGAAGATAGCCCAAAGTCCGACAATAGAGAGAAGGGAAAAAAAGATGGACAGGATCAGGTATATATTCATAATAGATGTAATTGGTTGCTTATCAAACGTACTATTTAAGATTTTCGTGTATCAAATTAAGGGTTACTCTGGCGCCGGAGTTTCCAGCAGGTTTTTCATCTCAAAAAAACCTTTTTTCCCAACCAGCCACTCTGCGGCCAGAATAGCTCCCTGTGCAAATCCACGCCTGTTTTTCGCCGTATGGATGATCTCGATCGTATCTTCCTGGGATTCGTAAACAATTTTGTGCCTACCTGTTACCTCTTCAACACGATGAGAGAGTATTTCCAGGTCACCCGGATTTTCTGTCGTCTCTTTCACCCATTTCTCTTTTCTTCCGTGATTACGAATGATGTCATTGGCAAGGACGATTGCAGTACCGCTTGGCGCATCGAGTTTTTGAAGATGATGTGTCTCCTCCAGAGATATTTCGTAATCAGGCCAATTAGACATGAGGGATGCCAATTTACGGTTCAGTTCGAAGAAGATGTTGACACCGATGCTAAAGTTGGGCGCCCAGAAAAGGCTTTGCCCTCTGACTATGCATTCGGTACGAATCTCATCAATCAGCTCATGCCAGCCTGTCGTACCAACAACGATTGGCACTCCGGCATCAAAACAATAATGGATATTATCAACTACACTTTCGGGAGTGGAGAAGTCGATCGCCACATCGGCGTTGCTCAACGCAGGAAAATCGGTTCCCCACGCTTCGGGCTGATCGATTGCAAGGATGATTTCATACCCTTTCTCAGTGGCGAGCTTTTCAATCTCCCTTCCCATTTTACCATATCCAAGCAGTGCAACTTTCATATGATTGATTCTGATTAAAAACGAAAACTTACCTTGATGCCTGGCTGAACCCGAAATGCAGTAGCCGGTGGGAGCAGGTCAGGGGTTACACGGAGCGACAGGTTTTCATTGATATTATATGTATATAGATGCGCATCCACAGTGGCATCGATGATGTTCAAGACATACCACAATGCTGTAATCAGAACACTGATCTCCAGGTTTCTCCGGTAATATTCCGCGGCACTCAGTAACTCACTTTCATTATACTTATTTACCAGCTCGGAGTAATTCCCGTTGTAATTTCCATTTATGCGCTCAATATAAGCACAGCGGTAATCAAGGTAGCTGTCAGTGTTGGTATAGATGAAGTATCCCATTACCCCGAACCCGGCGTACAGAATCGGAAGTTTCCAGTATTTCCGGTTGTATATCTGTCCTAGTCCGGGAACCAGCGTAGAATAGATCGTTGCTTTTCGCGGATTATGCTTTTTCGTAAGTATTGAGTCAGCAATCGGAACAGAATCCGTTTTGGCTTGCGCTTTAGCGGAATCAATAAACCATATTCCGGAGAACATGTTTAAAACAAGGAGGATCTGAAATAATGAACGGCGCACGGGGGGTTGCCTATGTGGTTTATGGTTCAAGCAGGTTAAAAATCTTATTCAACTCCTCTTCCGAACGAAACGGAATCGTTATGGTGCCCGCACCTTTCTTGTTCATCTGCAGCTTAATCTGAGTATGGAGCCGGGCATTCAACCGTTCCTTTTTCTGCTTAAGGTTTGGATCGATTTCCTCTTGTGGTCTTTTCGGAATCGGGGAGCTGGGTGTGCCGGCTGACCTTACAAGTGCTTCTACCTCTCTAACAGATAGGCTTTTTGACAGGGTCTGGTTGAATATCCGGAGTTGAAGGGAGGTATTCTCAAGTGTTATCAGCGCCCGGGCATGTCCCATTGTGATCTTTTTCTCTCTGATAGCGATCTGGATCTCTGCCGGGAGTTTAAGCAGTCGCACATAGTTGGAAATTGTCGACCTGTCTTTGCCAACCCTTTGGCTAAGCTCTTCCTGTTTGATCTGACACTCTTCCATCAATCGCTGGAAGCTGATTCCCACTTCGATCGGGTTGAGGTCTTCTCGCTGAATGTTTTCTACCAATGCCATTTCAAGCATCTGCTCATCGTTGGCAACCCGGATGTAAGCAGGGATCTCAGTAAGACCGGCTACACGGGCTGCTTTCAACCTTCGCTCTCCGGCGATCAGCTGGAATCGGTCGTTGCCAATTTTTCGCAGGGTGACTGGCTGAATGATTCCCTGGTGCTGGATCGACATGGCCAGGTCAGCCAGTTCGGTCCGGTCAAAATCGGTCCGTGGTTGGAATGGGTTGGATTCGATATCTTCAATCCGGATCATGGCAACTGATCCAACGAGTTGGTTGACCTGCACCTCTCTGGGAGCCTGTTCAAGATCACTCCCTTCAAGTAGTGCACTCAAACCCCTGCCAAGCGCTTTTTTCTTTCCAGACATATCAGACCTCTAGTTGTTTTTCCGAATTGGAGATCCGGGTAAGTTCATTTTTTTGCAGGATTTCGCGGGCCAGATTCAGGTAATTGGTGGCCCCCGTACTATTGATATCATGGACCATGATCGTGTCACCGTAACTGGGGGCTTCACTCAGCTTAATATTGCGTTGAATCAAAGTCTCAAAAACCAGTTGATGAAAGTGGGTCTGTACCTCTTCTGCCACCTGCTTGGAGAGGTTCAGGCGACTGTCGTACATCGTAAGCAGGATCCCTTCAATATCCAGATCAGGATTGAGCCTGGCTTGAACTATCTTAATGGTATTCAGTAATTTTCCCAGTCCTTCGAGGGCAAAATACTCACATTGCACCGGAACGATAACAGAATCGGCAGCCGTAAGCGCATTCACGGTGATCAGGCCAAGTGACGGGGAGCAATCGATCAGGATAAAACTATAATCATCTTTGATTGTTGCGATTACCTTACGCATCATCTTTTCCCTGTTCGGCATATTGATCATCTCGATCTCCGCGCCTACCAGGTCAATATGTGCAGGAAGCAGGTCGAGATATGGAGTGGAGGTGTTGAGGATGATGTTGCGTGGGTTCACATCATCCATGATGCACTCATAAATGCTTGTTTTGATGTTTCTTGGATCAAAACCTACTCCGGAAGTAGCATTTGCCTGAGGATCAGCGTCAATGATCAGGGTTTTATGCTCCAGCACCGCAAGGCCGGCAGCCAGGTTAATGGCTGAGGTGGTCTTACCCACCCCTCCTTTCTGATTGGCAATGGCAATGACTTTTCCCATAGGTGCAAAAATACATTTTAAAGACGAGACCTTCAAAGATGTTGATAAGTTTTCGGGTAACAAAACAAGCCGCCCACTGGACAGCTTGAAGGTCTGTTATCGGTTCTTGAGTTACTCGTCGTCAGTTTCTGAAGTGAGATCTTCAAAACTGATATCCGTGTGTTTATTCTTCACTGTATTCTCTTCAGCAAACGAGTCTCTTGAAACCTCTTCGCGTGGTTCAGGCATGGCCTGTTCACTTTTTATATAATCAATAACGTTCGTGAGCCCTTCCGTAAATTTTTGAAAATCTTCCTTGTACAGGAATAATTTATGCTTTTCGTAGAAGAACTTACCCTGGTCGTTATTAAATCGTCTCTTGCTTTCGGTAATGGTAAGGTAATACTCATCAGAGATCGTCGCTTTAACATCAAAAAAGTAAGTGCGTTTCCCTGCCCTGACAGCCTTCGAAAAGATTTCGCCTCTCTCCCTGTCTTTCTTTTCGTTCTCTTCCATTTTTTTAACAAGTTTTGGTTAGAACGCAAAAATAAAAATATTATTTGAAACAAAAAGTTTATTTCAATGAAATGCGTAGCTTTGCAGGTCAATACACAACAGCCTCAACCATGTTCTTTTTCATAGTCGAATTATGTTAGGCCGGAGACATTTCAGAATCAAAGTTCTTCAGGGATTATACGCCTATTTTCAGGGAGGAGAGCCCCGGATTGAAATGGCAGAGAAGAACCTCCTGACAAGTATTGACAAACTCACTGAACTCTATTTCATCCAGATCTCTTTTTTTCTTGAAGTGATCGACTTCTATATCCGCAGGATGGAAGAGGCTAAGAACAAGTTTTATCCTACCTACGAGGAACTCAATCCCGTCGCCAAATTTATTAATAACCAGGTTGTTGCCAAACTTCGCGAAAACAAGGATCTGATATCCGAGGTCAGGAAATATAAAATCAGCTGGACCGAGGAACAGGACAATGTGAGGAAGGTTTACCAACGTATCCGTGAGGCCAAAGAGCACAGAGATTATCTCTATTCGGGTGAGAATTCATTCAAAGAGGATCAGGAGTTTGTGGCCAGGATGCTGAAGAAATACATTTTACGGTCGCCCGAACTGCAATATTTCTGTGAAGAGCGATCTATCCATTGGGTGGATGATTTTGAAGTTGCTGCATCGTTCGTGCTAAAGACGATTCGACTGCTTACTCCTGAGTTTCTATCTACAACACCGTTACCTTCTCTCCTTATTAAAGACCCGGAATTTGACGTGAAGGAGGAGCATCAGTTTATTGTTGAGCTATTCAGGAAGACCATTGTGCATAGTGATGAATTTGAAGAAAAGATCAAAGGAAGGCTACAAAACTGGGAGCTCGACAGAATCGCCCTTACTGACATCATCCTGATTAAAATGGCCTTGGCGGAATTCCTTTTTTTCCCTACGATTCCGGTCAAGGTAACCCTGAATGAGTACATCGAACTCTCCAAACATTTCAGCACGGCAAAGAGCAAGCTTTTTATCAATGGAATCCTGGATAAGATGGTCTCTGATTTGATTGAAGAGGACAGGATTCAAAAGAGTGGACGTGGATTGATCAACTAATTTTTTACGCTTCATACTAAAGAAAAAAGCTTCACGTTTGTTAGAGATATAAATAGAGAATATATCGTGACAAAATTACTCAGAAAAACTCTTCTCGGTTTCCTTATCCTGGCTATATGTATCCCGGTCTCAGCACAGATAGGAGGGGATCATACTTACAAATTTCTGACCCTGAGCAATTCAGCCCGTATTGCAGGACTTGGGGGCAATGCACTGGCTGTAATGGATAATGATGTTACGTTATCTATTTCAAATCCCTCGCTGATTAATTCAGAGATGGATAATCAGCTGGCCCTGAGTTACGTAAACTATTTTACCGGCAACAATGTCGGTTTTGCCATGTATTCCCGTACATTCAATAAAGCAGGAAGTTTTGTTGCGGCCATCCAGTTCAGTGATTATGGCAAAATTCAGGGAGCCGATGCTGCAGGTAACAAAACAGGTGATATCAGCGCATCTGAGTATGCTCTCTCTATCGGTTGGGGCCGGACACTGACCAATAATTTCTCTATCGGAGCGAATGCGAAACTCATATACTCCCATCTCGATGTCTATAATTCATTCGGTATTGCTGTGGATGTAGCTGGATCTTATTTTACCAAAGACAAGCTTTTTACAGCTTCAATTATGGCCCGGAACATTGGATCCCAGATAGTCCCCTACCGCGCTGGTCAGTACGAAGCGCTTCCATTTGAACTTCAACTGGGCCTTTCGCAGGGATTAAAACACCTGCCATTGCGTTTCTTCCTTCTCTTTACAAATCTCCAGAAATGGAATCTCAGCTACACGGATCCCAATGACCCGAAGAACCAGGTGGACCCTTATACTGGCCTGATCAATGAAAGGAGTGGTATCAGCAAATTTGCCGATAATCTCATGCGCCATATTGTGGTAGGCGGAGAGCTCACTATCGCCAAAGTTTTTTCCATAAGACTCGGTTATAACTATCAACGCCGCCAGGAACTCAAACTATACGAACGTACTGGTCTAAGTGGATTTACTTACGGTGTCGGCTTCCGGGTTAAAATGTTCAACTTCAGCTACACTCATGCCACTTACCAGGCTGGCAGCCCCAACCCCAACTATGTTACGATTGCAGTAAACCTGCAGGAGTTCTCGAAGAAGAAGTAACAACGTTCAAGGGGCGAAGGTTTAACAGAGTCACACAGAGCACAGAGCATTATTTCGTAACTTTGTATCAAAATCCATCCTGCATGCAGGTAATCATTGATCCCCATAGTGGCTTCTGCTTTGGAGTGGTTTATGCCATCCAGGTAGCCGAACGTGAGCTGGCCGAATCTGGCAAGCTTTACTGCCTGGGAGATATCGTCCACAATAACATGGAGGTAAATCGTTTGAAGGAGATGGGACTTGTCATCATCGACCATAACGACCTGTCCGGTTTGCGCGACTGTAACGTGATGATCAGGGCACATGGAGAACCTCCTGAAACATACCAGACCGCCCTGCAGAATAATATTCACCTGGTGGATGCTTCCTGTCCTATCGTATTAAACCTTCAGCAGGAGGTGAGGTATGGCTTTGAGGATATGATGGCACGAAATGGGCAGATCGTTATCTACGGCAAAGAGGGGCATGCAGAGGTGAATGGGTTAAAAGGACAAACAAACGGCAAGGCCATCGTGGTTGGGGATGAAAACGACCTGCATAAGGTCGATTTCGCCAGACCGGTGAGGCTTTACTCACAAACGACAAAAAGCGTTGAAGGGTTTCAAAAAATCGTTACAACAATTGAGTCCAGGATGAAGGAGGCAAGACCTGCTGAAGATGTTAATTTTCATTGGAATGACAGTATTTGTCGACAGGTTTCGAACCGATCTACCCTGCTCAAAAATTTTGCGTCGAAGTATGAAGTAATCATCTTCGTAAGTGGGTTAAAAAGCTCCAATGGGATCGTCCTGTACCAGGTGTGCAAAGATGTGAATCCAAACACATACCTGGTTTCGGAGAAGGGAGAAGTACAGAACAGTTGGTTTAAAGGAATTCACTTTGTAGGTGTCTGTGGAGCCACCTCCACTCCGATGTGGCTGATGGAAGCGGTTGGAGAAGAGATTAGAAAAATGGACACATCCGATGCATCTACATAAAATAACCTTGCATAATTTTAAAAACTACAAGGAGGCAGCGTTTGTCTTTACTGGAAAGATTAACTGCTTTGTAGGAAACAATGGCGTGGGAAAGACCAACCTCCTGGATGCTATTCATTACCTCTCCTTTTGCAAAAGTTATTTCAATCCCAGCGATATACAGAATATTCGTCATGAAACTGACTTCTTTGTCATCCATGGCAACTACTATCGCCAAAACGACCTGAGTGAACAACTGCAGTGCATCCAGAAGCGAAATCAACGCAAGAAATTTTTATACAACAAAAAGGAGTATGAACGACTGGCGGACCATATAGGTAAGTTCCCACTGGTGATGATCTCCCCATCCGATCGTGATCTTATCAACGATGGCAGTGAGCTGCGCAGACGCTATATCGACAGTGTAATCTCACAGTTTGACAAACTCTATCTCGACGATCTGATCAACTATAATAAAGCGCTCAATCAGAGGAATGCACTTCTGAAGTCATTTGCCGAACATAGGTATTTCGATCTGGAATCACTCGAGATCTGGAATGAACAGATGATTACCCTTGGGACAACTATTTTTCAGCGGAGAAAGAGTTTCCTTGGTGAGTTCATTCCGCTTTTTCAGCACTACTTCAGGTTGATCAGCGGAGGCAAAGAGCAGGTAAATATAAACTACCAGAGTCAGCTACTGAACGGATCTCTCGGTGATCTGATGAAACAGGCTGTCGAAAGGGACCGTGCAGCACTTTACTCAACTGTGGGAATTCATAAGGACGATCTGGAGTTTCTTTTAGATGGCTATCTGCTGAAACGTTATGGCTCCCAGGGCCAGCAAAAATCCTTTGTGATAGCCACTAAGCTTGCCCAGTTTGAATATACCCGTAAGGTCAATGGATTTAAACCTATCTTGCTACTGGATGACATCTTCGACAAACTGGATGGTTACCGGGTTCAGCAGGTTATCAAGCTGGTAAGCGAGAACAGCTTCGGGCAGGTTTTTATAACGGATACACAGGAGGAAAACATCCGGAAAATTTTCGACCCACTGGAGATTGAACATAAAATTTTTCGGATCAACGGAGATATAATCTATGAAAAGATCCAATGATTTTACTCTCCGCGAAGCCATTCAGGAGTTCTTGAATGCCTACCGCCTTGATGATAAGCTGCTGGAACGGAAAGTAGTGGAATCTTGGGGAGCAGTAATGGGGAAGATGGTCAGTAACCATACCACCGATCTCTATATCCGGAATAAAAAACTGTATGTGAAAGTGGATTCAGCTGCTCTTCGCAGTGAACTCAGCTTTGCTCGCGAAAAGATCCGCGATGTGCTGAATAAAGAGGCCAAAGCAGACGTGATTACGGATGTCGTAATACGGTAGAATCGGAGATTACTTGATCTCGCACTTCAACATTTTCTCGTCTTTAATATAAGCTTCCAGCAGGTCTCCGATCTTCACAGGTCCAACCCCTGACGGGGTTCCGGTGAAGATGAGGTCTCCTGTGCGAAGTGTAACAAATCGCGATGCATGGGCGATAATCTCGTCAAATGGATAGATCATCAGGGAGGTGTTGCCTTTTTGAACGGGTTCTCCGTTTAGCAGAAGACTGAAACTGATGTTTTTCAAATCGGAAAAATTGGATTTGGGGACAAAGTGGCTGATGGGTGCCGATTGGTCAAACCCTTTGGCCGTGAACCAGGGGAGGCCTTCTTTTTTTGCGCGATCCTGGATATCACGTGCGGTGAAATCGAGTCCAATCCCGATCTTATCATAGTAGGTATGTGCGAACCGTGACTGAATATTTTTTCCCACCTTACAGATCTTCAGGACCAACTCCACTTCATAGTGAATGTCTGATGAAAAGTCGGGGTAGTAGAAGGGCCTGTTCCGGGTCAGCAGAGAGGTGTCGGGTTTAATAAAAAATACCGGACTAGCCGGAATTTCATTCCCGAGCTCCTTGATATGCGCATGGTAATTGCGCCCAATACAAATAATTTTCATGACAATTATTCGAAAAGTTTAAGTTTTCCATCATCATTAGGAGTAAACTTCTCCCGTAGTTTTATTAAGGTAACCACTTTTTTCGTAGATCGCGGGAATTCACTCTTCATGATCCAGTCGAAATACGACGGCTCGGTTCTGAATACGTCCGAAACTGATTTCCCTTTGTGTTTCCCGAAGTTAAAGACCTCTACCTGCTTGGCATTAAAGACAATATGCCCCACCAGGTCGACATTCTTTGACTGGTTGGAGAATTCACTCAAGGCCTTGATGTCGTTGACAATTGGAGTAGTTACCTCCCCGTCGCGGTCTTTATACTCCTTCTCCTGGTATCTGTCGAGTTGTGCTTTCAGGATCTCATAAGTAGCAATGGTATCAGCTTCAGCGCTATGGGCATTTATCAGCTCTTTATCACAATAAAACTTATATGCGGCTGCAAGGTTTCTGGGTTCCATTTTGTGGAAGATGTTCTGAACATCCACAAGCCGGCGTCCTTTCAAGTCGAAGTCCACATCTACCCGCAAAAATTCCTCCACGAGCAGCGGGATATCGAAATGGTTTGAGTTATACCCTGCCAGGTCGCAAGAGTCAAGAAACTGGACAAGCTCATGTGCAACCTGTTTGAAGGTGGGGCAATCCCTAACATCTTCGTTTGTAATGCCGTGAATGTTTGTTGATTCCCAGGGGATATCCATCTCTGGATTGATCCGAAGCGTTTTGATACTGGTGGATCCATCAGGTTGGGAGCGAAGAATGCAGATCTCAACGATGCGATCGGTGGCAACTTTGATACCGGTTGTTTCCAGGTCGATGAATGCCATAGGCCGGATAAGGTTCAATTCCATGCTAGAGAGTTTGGTTAGTGTCGAATTTTTCGAGATGCCCGACTAATTTATTGAGAAATTCTCCCGCCATTGCGCCGTCTACTACCCGGTGGTCGAAGGTGACCGAAAGGATCATCATTTGACGTATCCCGATGGTGTCGCCTTCAGGGGTTTCAATGACAACAGGACGTTTTGTGATGGACCCAACCGCAACAATTGCCGCCTGTGGCTGGTTGATGATCGGAGTTCCCATGAGGGTTCCAAAAGAGCCCAGGTTAGTCAGGGATATTGTGCCTCCTGTAATTTCGTCGGGGACCAGTTTGCTTTGCCTGGCCCGGTCGGCGAGGTCATTTACTTGTTTGGTTACACCAAGAAGGCTCTTCTGATCGGCATCATGTATTACAGGGACGATCAGGTTTGAGCCTGGAAGAGCAACGGCCATGCCTACATTGATTCGTTTATGTGCCAGGATCCGTGTGCCATCAACAGATGCGTTGATCATTGGGACATCCCTGACTGCTTTGGCAATTGCTTCTATAATTATTGGAGTGTAGGTGAGCTTAATCCCTTCCCGTTTGAAAAATGTATCTTTATGCTTCTCCCTCCACTGGACAATTGGAGTCATGTTAACCTCAATGAACGAAGTGACATGGGGCGATGTTTGAACCGATTTGACCATGTGTGCAGCAATCAATTGACGCATACGGTCCATCTCGATCACTTGATCAGTCGCCGCCACGGGCAATCCCTGAGTGGCTTGAGGTTGAGTTGACAATGGGGCAGGGGAGGATTTCCTTTTTTCAAGGTAATTCAGGAGATCCTGCTTGGTGAGGCGGTCGTTCTTTCCTGACCCGGGGATCGTCCCCAATTCCTGGAATGAGATACTTTCCTGCAAAGCAATACTACGGACCAGGGGTGAATAAAACCGGGCACCTCCTTCATCGTGATCGTGAGGAATATCAGTATACCCAACCGGGGCATCACTTGTGTGCACATCTTTATCAACTGATGGTTCATTCGCCGAGGCTGGGGCTGCAACAGCCTCTGGCACTTTCTTATCAGATTTAACATCCTGGCTTGCTGAGGAACCTTCACCCTCCACTTCAAGCACTGCAATAATTTTCCCTACAGGGATCACGTCTCCCTCTTCTGCCATCCGTTTCACGAAAGTTCCCGTAACTGGTGATGTTACCTCTGTATCCACTTTATCGGTTGCGATCTCAGCAATCGGGTCCTCTTCGTTAACCTTGTCCCCCTCTTTCTTCAACCATCGCGTCAGGGTTGCTTCAATGACAGCCTCTCCAAGGCGGGGCAGAACGATATCGTAATTTGCCATAATAGTTTTATTTAAGATGTTATCGGCGCCCAAGGTCACGGAATCCTTTCAGGATGATATTAACATCGTTCGTGATCTTGTAATCTTTAGCGTAAAGTAAGTTGAGACGCGCAATAGCCTCACCAGGAACCGGTTTGTTATGGAATGCATCAAAGGGATTGAGAATTCCTTTTTTTATCTCCGGAAGCCGGTGGGTTTCTGTTTCACTCAGATCTGAATAGCCAACCCACGACCGGAGGTTTAGCAGTACAAGGAAAATATTCCTCAACAGTCCGATCGGATTTCTGACCAGGAAAAAGGCCAGAGGATAAAGGGCCAGAAGTGAAAAACTTGTAAGGACATCCAGGAGACGTTTGTTTCTTCGGTTGTCCATCTTTGTAATGGAATTGATGTCGATCACATAGAGGTCGCCGGAGGTGTTGATGGAGTTACTGCCAATGATGCTAAGGCTTTCGGGAGGAGCAATTTTATAGTCCACTTGTTGATCCTTCAACTCCGACATCTGGTCCATGATCACTTGGGAAGGGACATCTTTGGCACAGAAGATCACTTCATCGATGTTATGAATCCAGATGATTTCGCGTATCTGCCCGAGGTGCCCGATAAAGCCGTTTGTGTTATTCCGGTGTGGCTGATAACTGACTAATCCGACGAATGCAGGGTTTATAATTGTCTTTTGCAGGAGTTCAGAGACGCGCTCTGCTTCATCTTTCTCACCTATGATGACAAACCGTTTGTTTTTATCTTCGTTAATCTGGAACTCTTTCAGGTTCAGGATATGGAGAAAAAAACGTGTGGCCAGCATAGCGATCACACCCCAGGTGGCTCCGAGAATGATCAGGGCCCTTGAAAAACGGTAGGATTCTGGGAGCAAGCTGTATAAAACAAGGATTATGACTGTTCCGACTACCATTCCCTGAGTGACCTTTCGTAACCTTATAGGCCTGTCGTATCCGCCACTCAGGTAAACACTCAGGAGCCATATGAGGATATAAACCGGAACGGCAACAAATATAAAGATCGATGGGTAGTGCCCTCCCGACTGAAAAATAAAGTGTTTTTCCCAGTACTCTTTGATGAACCAGATCCCTCCAAAGATCAGGACTGAATCGATAAAAGGTAGTGAGACCCGAGTGAGAAACCGCGTAACGATTGAGATGGTGGCACGAAGGTAGATTGCGAAGTTGATCAATGTGGAGTACATCCGGGCATTCTTTTTCGAAAAATGTTTCCGGGCAAAGACGATCATCGCGTTGTAAAAGAAGAAGACGTAGTTGACACTACTCTTTTTGGTGCTCTCCCCTTTGTAGTGAATGATCCGTGTGCCAGGGAAATAGTAGTTCTTAAAACCGGCCTGGGTAATTCGGTAGCTGAGGTCAATGTCTTCTCCATACATAAAGAACGCCTCATCCAGGAGTCCGATCTTATCGAGAACGGTTTTTCGAACCATCATAAACGCACCGGCAAGAACATCGACTTCGTGTGTCTTGTTTTTATCAAGATATCCCAGGTGGTATTTATTGAACAATTTCGATTTGGGAAAGAGAGATGAAAACCCGAACATTTTGAAGAAAGCAACGGAGGGGGAGGGAAGACCCCGCTTTGATTCGGGAAGAAACTTCCCTTTCCCATCGATCATTTTTACACCAAGACCACCGGCATCAGGATGTTCGTTCATGAAAGTTACACATTTCAGTAGTGTGTCATCTTCCAGGATAGTATCGGGGTTAAGTATCAGGATATAATCACCTTTGGCTTTCCGGATAGCCTGATTGTTGGCTTTGGAAAATCCTTTATTGTCCTTGTTTTCAATAAGATGTACTTCAGGAAACTTTTCGCGAATCATGCGCACAGATCCATCAACCGAGTTATTATCAACCACAAATACCTCGGCAGTAAGCCCATTAACAGCTTTCTGGATCGAGTGGATGCATTGCTCCACGAAATACTTGACGTTGTAGTTGACGATGATAATGGATAACTTCATTCCAAAGACTAATCGGATTGTAAAATTATTAAAAATACCCTTGATCGATCAATAATATTATCTCCTCTATCTGACGGTCTTCTCCTTCCGGATCATATCCGACTTTCAGGTCATACCCAAAGATAGTGGCCAGGGTTTGCCATATGAAAGCGGTAAATTTCCCACGGAGTTCCTGAACAATCTCAAAGGAGGAGTTGCCTGTTTGACGATAAATCAGCTTCACGAGGATCTTCCCTTGCGAGAAGTTGAGATCCCTGATGTCGTCCCCGAACTCGTCTTCCAACTGCTTTTCAGCCTCTTTGGCAAATTTTTTTTTCTCTTTTCCATTCGAGATCGTATCCATGACAAGTTGAAGTTCCTTCAATTTTTCACCGGCAAGTTTAGCATATGGATAGACCTTTTGAATGTTATATACAAGCCGGCTATAACGAACTTGTTGCCGACGGTTTTTAAACTCATAGGGAGGGTAAACGTAAACCGATTTTACCTCAACAAGAGGAACTGTGTCACCATCGATAATCTTTCCCGGGACTACTTTAGGCAATGTATCTGGCTCCTGGGCCTGGAGTCGGGGAGAGGCAATCAGGATCAGAAAGAAAAAGAGAGTAAATCTGTTCATCAGCAATCAAAACGCCTGATAACCCGGGTTTATTGTCAGGCCACGCGTAGCCTGGCCATACTGGTTTTGCGGAAACTTTTCTCCACAAACGCGAGTGATACCCGTAATGATTTTGCATTTCCCTTTGAAGGAAGCTCAAACATCTCATCAGTCATGATTGCTTCCAGGATTGAGCGCAACCCACGGGCTCCAAGTTTGAATTCAATCGATTTGTCGACAATATAATCAAGGGCATCTTTATCAAAACTGAGTTTGATGTTGTCCATCTCAAGCAGTTTGATGTACTGCTTGGTTAGAGAATTCTTTGGTTCGAGGAGAATCCGCTTTAGTGTTTCCTTGTCGAGGGTGTGCATAAAGGTGACGATCGGAAGCCTTCCCACCAATTCAGGGATCAAACCGTAGCTTTTCAGATCTACCGGTGAAATGTATTGCAGGAGGTTCTCTTTATCAATGGACTCTTTCTTCGCGGATTTAAACCCTATCACATTGGTCCGTAGCCTGTTGGCTATCTTTTTTTCAATCCCATCAAATGCACCTCCGGTAATAAAGAGAATGTTCTGAGTGTTAACCTGAATCATCTTCTGTTCCGGGTGTTTTCTCCCTCCCTGGGGAGGGACATTGACGATAGCCCCCTCCAGCATTTTGAGGAGGGCCTGCTGTACACCCTCGCCAGATACATCCCTGGTTATGGAAGGGTTGTCGCTTTTCCTGGCGATTTTATCAATCTCATCGATGAAGATAATCCCCCGCTCAGCAGCAGCTACGTTGTAGTCGGCCACCTGGAGCAAACGGGCGAGGATGCTCTCAACGTCCTCTCCCACATATCCGGCTTCGGTAAGGGCAGTTGCATCAGCGATGCAAAAGGGAACATTCAGCATTCGTGCAACGGTCTTGGCCAGCAGAGTTTTACCTGTTCCGGTCTCTCCCACAACCACAATGTTGGCTTTCTCGATCTCAACATCATCGTCTTTCATTTTTTTCGCATAAAATATGCGCTTGTAGTGATTGTAAACAGCCACGGAAATAATTCGTTTAGCCTCTTCCTGGCCAATCACATACTGATCGAGGGAACTCTTTATTTCAGCCGGTTTAAGTAATTTAAAATCGGGAACAGACTTGGTCTTATCAGCAGTAGACTCTTCATCCATGATCACTTTTGCCTGCTGGATGCAGCGGTCGCAAATGTGTGCGTTGAGTCCGGCAATCAGGATTTGTGTTTCCCGGCGTTCACGTCCGCAAAAGGAGCACCGTTCATTGCTTTTTGTCATGAGAAAGGGTTATTTATCCGATTTGGATTTTACCAGGATCTCATCAATCATCCCATAATCCAAGGCCTCCTGCGATGTCATCCAATAGTCGCGATCGGCATCCTTTAATATCTTGTTATATGTCTGCCCGCTGTGAAGGGCAATGATCTCATACAGCTCTTTTTTCAACTTCTGGATCTCCCGGGCAGTAATTTCGATATCGGAGGCCTGCCCTTCCGCTGATCCCATCGGCTGATGGATCAGGATACGTGAGTGTTTCAGAGCGGTCCGTTTACCTTTGGCGCCAGCGCTGAGTAGAATGGCTCCCATCGAAGCAGCCATTCCCGTGCAGATAGTGGCAATGTCGGGGGAAATATACTGCATCGTATCGTATATGCCAAGTCCGGCATAAACAGAGCCACCAGGAGTGTTGAGGTAAATCTGGATGTCTTTCCGTGAATCAACCGATTCGAGAAAGAGTAACTGAGCCTGGATAATATTGGCAACATAGTCGTCAATGGGAACTCCCAGAAAGATAATGCGATCCATCATCAAGCGGGAGAAGACATCCATTGTGGCAACGTTCAGCTGCCTCTCTTCGATAATAGTAGGAGATATATAATTCGCTGTCAGTGATTTATATTTATCAAGGGCATTGCTACTGATCCCTTTGTGACGTGTGGCGTATTTTGAGAATTCATCCATGGTTCAGTCAATTAAGAATTACGAATTAAAAAGTATTTACACTAGACGCTTAAACGTAAAATTACGCAGTTTTGTTACAATTTGTTCAGTGATCAGGGATTAGGGATTGTAACCAGCTTAATGAACTCCTCATAGCTTATATCCACTGGTTTCAATGTTACCTTCTCTTTGAAGAGCCTCATGAGTTTTGCATCGAAAAGCTGGTCGTTGATCTTCTGCACCTGTTCTTTATTCTGCATAAAGGAATCCACGATACTTTCGTATTTCTGCGCCATCTCAGGGTCAACAAACTCCTGAGAAGCCTGTCGAAGCATGTAAGAGCGGATATATTCCCTGATCTCCTCCTCTTTGACTTCAACATCATGATCTTTGATGACCTTGTTCTCGATTAGTTGCCATTTCATCGATTTGGCGAAAGCGGGAAATTGCTGTTCGATCTCCTCATGCGACATCTTGTTCTCATCGTGCTCATACAACCAGCGCTTTAAAAACTCATCTGGAAGCTTCATCCCGATAGTGTCTATCAGGACTTTTGAAATATCCTGAAAGAGAAGTTTGTCGGTCTCACCTGAGAAGCTGGTTGCGGCATCTTTCCGAACCCGTTCACGGAAATCCTCTTCAGTCTCTATGATTTCCCCCGGATAGACCTGTGCAAAGAACGCTGCATTAAGTTCAGCAGGTTCAATGTGAGTGATTTCAGTGAGCTTGAAAGAGAAAGAGATCTCTGGATTTGATAATGTATCTGCAGGAAGGTTGAGTTGTTTCGAAGCTTCTTCAGGCGTCCCAAACAGGTCCAGCGGCTTGAAAACGAGGATCTCCTCTTTTTTCAATGCGATCAGCTTTTCCTTAACCTTGTTATCAGTGATTTGATCAAGCGAAAGAAATATCTTTTTTGGTTCTGATCCCTCCACGTGCTTCCCGTCAGCTGCCAGTTCCGTGGCTTCGCCAGAGAGCATATCAGCTTCACCTGCTACTTCGGGGTGCGTATAGTTCCCATTCCGTTTACGGGTATCTTCAATATACCCATCCACCATCTTATCGTCTATTTGAATCTGATAGTTTTCAATCTCCAGTTCGGGGCCGAGATTCAACTTAAACGCGGGAGCCAGGCCAAGGTCAAAATAGAATTCGAATGTCTCTCCATCCTCAAAATGTGCAGTTTTGGTTTTCTCCTTATTGGGCAATGGATTCCCCAGGACATCCAGTTTTTCGTCGGTCATATATCCGGCGAGCTGATCACCCAGGATCTTATTCACTTCATCAGCCATGACGGCTTTCCCATACATCTTCTTTACTATTCCGAAAGGCACTTTCCCAGGCCGGAAGCCGGGGATATTTGCCTTTCTTTGGTAATCTTTCAGGTTTTTGGTTACTGCTTCCTGGTAATCCTCCGGAGTAATCTCCATTCTGATCGTAGCTGTCAGCTCTCCGGTGTTCTCTCTGGTGATGTTCATTCTATAAGTGTCGTAAGATGTAAGACGTAAGACGTAAGAGGTGTTTTTTAATCATGTCATTCGCCATTCAAGTCATTTTTGTTCATTCAATTTGGTGCGGATGAAGGGACTCGAACCCCCACGCCCGAAGGCACAAGATCCTAAGTCTTGCGCGGCTACCAATTACGCCACATCCGCGGATCCCGAAAAAGGATTGCAAAGATACATATTTTGATGAAATAATTTCCGCTCACAAAGCGTTTATATATCTAGAAAGATGATTATGTTAAGTCAGGAAGGTCATGATAGTGATGCAACCTTAGGATAGAAAATTGGTATTGCTAGTATACATCTTACCAGGAATAACAATAGTAAATCGAATTAATCATAGATTATTAGCATTGTACCGCTCAACTCTCATATTGTCAACCCTGATTTTCTTCACTGCTCATAACGGAAGTTCACAGGAGATGCCAGGGACAACACTTGGGAATTATGCTGGGATCAACTCAGCCCAACTCAACCCATCAGCGATGCTTGGTTCTAAGCAATGGCTTGATATTCAACTGACTAGCTCTGACATCTCACTGCAGAACAACTACATTTATCTTTCAAAGCAGGAGTTTGTGATCTGGGATATCTTCAAACCCGGATTCATTCTTCCTTCTCACGATGAGGAATATGGAACGGAGGTGCGCAATTTTTACCGATACAATAATTCCAACAGGAAGCATATTTTTCTTAACCTAAGGATTAACGGGCCAGGCGCCATGTTAATTTGGAAGGATCACGCATTTGGAATCCATTCGGCGGTAAGGTCAGTCACTTCGATCAGAAAACTGCCTTATGACCTTGCCAACTTTTTATACCTTGGTTTGAACTACAAACCGCAGCAAAATATTAATTATCAAACGGATAAACGGTTTGGCATGACTCATATGACATGGTTTGAGGTTGGACTTAGTTATGCTTATAACGTCTATGGAAGGGGATTTAATAGGCTGGATGCGGGATTGTCTGTCAGGAAACTTTTTGGTTTGACTGCCCTCTACACCATTATTGACAACATGGATTACATGGTGTTAGATGATTCTACGATGCAAGTCAACAACCTGAAAACCGATTATGGTTTTTCACTACCAATTGACTATACGAGCAGCAGCGTAGGCTCTGTTACTGATCCGTTGGTGGCGGGAGGCGGCTGGGGTTTTGATTTGGGAGTTACGTATACCCGACTGAAGAGGTCACATCAGTTGCAATACATCAATCGTTTCTGCGAACAGCAGTACGAGGATTATCTCTACCGTGTCGGAATTGCCCTGATCGACATCGGGGGAATCAAGTTCAAGCACAGGACGCAAACATATGCAATTGATAATCGCCCTGCACTCTGGGAAAATCTTACACAGTTTGATTTTGCGACTGTCAACCAGCTCATGGACACAATCAGCTACCGGTTTTACGGGGACCCTACTGCTACTTATGTTGATGAAAAGTTCACACTCTGGTTGCCTTCAGCGCTCAGTATGCAGTTTGATTACCATTACTACAATAATTGGTATATAAATGGGGCACTTATCTTTCCGTTCCAGCTTAGTAAGGTATCTCTGGCACGCCCGGCACTCCTGGCTCTCACACCCAGGTATGAGTCGAGATGGTTTGATGCAAGTCTCCCGATTTCGCTGTATAATTGGTACCAACTCAGGATGGGACTTGCATTCCGGTTCTATTTCCTCACGATTGGCACTGAGAAACTTGGGTCTTTCCTGGGCTTCAGCAACTTCAACGGCATGGATCTTTACTTTTCAATCAAAATACCTTTGGAAAAAGGGGTCTGTAGGAAACGCAGCTCGGGGACCTGCCCGGCCTACGACAATTTCAAGCCCGTGAAGTTATAAGGATTTGACATCCAGGGCATCCCGCAAGGCATTTCCGATCAGCATAAAAGCCAGCACAAGCAGCATAATAGCGATTCCTGGCAGGATTGCCAGGTAGGCGTAATCGAGTATGATATAGCCATAATTCTCTTTGATCATCGAACCCCATGATGGAACCGGTGGCTGGACCCCCATTCCCAGGAAGCTTAATCCCGCTTCGATCAGGATTGCAGAGGCAAAGTTTGCAGCAGAGATCACGATTACAATTCCCATGACATTGGGAAGAAGATGGCGTGTAATGATGCGGAAGGAGGAGAATCCCAGAGCTTTCCCGGCCTCAACAAACTCCTTCTCCCGCAGACTGAGGATCTGGCCTCGTACTACACGGGCCACCTCTACCCACATAGTAAGTCCAACGGCTACAAATACCTGCCAAAACCCTTTCCCCAGGGCGAAGGTGATGGCAATGACCAGTAACAGCGTTGGGATGGACCACACGACATTGATAAACCACACGATTACATTGTCTATCCACCCCCGAAAATAACCTCCGATCGATCCGATCAGGAGACCCAGTACCAGAGAGATAAAGACCGAAATAAACCCAACCGAGAGGCTGATTCTTGCTCCGATCACCAGCATGCTGAGGATGTCGCGTCCAAACCTGTCTGTTCCCAGCCAATAGGTCCTGGAAACCATTATTGCTTCGGGATTTTCGGAGATGTATGAGATAGGAGACACACGGTTATAATTTCCATTCTGGTCGTAAATATCAACCAAGTCGTCCACAACCGGGTATGCGTTGTAACGGTTCTTCTGACCCCATATCATCCTATGAAGAAATCCTCTTCGTTCCACAGGAGATAATCTTGGGATCATAATAAAGTTAGCTGTATAGCCTGGTTTCTTTAATCCCATCTCCAGGCACTGGTCGTTGGCGAATGGAGTTGCATCGGGAGTGATCAGGTACCCGAGAAGGGCAATCAGCATGATGATTCCGATAAAAACCAGGGAACCGAAACCCAATTTGTCGCGTCGAAATCGTTTCCATGCCTGGGCAGAGAGGGAGCTGGAAGAAACGTATGTTTTTTTGCGGAAAAACAACAAAGTCAGATTAAAATCCCAAATCTCAATAAACAAATATCAAATAAGTCTCAAATTCCAAAAAATGACCGAATATGATACAAACCTACTATTTGGTGCTTTGAAAACGGGAGTTTGGATATTATTTGTTATTTGTTATTTGGCTTTTGATTATTCAAAAACAAATATAGCCTTTAAAATTTCAAAAAAATGTATTAATTTTGTTCCTTCAAAACGGTGGTTGTAGCTCAGTCGGTTAGAGCATCAGATTGTGGTTCTGAGGGTCGTGGGTTCGAATCCCATCTTCCACCCAACGCAATGCCAGGAATGAGCAGGAATGACGAATCTCGAATTATTCATGTTCATTCGTAAATAGGATTTATTCTATTTCCCCAACAAACTTCGCCCTGTAATCCTCCCACTGCTGATCCGTGAATGCATCTTCGGCAAAGTAGTGAAGAATCGGTTCGAACTCTTTCGCTGGCTGATATCCTGCAACGACTGTCAAAAGTTGACTTTTTTCGTTTAGAAATATGAAGGAGGGATATGACATTTTGCCACGAAGAAGCTCAATAGCCAGCTGGTGTGAAGAGCGGTTGCTTTGCGGGTTGGGATTTACGAAAACCGTCCCATCTATCACAACAGTATCCTTTCGCTCAGCATCCATCTTGACGTTGTAGAAATTCTTGTTCATGTAATCGACTATTATCGGGTCAGAAAAAGTGATTGCGTCCATACGCCTGCACAAACCGCACCAGTCGGTGTACATATCAATGAAAATCTTCTTCGGTTCTTTCTTGTTCAGCTCGTATGCCTGTTCAAACGACATCCATTTGATTTTCTGGACGGGTGCTGTTGGTTGATTTGATGCTGCCTTCTGGGCAACAGTCATCACTGAAAGAAAAAGAAAACAGAGGGGCAGAAAGGAAAGATATGTGATTCTAAACATATGACAATTTTTGCAAAAATAGAGAGATTCGTTGAAAAAAACGGGAAGGGGTGTAGATTGTTGCGTTAAGAAATGTTAAATCATCGTTGTGCGTCACGGTCGATCTCCCGCTTGATGTCTTTTTGCTTCAACGTCTCTCGTTTGTCGTATGCATGTTTTCCTTTTGCCAAGGCAATTGTAAGCTTGGCAAGCCCATTTTCGTTGATGAAAAGAACAACCGGAATGATCGTGAAGCCCCGTTCGTTTACTTTGGTCTTCAGCTTATGTAGCTCGCGTTTGGTTAGCAGAAGCTTCCTGTCGCGCTTTGGCTCGTGGTTGTAATGCGTCCCGTAAGTGTATTCGGCAATGTGCATGGCACGAACAAAGAGTTCCTCGCCCGAGAATGAACAATAGGCATCGGCGATTGAAGCCTTGCCGGCACGGATCGATTTGATCTCTGTGCCGGTAAGTTGAATCCCCGCGATATACTCCTGTAACAGGAAAAACTCGTGGCGTGCTTTTTTGTTCTTTATCGTTATCCCACCAGTCATTGCTTATTTTTTTGCCACTATTTCAGGCATCAGGACTACCCGAATATAATGATCGGTCTTAAAGAAGTCATTGGCAGCGGTTTTTAGGTCTTGAACAGTCACAGCATTGACCTGTTCCTTGAAATTCAGCACATTTGCAGGATCTGCACCCTGAAAGTAGATCGACTCTATCTTGCTGGTCCAGAAGTTGTTTTTCTCCAGGTTGGTCTCTCTGCTACGGATCATGGCTTCTTTTGCCTTGGTGAGGTCTTCCGTTGCAGGCCCCTTCTTCAGGATCTTCTTTATCTCACCGAAAACCGCTTTTGTCAGTTTATCCGTTGTTTTCGGAGAGCAGCCAAACATGATCCCCATCATGAATTCCGGTTTCGGGTATTTATCCAGGTTTAACATGATTTGGGGAGAGTAGACTCCGCTCAGCTTTTCCCTGATCACTTCAATCAACTTGATCTGGAGAATCTCTTTCAACATATTGATATATAGAACGTTATTTTCTGTCCATTCAATTGGTTCTGAAAATCCGATTCCAACCATGCTCTGAGGGTCAGTACCTTTATTGAACGTGACATTTGTGATCCCTGCAGCAAATACAGGGGTTCGGTCCTGCCAGTTCTCTTTCCTGCCTGTAGACGGTAGACTGCCAAGGTATTTCACAACCAACGGGGTGATAGAGTCGGTATTGAAATTCCCAACCAGTATAAACGTGAAATCGGAGGCATCAGCGAAACGGTCGCTATAGATCCTGAAAACATCATCGAGCTGAATTCTTTTCAATTGCTCCTCTGATGGGAAGATGATGAGGCGCTTCGTTCCAGGATAGGCAGTCTTGAAGAGTGTGTCATAAAATGCCATAACAGGATTCCCCTTCATGAATTTCATCTGGTTCTTCATCTGGGAGATAAATGCGCCAAATGCCGTGGTATCTTTCCGGGGTGCCTCAAAATAGAGATATACCAGCTCCATTAGCGTCTCAAGGTCTTTCAGGGTAGTACTTCCATTGAAGCCTTCCTTCACATCACTGATATAAGGAGAGATGGATAGGTTTTTACCTTTAAGCTTCTTTTGAAGTTCGATGTTATCGAACTCACCGGCACCGCTCTGATCAATGATTGAAGCTGCAAAATTGGAAGCAAGGAAGAGATCATCCGGATAGAGTGAGTTGCCTCCCGGGCTGAAGGCTGAAATAATGATCTCATCATTTTTGAATGTAGTTGGTTTCAGGATGACTTTCACGCCATTGGAGAGGGTTAATTCTGTAAATGCAAGCCTGGAGTTATTTAGCGTATTAATAATGGTCGCTCCGGTCAACTCTTCTGGAACCAGGGGAGATTCCCTGTACGTATCAACATATGGTTCCAACTCTTCTGTCCTGGACTTTTCAATCACGGCAAGGACCTCTGCAGCAGAAGGGATCTTCAGTCCCTCTTTTTCGGGACCCATGATCACCATGGCAAGGTTGTTTTCGGTAATCCACTGTTTCGCCAGGCTATTTACTTCATCAAGAGTGATTTCGGGGAGGAGCTTTGACACAAAGACAAATTCTTTTCGAATTCCCGGAATAGGGTCTCCGGTCAGAAAATTAGCTACATATTCTCCTGCCAGCTGGGCTGATTCGGTTTTGTCAAATTCGTTTGCTGCTTTCTCATATTGGCTAAGTATCTCCTCTTTTTGCCGTTCATATTCTGTGGAGGTAAAGCCGAATTGCTTAACTCGCTGATTTTCAGCGAGAATGACTGCAAGAGAGTGGTCAATCTGGTTCTCTTTCGGCATTGTGGCAAGAACGTAGGCATCATTGGTTCTGGTAAGGAACTCTCCATAACCGGCATTGGCATATACAAATGGACAGTCGGGTTTCTGAGATAGTTCGGAAAACCGTTGGTTCAGCATACTTGTAAAAAGCTCTCCGGTGATTTTAGTCTTTAAGTCGCCCAGGTTTTTTATTGCCAGGACCGGATGTTTCCAGAACATCAGGATCATATTCTGCATTGCCTCCGGGTCGGTAGTGATTGCGATCAAAGGCTCCTTATTCCCGGGGAGGTTGTAATCAATCCGTTCTCGACCTGGTTGGGGGTTTTTCAATCCCGAAAAATGCGCTATGATCTGTTGCTCTGCCGAATCGGGGTTTATGTCGCCTACAACGACAATTGCCTGAAGGTCTGGCCTGTACCAATCGCGATAGAAGCTACGAAGTGTCTCATGTTTGAAATTTTCCAGGATATTAACTTTCCCGATCGGAACCCGTTCGGCGTACTGTGATCCTTTCAGTATCACCGGAAGAAACTTCTTCATCATCCTGTCCTGGGCTCCCAGCCCCAGTCTCCACTCTTCCATAATTACACCCCGTTCTTTGTCGATCTCCTTACTGTCGAAGGTGACATTGTGGGCCCAGTCTTCCAGCACCTGAAATCCCTTATCTACTAATCCCGGTTCATCAGTGGGAAGCTGAAGCATGTATACCGTCTCATCAAAACTGGTATAAGCATTGATATCCGCTCCAAATTTCACACCAGTCTTTTGTAAGAAGTTGATAAGCTCGTTTTTTGGGAAAGTCTTGGTTCCATTGAAACACATATGCTCAGTGAAGTGAGCAAGTCCCTGCTGGTCATCATTTTCCAGGATGGATCCTGCATTTACTGCCAGTCTCAACTCTACCCTTTTTTCGGGTTTGCTGTTTTGACGGATGTAATAGACAAGCCCATTGTCGAGTTGTCCTATTCTTACAGCCGGATCTACCGGCAGGAGATAAGAATAGTCGATTGAAGTAGTCTGGCTGAAGCCCCATATTGCCGGGAATACCACCAGTAAAGACAACCCCATTGAATAGAAAAAGCGTTTCATATCGTTTGATGTTGAAGATAGTAACGTAACAATATGCAAGATTACTAAATTTTCAGGGTGATGCCAACCATATAGTTAATCAGCGCTTGTGGGAAGTAGCCGTTCACTTCATATTGCCTGCCGTCATGGTTATAACGGTAGATCCAGGCATTGGTCTCATACCGCTGGCTGAACAGGTTGTTGATCATCAAGCTGATCCCGATCTCAGAAAAAGGTTTGAGCCTGAACTGATAGCCAATCACAAGGTTGTTCACAAAATAGGGATGAAGTGAGCGCTCTTCACTGGCTGTGTTGTCAATGTATTGCTTTCCAATATACCTGGAATGTAGTGAGGCAGTCACACCTTTTAGCGGTTTGTAAGTAAGGATACTTCCCAGGATCAGGTTGGGGGAGAAGGAGAGGTTGGTGGTCCCCAGGAACGTAGCCTTTTGACCTGTGAAATTCCAGGTGGAATCATAATCATCGACATATTCGGTGAAATTTCTAATTTTATTGAGACTGAATGTTCCAGTGACATCCCACTGCACTTTTTTCCAGAGGTTGACTCCTGCGCTGACCTCAATTCCGGTTCGGTAACTGTGGGGGACATTCACCATGATTGCTTCTCCAACATTGTTAATTTCGCCCGTCAGCACAAGCTGGTCCCTGTAATCCATATAGTAGAGATTGATTCCAACCATCCATAACGAACGCTTGTATGTTGTTCCCAGTTCATAGTCATAGAGCCTTTCTGCGGTTGGTATCCGGTTCGGATCGGCATCTTTGTAATTATTTCGACTGGGTTCCCGGTTCCCTACCCCGAATGAGAGGTATCCACTGAGGTGCTTGGTGAAATCGAAAAAGATGCCGGTTTTCGGGTTGAAGAAATGAAAAGTATGGAACTGGTTGATGGAACGAAGGTCATCCAGTTCCCCCCTCATCCCATAATCCACATAACGGTATTGCAGGTCGGCAAAAAGAGTCAGTTTTGTCATCACCTGCCATGTGGCCTTCGCAAAGATATTGATATCGTTTTTCAAGCCGGTGTTCTCATACCAGTTTCGCTGGTTATCGCCATTTGATGCATACTGCGCCCAGATGACATGGCCGTAATGGGTCCCATAATACTGTGTGATCCCTCCACCAATAATCAGCTTCAATCTATCAGGAAGCGTATATCCTGTCGAGAAAGTCAATCCATAATAGCTGTTATCCAGCCACTTGCGATTTACCAGATTAGTGGATAGGATGGTGTCTCCTGCGATGATCACATCATCCAACCCATATTCGGCAAAGGTTTCATCAGATTTATAACTTTCATAATAACCTTTTCCGTTAGTCAGGAAGAGTGCTGCATTAATGTTCCACCGTGATCCCAGTTTCTGGGAGAAGATCAGCTGGTAGTGATCCTGCTGGTAGTTGTCGGTTTGGTCACTATAGTAACGAATCTGACCCGTGGAATCAACATACTCTCCGGCAGGATTGTATGTCCGGTTGGCGCTCAGTGAATCCAGGGGTAGGCCTTCCCATGCCTGGTAGGTTCGTTCAAAACCTGAGAAAGTGACTAGCTTGAGTGTGGTTTTCTTACCGTAATAACCTCCGCTGACATAAAAGGATTTGAGTTTTGAGAATGCCCGATCGATATAGCCATCGGATGAGATATAGGAGAGGCGGCCGTCGATAGCAAGCCCCGACTTGAGGATGCCCGATCCGAACTTCAGGGTGGCTTTGTAAGAGTTGAATGACCCATATGATGCTGCCAGCTCTCCGTATGGGTCTTGCTTCATCTCAGTAGTAAGGATATTGATGGTTGCGCCGAAAGCGCCGGCGCCGTTGGTAGAGGTTCCAACTCCGCGCTGGATTTGAATATTTTCTGAAGAGGAGGCCAGGTCGGGGAGGTCGACAAACCATACTCCCTGCGATTCAGCATCATTCAGAGGGATGCCGTTGATGGTGACATTGATACGGGTCAGATCGCTTCCCCGGATAGTCAATCCTGTATATCCGATTCCGTTCCCGGCATCGGATGTGACGATCACCGACGGAGAGGACTGGATAACATACGGAAGATCCCGTCCGAGGTTGGCCTCTTCTATCTTGATGCCGCTGAGTGTTGTATAAGCTGTCGGGTATTTCTCTCCTGCCCGGGTAGCTATAATATTGACCTCTTCTCCCAGGATAGCGCTCTCTTCCAGGAGAAAGCGGATTGTCGTATCCCTGAGGATCCTGCAAGTGACTGTAATAGGCTTAAACCCGACAAAGGAACATGTAAGCGAATAATTCCCTTTTCTGATGCCGGCAAGCGAATAGTTTCCGGCACTGTCTGTAACCGCAGTAAAAAACGTATTCTGAAGACGGATATGCGCTCCCGGCAGCGGTATTCCATCGCGATGTTGAGTCACATTCCCCTGGATTACAATCTGCGTTTGTGCAGAAGACATCAAGAGGATAAATCCCAGGATAAAAAGAAATGTTTTCATAATTGTTTCCTCCGCCAGTATTACCCGGATCAGGTTCAAAGAGTATGATCTCAGCCCTTATGGTAAGGCACCCCTAATTGATAGTGGAACAAAGATACGAAATTCAATTACGAATTACGAATTACGAGTTACGAATTACGAATTTCTTCCGGCATCCGGCATCTGCTAATCATAAAACCATTACCTTTGTATCAACGTGTCTACTCTATGAAGCTGATAATTATCAATGGGCCGAGCCTGAACATACTTGGAAAGCGGGAGCCCGGAATATATGGGACTGAGAGTTTTGAGGTCTTCCTCAAGAAGCTGAGGAAAGGGTATCCTCTGCTGACGATTGAGTATTTTCAGTCGAATGTGGAAGGGGAGATCATCAATGCCTTGCAGAAGGTTGGATTTATTTACGACGGCATCATTCTAAATGCGGGAGGTTATACGCATACATCAGTTGCGATCGCTGATGCGATAAAATCGATCAGTACCCCTGTGATAGAGGTTCATATCACCAATATTTTTGCGCGGGAGGCATTCCGTCATATCTCCATGCTCTCTCCATTTGTCAAGGGGATAATTACAGGTTTCGGGCTGGATTCTTACCGACTTGCGGTAGAAAGTTTCCTGAAGGGTAAATAAATTACGAATGCTGAAAAGTTGCTGAAAATTTACTATTGAACTTTTTGAGATTTGGATATTGGGATTTGTGATTTCCCCGTCAGGGATTAGGATGGAAAGAACTTCTTGGGATCAAGTTGTGAGAAATACCTTTTCCTACGCAGGTAGTACTCAAGCACCACATTTTTTTTGTACATCATCTTCATGCTTCCGTGTTTGAGTTGTTTCCGTTTCCGGTAAAGAGAAGGAAGAGCCAGATAAAAACTGATATGGGCATGTGCAACAGCCCAGAAATCCTTGAACCCTGCCTGGATCAGGAATTTGAATGCAGCAACACCATCAAGTAACAAGCGTATGGCGAAAACCTTGAACAGGAGTCTTGAAGGCAGGTTTTTATACAGAAGCATAAAGTTATTACGGAAGTTCAGGTAGGTCTTTCTCCAGGAAATTTTAGGTAGCGTACCACCGCCGATATGGTAGACCATGGAGTCAGGACAATACATCACCCGGTAGCCATAGTTGTGCAGCCTCCAGCAGAAGTCGATCTCCTCCATATGGGCAAAAAAATCGTCATCGAATCCTCCCAACTGGTGAAATAATCCACTTCTTACAAAGAGGCAGGCTCCGCTAGCCCATGAGATCTCAACCTGGTCGTCGTACTGTCCGGTATCTTTCTCGATCGTCAGAAATAACCTGCCGCGACAAAACGGATATCCGTATTCATCGATATACCCACCGGCTGCTCCAGCATATTCGAATTCGTCGCGGTGCTGGTATGACCTGATTTTCGGCTGGCAGGCTCCTATCAGGGAATCGCTCTCCATCAGGGAGATAACAGGGTTGATCCAGCCATGGGTGACTTCGATATCGGAGTTAAGAAGAATATAATAGTCGGCTTTTACCTGCTTCAGGGCCAGGTTGTATCCGCGTGCAAACCCATCGTTTTTTGGATTCTGTATAATCCGGATTTGAGGAAAGCGCTGCTTAATAAATTCGACGGAGTCATCAGTGGAGTCATTATCGGCCACAATGATCTCTGCATCTGATGAAGAGTAGTTAATCAGAGGGGGCAAGAACTTCTCCAGATAGGATTTCCCGTTCCAATTGAGAATAACGACAGCAACAGTGGGCATCAGAGAATTACGAATTAAGAATTACGAATTACGAATTACGAATTGTAGATGAAGAGAGAAAACCTGCTTCGTGATTCATAATGAATATCAATCGCAAATATACAGAATTCTCTTCCTTAATTTTTAATTCGTAATTCTTAATTCCTGATTCTTAATTGGGCAAGGTCCAATAGTCATCCTGCATATCTCCCCATGAGTTGATCACTTGGGTATCGGTGATGTCGATGGTTTGATAAATTCGACTCCTGAGGTCAACTTGCCAACGTGTGTTGTGAATTTCTCCGATAGCATCGGAGTGAAGAAGGAAAAAATCGCTGGTTACCATATCGGGCGAGTAGAAGACAAACTTTCGGTTGCTCTGATTGGGCAGTGTGTAGTATTGCCAGATCTCGTAGGGATAATTGCTGGGTTCGTTGTATCGTTCGGCTCTGACATTCGGGGCTCCGTACTGGAGGAAAACCCTGCCCCTGTCGGTTTGATAGCCTCTCTTTACAGGGGTTCCGAAATTATGCTCAGTCACTTCAACCATGTATTTATATGCATTCCAGGCTTGTTCCGGATCGTTTGCGTCCCGGCGTTGCCAGAAGCCGAGGAAGTACTGCTGTAGAACTTCGTGGCTGGCCGTTTTGAGATTTCCTTTAAGGAAGTTCTTCTCTAGAGCTGAGGAGATAGGGTAAGTGGAGCTTACATACTCGCGCAGGGAGTCAATGTTGGTATACTTCTCAACAAAGGAGTTCGCGGGATTGGCTGCTGCAAGATCGTTGATGGTAAGCTGCGCATAGGGATTACTTCGCTGGAAGAAAAGTTTCCGGGAGGTGATCACCTGGTTCTGCTGATCCCTTGCTTCAACAACCAAATGGTAATTGCCGGTTGGAAGATTGACAATATTCAGATCAGCCAGGACAGCCGTCACCTCTTTGGCTGTCTCTTTCTTTATCTTTGCAAGGTCTTTCACTCGTTGACCGTTCTCCAGTGTTTCTATAAAGTAGGTGAGTAGATACTTCTCGCCGGCGCCCACCTGTTTCCCTACGTTATACAGCTCGCAATAGAAGATTAATTTACTATCGGTCTGCGGATAAAAACTATAGACATAAGGGATCAGGTCGTAACCCGATTTGTTGATTTCCGTGGCCTTTTCGCTATGTGAATAACTCTTCACAAGTTCAATGCCTGAGATGGCTGGTTTGTCTTTTGGGTAACTGATTGTGATGGTTTGAGCGTATGGTGTAACTTCTGCCTTTTTATTCTGGTCTGAAAGTTGAACTTCAAACTCATACGTACCGTTAGGCAGAAGGAACCGTTGCTGATCGATAAAATGGAAGTCTCGTTTGGCGGTATCAGCTACTGCAGGACTCTTCAATTCATATTTTTTGAAGGCTTTTATTTCGTTATTTAGCTTAAACGTCATGAGGATGTTTACTGTCCCCTGGAAGTTTCCGTCACTAAGCTTTTTATAAACCACACTCTTAGCATCTACAGCCAGGTATGTCTCTATATATGGGCCTTCAGGTGAGTTGAAGGTTGCATAAGTGAGATAGGCCCAAAGGTTTTCTCCCGTTACAGAGGCCATACCACTCAATAGGATCAGAAATATAATTATCAGGTATTTTTTCATGGAAGTACAATTTTTTGAATACCGAACAAAGGTATTTTGAAACAATCAAAAAAAAAACAATAATGGACGAATAGTCATGATTTATGGACCAATAGATGTATTTTTGCAATTCTGGAGAGATGCCAGAGTGGTCGATTGGGGCGGTCTCGAAAACCGTTGACCCGCT
>CAYUZX010000018.1:0-56568 GCA_964449285.1 uncultured Prolixibacteraceae bacterium
AATGCTTATCCTTTGGGAATAGAGAGTCGAACAAATCTGGCAACACTCTCTTCAGTGTATCCGAATCCGGCATCCACTCAGGCATCTTTCAATTATTCTGTTGAAAGTGACGCCTATGCACGTTTGCTGGTCAGGAATGTTCTCGGTTCCACAGTGAAAGAGGTTCAATTAACAGGATCAGGTGTGGCCCGTATATCCACATTGGACCTCTCGGAAGGAATCTATTTTTACAGCCTGATCGTCAACGGACAAACCCAAACGACACGCAAACTGGTCGTATCGCGATAATTTATCCAACATCCGGCATCTGGCATCAGGCCTTTATCCCGAACTCTTTCTTCAGTTTCTCAACGTAGTCCAGCTTCTCCCAGGCAAAGAAATCGACTGTTTTCTGGTAGACCTCTTTGGCAGTGCCATTCCCTTTCTTTGCTTTGGAGCCTTTAACAGGATAATAAACATCAATAGATTTAGTGAAAGGATCCCGGCCAAAATGGCCATAGGAAGCTGTTGGCAGGAAGATCGGATTCTTTAGCCCGAAGCGCTCGATGATGGCATAAGGACGCATATCGAAAACCTTGCTGATCCTGGAGGAAATCTCTCCATCAGTCCGTTTCTTTCCATTCTTGTCGGTCACCTTGGCAGTTCCATGAGTGTTTACATATAAACCTACCGGATGAGCTACACCAATGGCATAAGCCACCTGGATCAAAACCTGGTCAGCAATTCCTGCTGCTATCATATTTTTGGCAATGTGACGGGCAGCATAAGCGGCAGAGCGGTCAACTTTTGAAGGGTCTTTCCCCGAAAAAGCGCCACCACCGTGAGCGCCATGCCCGCCATATGTATCCACAATGATTTTTCGTCCGGTCAGGCCGGTATCGCCATGAGGGCCTCCGATGACAAACTTCCCGGTAGGATTCACGAATAAGTTGTAATCGTCGGTAAAGAACTTTCTAACCCTGGTCGGCAACGTCTTCCTGACCCTTGGTATCAGCACCTTTTCTATATCGGTGCGGATCTTGTCTTGCATCTCTTTCTCGGCAGCTTTCAATGCTTTGAAAGAGGAATTCTTAGGCAGGACGAATTCATCATGCTGTGTACTCACTACGATAGCATCAATTCGTAGAGGTTTTCCGCTCTCATCATATTCAACCGTGACCTGCGATTTGGAATCCGGCCTCAGGTATTTCATCAATTTTCCTTCCCGGCGGATATCGGCCAGTTCCTGAAGCAGAATATGAGCCAGCTCGCTGGAAAGAGGCATGTAGTTATCCATCTCCCGGCAAGCATAGCCAAACATCATTCCCTGGTCGCCGGCTCCTTGCTCTTCTTTCTTCTCCCGAACCACCCCCTGGTTGATGTCTGATGATTGTTCATGAATGGTTGATATCACGCCACAAGAATCGCTGTCAAAACGGTATTCGGCTTTGGTATATCCAATATCTCTGATCACCTTCCTTGCTGTCTCCTGAACATCCACCCAGCCCTCTGTCCTCACCTCACCACCACAAACCACAAGGCCAGTGGTAACAAAGGTTTCACAGGCAACTTTGGATTCAGGATCCCAGCGCAGAAATTCATCAAGCAGTGCGTCCGAAATCTGATCGGCCACTTTATCGGGATGTCCTTCTGAAACGGACTCCGATGTAAACAAATATCCCATGATCTAAATGTATTTAGTTTATCACTAGTTAACTTAAGGAAAGCGCGTTGATTTGATTGTTGGAAAGGCTGTTGGTTTAGCATTTTTTCCAGTGGTTGCAATCAATCAAATCTTTCCACTATGCGATGCAAAGCTACGTTTTTTTCAATTAAGAATGATGAATTACGAAGTAAGAATTTTCCACATCTCACGTCTTACGTTCTTGTCAGCTCCTGGAACACCTCCTCTAATCGGTGTTCATCACGTTGCAGGGAGAGAACGGTCAGACCGTTGTCGACAGCAAATTTGAATATAGCCGGGCGGATGTCGATGGATGGCAATGATTCCAGATGCCAGATGCCGGAAGTAGGATTCGCAACCTGGATAACACCCTCAATATTCCGTAAAGCTTTCTCAACGACTGGTTGATCGAACTCCACCTTAACAATGATCTTCGATGACTCGATCTTCCGGAGGTTCATGGTTTTATCATCAGCAACGATTTTTCCTTTGTGGATGATGATTGTCCGGTCACAGATTGCCTCAACCTCCTGCATGATATGAGTCGACATCATGATCGTCTTTTCTTTCCCGATCGACTGGATAAGGCTCCTGATCTCTACCAGCTGATTCGGATCCAGCCCGGAAGTCGGTTCATCCAGGATCAACACATCGGGGTTGTGTAACAGGGCTTGCGCTAATCCCACCCGCTGCTTGTATCCGCGGGAGAGGGAACCGATCTTTTTATGCTGTTCCGCCTCCAAACCGGTTAACTCAATAATCTCTGAGATACGATTTTCGATTTTCGATTTTGGCTTCGCCGAATTCCGCTTAGTTCCAGTTTGAGTTTTGAATTTTGAATTTCGAATTTCATCCCCTTGATGAGGTATACCAGCTATAAACTGAAGGAACTCCCTCACATACAGATCAGTATAAAGCGGATTATTTTCCGGTAGGTATCCTACCCGCATCCTTACTTCCATTGATTGCTCAAGTACATCAAATCCACATACAGAAGCATCACCAGATGTAGGAGGAATGTAACACGTGAGGATCTTCATAAGGGTGCTTTTCCCTGCACCGTTGGGGCCGAGTAACCCGACAACTTCACCCGGCTTGATCTCGAGGGAAATATTGTCCAGGGCTTTCTGCGTTCCGTAAAGTTTGGTGATATGATCAACAATGATAGACATGCGGATTATATTGAAATAGTCAACAAAAATACTAATTTGTATGCCAAATTCGCCACAATTGACATATAGGACACATTAGATTCTATCATGGCCTATTGTGATTACTAAGGTTTAGTTTTGCCAGTAGCGTGAAAATACCTTCTGCTAAACAATCCAATGGTAACTATAAAAAGAGCTGTCCCGGAAGAAAAAAGGATCCAGTTAAATGAAGTGGGGATATAGGTTGATACTCGTTCAATGACTGCTGATTGATGAGACAGGCTTAACCATTCCCCGAAGGAAAACTGCTCAAGCATATACCTGGAGTAATCCTGGATATAAGCCAGGATGGTGATCAGAGATCCTGCAATCAGACATCCCCATTCAAGTAGAGAAAGCATTACCATTTCGTACTGATTTCCAGCCCAGATAATCACTCCGGCCAGCAGGATCATCGTGAGGGAGTTGGCCACTGGAGCAATTATCGGTCCTACCCAGGTGGTTGGGATTAGGAAGAGGATATCCCATGTAAACAAGGATTCTGGCCAACTCAGGATTAGCCAGAGGAATACATAATAGCAGATATCCCAGATGGCGAACATATAGATGAACCAGGCAAACCGGATGATCCACCGGTGTGCGACCAGCATCGATACGGCGAGTAACATAATCATCGTAGCAGCTTCCCGGATGATCTCTGTAACAGCGATTGGTCCTTCGATGATTTTCAATGGAAATGCAAATCCTTCCGGGTAGTAAATTGCTCGCAAATAAATCACCACAGCGCTTTCCAAAAAACCCATCGCGATGGCGAACAGGGAGATGATCAGCGTTTTTACCCAAAATTTTCGAGTCATGATTTTTGACGGCTTGAAATTCAAAAATAGAAAATTCACTGCAGATTCTACAGATTCCACAGATTCAAATCACCCCAATTCCTCCTTCCTCATCTCACCATCTCACCATCTCACTACCTCCCCACAAACTTAATAAATCCCTCCAGATGCTCCCGGATCTTTCCCCCTAAAAAGTAGGGCAAACTCATCAGGTAATAAGTTTTTCGGGCAACTGTTTGAACCTCTTTCACAATGAGTGGGCCGGCATAGAGCCTTATAGCAAAGGGATGGGGTGACGTCTCTACAAACCGGTGTAGTGACCGTAACCGACCTGGCTCGCCTTTCTTCACCTCCACCGGGATTATCAGTCCCTGGTATTCAATCACAAAATCTACCTCTGCCGAGGATTGGGTTTTATCCCTCACCCAGAAATGGAGGGATGATTCTCCTGTATCTGATGAATGTATGAGTTCCTGGGCAACAATATGCAAGGAAATCTGCCTGTTGAAGATAACTGAAAGATCATCCTGACCCATCAGCACATCTTGAATTCCCGTGAAGTAGTTAACAAGTCCGGTATCAGGTAGTTGGATGCGTGGCGATCGCCCGGTGTCGATCCTCCATGGCAGGGTGGTTCGGGTGGTGGGATAGATAAGATTAAGGAGTCCTTGCTTATGAAATAATCTAAATGCGTTTCCAACCTCCCTGCTTCGGAACTCCGGATTGCTGAATCCCCTGTAAGTTATACGCGTAGCTGCAAAGGGGAATGTGTCCTGGTAGATCTGGTCCAGTCGCTCTGCGGTTTTACCGGTGGATGCCATGGACGCTGCGGTGAAAAATAGAGAGTCCAGGTGGGTTTTATAGAGAGGAGCAAGCCGGACGATGCTTCTGTTTGCTGCAAATGATTCCACTACGTCAGTAATACCCCCAATCAGGCAGAAGTGATGAAATAATGAGATGAGTTTATTATACCCATAGTTAGGAAAGGGTACTTCCCTGTATAGTTCCAGTGCCTCCCTCTCCCCGGTCACCTCCAGAAACTGCTCAAATGACAAAGTCTTAAGAGAAATCTTCATATATCACTTCATCGCAAAGATAATCAAATTGTCACAAAACAAGCCATAAACTAAATAATATCGATTTTTATCGTTGGTTCTCTTGTTGGATATTTTTTTTAGTTCTATCTTTGCACCCCTTTTTTAAACGAAATCCATGAATACGTTAAGTTACAAAACAATCAGCGCCAACAAGGAAACGGTTAGCAAAGAGTGGGTGTTGATCAATGCAGAAGATGAGGTGCTGGGACGACTGGCATCCAAAGTAGCGATGATTCTGAGAGGCAAATTGAAACCAAGTTTCACGCCACATGTAGATTGTGGTGATAACGTTGTGATCATCAATGCCGAGAAGATCAAGCTGACAGGTAAAAAGATGACGGATAAGGAGTATATCCGTCACTCCGGTTATCCAGGTGGACAGCGTAAGAGTACACCTCAGGAACTATTGGCGAAGAATCCCCGTGCCATCATTGAATCGGCTGTCAAAGGGATGCTTCCCAAAAATCGCCTTGGCAGTGACCTTTTTCGGAACCTCTATGTCTATGCCGGGCCCAATCACCCACACGAGGCACAGCAACCCAAAGAAATCAATTTAAATACAATCAAGTAATATGGAAGTTATCAATACCATTGGCAGAAGAAAAACTGCCATTGCACGGATCTACCTCCAGGACGGCAAGGGAAATATCACGGTCAACGGACGGGCTTTTACGGAATATTTTCCGACCTCCATCCTGCAATTCAAAGCAACCGAGCCCTTTGAAGTCACGGAAACCATGGGAAAATACGATGTTAAGGTCAACCTCGACGGTGGTGGAGTCAAAGGACAGTCTGAAGCGATGGCGCTAGCCCTCTCACGTGCCCTCTGCAAAATCAATGAGGAGATGCGGCCAGCCCTGAAAGCAAAAGGACTGCTTCGCAGAGATCCCAGAATGGTGGAACGCAAGAAATTCGGGCAAAAGAAAGCCCGGAAAAGATTCCAATTCAGCAAACGTTAATATTATATCTGTACTATTATGCCGAGAACGACATTTAATGAATTGCTTGATGCCGGTGTTCACTTTGGTCACCTAAAGCGGAAATGGAACCCGAGCATGGCTCCTTATATCTTCATGGAACGGAATGGGATTCACATCATTGATCTCTACAAGACCATGGCCAAGATCGACGAAGCGGCTGCTGCTGTGAAGCAGATAGCCAAGTCGGGCAAAAAGATCTTATTCGTTGCCACGAAAAAGCAAGCCAAAGATCTGGTGGCTGAAAAAGTGAAACGGATCAACATGCCATACATGACTGAGCGATGGCCCGGTGGCATGCTTACCAACTTTGCCACGATCAGGAAAGCTGTCAGAAAGATGGCCTCCATTGATAAACTGATGAGCAGCCCCTCATACGACAACCTCTCTAAAAAAGAGCGCCTCACAATCACACGTGAACGGGCGAAACTGGAGAAGAACCTTGGGAGTATCGCCGACCTCAACCGGTTACCTGCCGCTTTGTTTATCGTTGACATCCTGAAGGAGAATATTGCACTGGCAGAAGCCAGGAAACTCAATATCCCAACTTTCGCCATTGTGGATACCAACTCGGATCCACGCCTGGTTGATTTCCCTATTCCAGCCAACGACGACGCGTCTAAATCAATTTCCCTGATCGTGGATATCATGTTGAATGCTATCGAAGAGGGAATGGTTGAGCGCAAACTCGATCGCGACAAGAAGGCCGCCGAAGACGAACTGGAGGAAGGTGGAGATGATGATTTTGACGCAAGGATGGATCGCGACGATTTTGATGAAGATGGTATCAAGATCATCCGTAAGGATATTACAGACTCTAAGATCTCCAAACTAAAAAGTGCGGATGACAAAGAATCCGATTCAGCTAAATCCCCACGGAAACGTATTACCAATCCGGCCGGAAGATCCAAGCGCTAAAGCGATAAGGAATACGCGATACGAAGGAAGTAAGACGTAGACGTGAAACCAGAAAATTTAACCTGAACCCTTGTCTTTGCAAGGAGCGAAGCGACGCGGCAACTGAAACCTGAAACGAGTAATAAACAACTAGCAACTTACAACCCACAACCGATTGATTAATTGACCAATTAAGTTTTTTGATTCTCGAATATAGAAATTATTGATTATGAACATTACAGCAGCAGATGTGAATAAATTGCGCCAGATGACCGGTGCAGGAATTATGGATTGCAAAAAAGCCTTACAGGAGAACAATGGCGATTTCGAACAGGCCGTAGATTATCTTCGGAAAAAAGGACAAAAAGTAGCAGCGAAACGGGCCGACCGCGAAGCTAATGAAGGTTTTGTAGTGGCAAAGATAACGGATGATAAGGGTTTTGGTGCAGTTGTCCTGGTTAGTTGCGAGACTGACTTCGTTGGTAAGAACGACGAGTTTATTCAGTTCTCCAAAGATCTTCTGGATCTTGGGCTCAAAAATAAGCTCACAGAAGCCTCTGCACTTCTTCCGCTGAAAGTTGGAACACTCACCGTTGATGAAAAACTCAATGAATTGCTGGGCAAAACCGGCGAGAAGATGCAGGTTGCAGGATTTGAATCCATCGAAGCCCCTATCGTATTTGCATACAACCATCATGGCAACAGACTGGCTACGCTCGTTGGATTCAATAAAAAGGATGTCGCAGGCATCGAAGAACTCGGACGTGAAATAGCGATGCAGGTTGCTGCTATGAACCCGGTTTCTGTTGATAAAGAAGACGTGGATCAAACCATCATCGACCGTGAGATCGAGATCGGCAAAGAGCAGGCACGGCAAGAAGGGAAACCTGAAGAGTTACTTGAGAAGATCGCAATGGGTAAGCTGAACAAATTCTTCAAGGAAAATACCTTGATGAACCAGGAGTTTATCAAGGATAACAAGAAAACTGTTGGCCAGCATATCAGCGAACATGATAAAGATCTAAAAGTGGTCACTTTCAAACGTCTGCAGTTGGGCGGCTAGAAAGGAGCCTGTGAACAATATTGAGGCTGTTGGATTGGTTATCTGACAGCCTCTTTTTATTACTTTTGCTCTATGTCTCCAAACAAAAATTCGGTTCGGACTATGTTCGATGAAATCTCTTCCAGGTATGATTTCCTTAATCACTTTCTCTCATTTGGGATTGATCACAACTGGAGAAGACAGGTCGTCAGAGAGATCAGGAAACGGTTCAATCAGCAGCTACCCTTCCTGCAAATCCTGGATGTGGCAACTGGGACAGGAGATCTCGCCATCGCAGTCGCTAAGCTTAATCCGACACACATAGACGGAATCGATATTTCATCACACATGATGGAGGTCGGAAAAAGAAAAATCCGCTCGAAAGGACTTGCGGAAATGATCTCATTCTGGGATGGAGAAGCTGAACGGATCCCTTTTAAATCGGATACCTACGATGTGGTTATGGTTGCCTTTGGTGTCCGTAATTTCGAAGATCTAATTGTTGGCTTGCAGGAGATGAGACGAGTGATGAAACCCGGTGGGTTGATGCTGATCCTCGAATTCTCTCATCCCAATGCTTTTCCAATGAAACCACTCTACACGTTTTACTCAAAGGCGATCATTCCGCTCTTTGGGAAACTGATTTCCAGGCATCATCAAGCCTATACTTACCTCCCAAAGACAGCAGCCATTTTCCCCAGTGGAGAAACATTCCTTGCCATCTTACGGGAACTGGAACTTCAGAAGCTCCGGCAGAACCGGTTATCAGGAGGTATCGCTACCCTCTATTGCGCCGAAAAATAATTACCTTTACCGCGGAAATTCAAAATAAAAGAGGCTGATCAGCGTTAGTCATATTTAAAATCCGAACCCTCTCGTTGAAAAAATCGATTTACATCATCTTCTTGATTTTTCTCGTAGTTGCCATGTTCCCTGTCAAAGGATCGGCACAACGGTTTGGTGTTCCCAATATGCCCACCTACGACAATGATAGATTCCATTTTGGTTTTGTTCTGGGCGCCAACCTGAGTTATGTCACCATCAAACCCATCGCCGACTTGAACACCCGGATTTGGGATTCTACCTATATCCCCGATATCCTTCCGCTCCCCGACTCGGCCTTAATTCTCTCCATCGAAGGAGTGCCCACTCCTGGCTTCGTAATCAGCATCGTTAGCGACATGAGGATAGGAGATCATTTTAACCTTCGCTTTATTCCATCGCTGGCCTTTGGCGATCGCGATCTGGTCTATAACCTGGAGACCTTCCGCAACGGAGATACAAACATCATCAGCATTACCAAACGAATTCCTTCCACCTATATCAACTTTCCAATTGAGTTCAAATATAAATCCAAACGGTATAAAAACTTCCGGACTTACCTGATGACAGGGGTTCAATATACCCTCGACCTCGCCTCACAGGCAAAAAAGAGGGAACAGAAAAGCGCCGATCAGAAAATTGTGAAATTCAACCAGAATGACTTCTATGTGGAAGCGGGAATTGGATTTGACCTATACAACGAATGGTTCAAATTCGGAATCGAGATTAAAATGATGTATGGCCTGATGGATGTTATTAAGCGCGAAAATAACATTTATACCGATGGCATTGCCAAGTTAAACTCGAAAATCTTCCAGCTCTCCCTTACCTTTGAATAAGTTTGTTCCTTCCCTTTTTGTATCTTTGTTCTGTAAAGATTTTCCATGAATAAAATAGCGGTTTTTCCAGGTTCCTTTGATCCGATCACAAGAGGCCATGAGTCGGTGATCCTCAGGGCACTGCCCCTGTTCGACATCATCGTTGTAGCGATTGGCGAGAATTCGGGAAAGAGAGGGTATTTTCCACTCGAAAAACGGATGGAATGGCTTAGAAAGATTTTTGCGAAAGAACCCAGGATTAGGGTGGAGACTTACTCAGGGCTCACAATTGATTATTGCCGGCAAACAGGAGCGAACTATATCCTCAGGGGACTGCGAACGGCTGCTGATTTTGACTTTGAACGGGGGATCGGTATCATGAACCGGGCTATGATGCCCGATCTGGAAACAATCTTCCTGCTCAGTGCACCCGAATACAGCGCTCTCAGCTCCTCTATCGTTCGGGAAATCCATCGTAACGGTGGAGATGTCAGGCAGTTCCTCCCGGAAGCCATGAAAGAATTGCCATGAATTGCCATAAATTGCACATAGATTGTCATGAATTATCAGAATCTTCATCACGTTCATCACTTCCATCACAAAATGACTTAATTCCCTAATGACCTTTCTCCCAATGAAACGCCAAACCTTTCTTACCGTCTTCTCGTTAATTTCTTTGATCTTTCAATCCTTTTTCGGTTATTCCCAACAGGTTACCCTTACCGGCTCCGCCATTGGAGCTGAAGGCAAGAGCATCAGGCTTAGCACATGGGATGACATGGTCACCTTTACAGAAGAGAAGGTTGCCGAATCGGTGATCGATACGATGGGGAACTTTGCAATGACATTCGATCTCCCCGCTACTTCCTACATTGCAATAGCTATTGATCTTCACCGGGCTGGAATGTATATGCAACCCGGGCAGACTTACAAGCTGAAGCTGGCTCCTATTAACTACACCGATAACCTGGAGGTCAACCCCTTTATTCTATCTCAAAATCTGGAAATCGAACTGATTAATCCCGGCTACAATGAGTTGAATATCTGGATCAATACCTTCAATGATAAATACAATCAGTTTCTTCTGGATAATTTCAATGCCCTTTACCTTGAACGAAAGAAAAACTACCTCGATACATTCCGCATTCAGGTAAATGACAGCTACAGGGGGATTGATCAACCCTATTTCCAGGACTACATGCGATATAAAACTGCCGGATTGGAGCAGATCGCACATGCTCAAAGTGCTTACAACCTGGCTAAGACTTACTTCATTGACCAGCCCATTCTTTACAACAATGTTGAGTACATGCAGTTTTTCAATAACTACTTCACCAAGTATTTGAATGCTTCATCCGACATCCTCCGGAAAATTGACCTGAACCCTATAATCAAAGGCGCTTCTCCTTACCCGAAACTAATGAAGACCATTGCAGCCGATTCGGTGTTGAGGAATGAAGATCTTCGCGAACTTGTTCTCCTAAAGGGGTTATTTGAACTTTTCTATTCCAGCCCCGAGCTGCAGGATCCGATTATTGAAATTTTCAATGCAATAAGCCAGGAGAGCCCCAGGGAAATGAACCAGGTCATTGCTTCGAATATGAAAGCGAAGGTAACCAAACTTCGCCAGGGAACGCCTGCCCCCGCATTCACCCTGGTAGGCCGGAAGAAAGACCAGACCCACTCTCTGAAAGATTTTCAGGGGAAGCCTGTTGTAATAAATTTCTGGACCACCTTTTGCCAGGGTTGCCTGGCTGAAATGGAGTTGGAAGTGTCACTCTATGAAAAGTACAAAGATCAGGTGGAATTTATCAGTATTTGTACTGATAGATACTGGATCAAAATGAATTACTTCTCGTTGATCAAACCGGAGTATGCATGGACCCTTCTCCACTACTCGGATAATATTGATCTGCTTGTGAATTATGAAGTGAGGGCATATCCGTTGTATGTGGTCATCGATAAATATGGAAACATTGTTCAATCACCGGCCCCCACGCCAAGTGAAGGGCTGGAAAAGGAGATTGAAAAACTTATTCACTGATAGAAAAGAAAGAAACTATATCATGTTTGGTTTTGTAAAAAAGATGTTAGGGAGTAAATCCGATAGGGATATCAAAGAGGCCCAGCCGATGGTAGACCGCACGGTAGAGATCGACAAAACCCTGCATTCCCTCTCAAACGATGAGTTAAGGGCCAGGACACTCGAATTCAGGGAGCGGATAAAGGAGTATATTGCACCGAAAGAGAAGGAGATTGAGGATCTCAACATACAGATCAATTCCGAGGAGGTTGACATTGAAGAGAAGGAGAAGATGTATGCTGCGCAGGACAAGTTCGAGAAAGAGAGTTATGAGTTGACCCAGGAAATTCTCAATGAGATCCTTCCTGAAGCTTTTGCCGTAATTCGTGAAACCGCCCGCCGGCTTGTCGAAAACGAATATTTGGAAGTAACTGCTACGCAGATGGATCGCGACCTGGCTGCCAGAAGACCCGGGGTGGAGATCGTGGGTGACAAAGCAAAGTTCAAGAGCTCCTGGCTGGCAGGAGGGAATATGATCAGGTGGGATATGGTCCATTATGACTGCCAGCTTATCGGAGGAATCGTCCTGCACCAGGGAAAGGTTGCTGAGATGGCCACTGGAGAGGGAAAAACACTTGTTGCTACGCTTCCGGTATACCTCAACGCTCTCCCTGGAAAAGGAGTACATATTGTAACGGTCAACGATTATCTGGCCAAACGCGACTCGGAATGGATGGGGCCGCTTTTTGAGTTCCATGGCCTCAAGGTCGACTGCATTGACAAACATGAACCCAACTCCGAAGCGAGACGGAATGCATACCTGGCTGATATCACCTATGGTACCAACAACGAATTCGGATTCGACTACCTTCGTGATAACATGACCAGTTTGCCAGAGGAACTGGTACAGCGGAAGCACAACTATGTGATCGTTGATGAGGTTGACTCGGTATTGATTGATGACGCCCGAACCCCTTTAATCATCTCTGGTCCCACACCAAAAGGGGATAACCAGCTTTTTGATGAATTAAAGCCCCAGGTCACAAAGCTCTATAACGCCCAGAGGAACCTGGTCACCAAACTCCTCGCCGAAGCTAAAACCCTGTCAACCGACGAAACCAACGATGACAACATCCGGAAAGTTGGGGAGTTGCTTCTTCGGTGCCATCATGGACTTCCCAAGAACAAGGCACTCATCAAGTTTCTCAGCGAATCGGGCATGAAAGCCCAGATGCAGAAAACATATAACTTCTATTTGCAGGAACAGGCTAAGAATATGTACATCATCAACGATGAACTCTACTTTGTCATTGATGAGAAAAACAATACAATTGAGCTGACCGAAAAGGGGATTGACCTGCTGACCGAATCATACGAGGTTGCCAGTTTCTACATTCTCCCGGATATCGGCTCCGAGCTGGCGGAACTGGACAAACTTAACCTGCCGGAATCGGAACTTCTGGAGAAAAAGAGCGCCCTGATGCGCGACTATGCCATCATAGCCGAACGCGTCCATACCGTGAACCAGTTACTCAAAGCCTATGCCCTCTTTGAAAAGGACATAGAGTACGTGGTGATGGACAACAAGGTTAAGATCGTTGATGAGCAGACAGGCCGTATCCTTGAAGGAAGAAGGTATTCAGACGGACTCCATCAGGCCATCGAAGCCAAGGAGAGTGTGAAGATCGAAGCCGCCACGCAGACTTATGCCACCGTCACCCTGCAAAACTATTTCAGGATGTACAACAAGCTGGCGGGGATGACCGGAACGGCGGAAACGGAAGCTGGCGAACTGTGGGATATTTACAAGCTTGACGTAGTAGTGATCCCCACCAACAAACCGGTAGTACGCGACGACAGGGAAGACTTGGTTTACAAGACCAAGAGAGAGAAATTTAACGCCGTAATTGCAGAGATTGAAGACCTGGTGAAGAAAGGCCGTCCGGTGCTGGTGGGAACCACCTCGGTGGAGACTTCAGAGCTTCTCAGCCGGATGCTGAAACGGGTCAATGTTCCTCATAATGTGTTGAATGCCAAGCTCCACGCTAAAGAGGCCGACGTTGTGGCAGAGGCCGGAAAAGCGGGTACAGTTACCATTGCCACCAACATGGCCGGTCGTGGTACCGATATCAAACTGGGAAAAGGGGTGAAAGAAGCAGGCGGTTTGGCCATCATTGGCACTGAACGGCATGAATCACGGCGGGTTGACCGTCAGCTAAGAGGCCGGTCTGGTCGCCAGGGCGACCCGGGGAGTTCCCAGTTCTTTGTTACGCTTGAAGATGACCTGATGCGGATGTTTGGCTCGGAACGAATTGCAAAGATCATGGACACCATGGGTATTGAAGATGGTGAGGTGATCCAGCATAGCATGATATCCAAGTCGATCGAACGGGCGCAGAAGAAGGTAGAAGAGAATAACTTTGGCATCCGGAAGCGACTACTGGAGTATGATGACGTGATGAACATCCAGCGTGAGGCGATTTACAAAAAGCGCCATCACGCCTTATTTGGAGACAGATTAGTGGTGGATATCGCCAACATGATATACGATGTCTGTGAATCCACTGTCATGGATTTTCAGGATGCAAGCGACTACGATGGGATGAAACTGGAGCTCCTCAAAGAATTTGCCATCAGTTGTCCCGTCACAGAGAAAGAGTTCGCATCATCCAGCAGCGACGATCTCACCTCAACCATTTATGATGCCACCTACAAGCGATATCGGGAGAAGAACAACAGCATCGCCCAGCGTGTCTATCCGGTAGTAAAAAACGTACTTGAAAACGATACGAGGTATGAGAATATCGCTGTGCCGGTTACCGATGGGATCAAGACCATGCAGGCCGTTGCCAACCTTAAAAAAGCATTTGAAGACAAAGGCAAAGAGGTAGTGCTCTCGATAGAGAAGAGCATCGTGCTTGGCATGATCGACAACGCCTGGAAAGATCATCTTCGCGAGATGGACGACCTTAAACAGTCTGTCCAGAATGCCGCCTATGAGCAGAAGGACCCCTTGCTAATCTATAAGTTTGAGTCGTTCGAGCTATTTAAAACGATGATGATGCGTACCAACAAGGAGATCATCTCCTTCCTCATAAAGTGTGATGTGCCGATGAAGGCAGATAATGTGCAGGAGGCGCAAACGCGCAAAATGGACCGGAATCGGTTGAAGGAAGAGCGCTCCGACCTTCTCTCGCAGGCTCATTCGAACACACAGGAACGCAGCAAGCCTCAGCCTGTTTCAGTGGAGAAGAAAATTGGAAGAAACGACCCTTGTCCTTGTGGCAGCGGGAAGAAATACAAGAATTGTCACGGAGCAGGAGGCTAAACAAAGGACGAAGGACGAGAGACGAAGGACGAACCAGCAACAAGCAACCAGCAACAATATGACCCTTAACCGAATTCTTTTGAAGCTCTCCGGAGAAGCCCTTGAAGGCGCGCAGGGCTATGGCATCGATCAGCAACGGTTGGCAACCTATGCCTCCGAGATCAAATCAATCGTGGATGAAAACATCCAGGTCGCTATCGTCATCGGCGGCGGTAATATTTTTCGCGGACTTCAGGGCACTGCCCAGGGAGTCGACCGCGTACAGGGCGACTACATGGGGATGCTCGCCACGGTGATTAACAGCATGGCAATTCAGGATGCTCTTAGGAAATTGGGCATCAGGTCAAAACTGTTGGGAGGAATTGCCATCGACCCCATCTGCGAACGGATGAGCAGCTCCAGAGCCATTGAATACATGGAACAGGAAAACGTGGTCATCATCAGTGGAGGTACCGGAAATCCATACTTCACAACCGACACTGCCTCCGCCCTCCGTGCCGTGGAGATCAAAGCCGATGCAATCCTTAAAGGCACCCGTGTTGATGGCGTGTATACTGCCGACCCTGAAAAAGACCCCACGGCAACAAAATATGATACGCTGACCTTCGACGAAGCTTACGAAAAAGGGCTAAAGATCATGGATCTTACCGCTTTCACCCTCTGCAAAGAGAACAATCTGCCGATCGTTGTGTTTGATATGAACGTTGCAGGAAACCTTAGGAGAGTCGTGAAAGGGGAGAGGGTTGGGACGATTGTCCAATGACAAGAATGTCATTCATGTCATTTCTTTAAGGTATATACCCCCACCCCCAACAGGTAAACCATACAGGCAACCAGGACAGCCATACCTGCTATCGTTCCACTCATATCGGTGATCCATCCCATCAACAGCGGGATTACAGCACCACCACAGATTGCCATCATCATGAGTCCGGAGACTTCGTTGGCCCGGTCGGGGAACCGCTCGATGGTGATGGAAAAGACCAACGGCCAGATGTTCGCTATGGCGAGGCCAATTACAAATACCAGGATCCACGCCATCATGGGGGTTCGGGAAAAGAGGATGATCACAAGGGCAGCAATGCCAAGGATTGAGGTCCAAACGAAAAATTTGCGGGAGGATAGCTTTGTCAGCAGAATGGCGCCCAGGAATGTCCCCAGCATACGTCCGAAGAAGTAGATGCTGCGGCCCGACTCAGCTGCGGTAGACTCAATTCCGAAGTGTTTGATCAGAAATTGGCCGGAGTTGGAATTAAACCCTACATCCACACCAACAACCACAAAGATTGAAAGCACCATCAGGAGAATAAACCCATTGCCAAGTAGCTTAAAGGCAGAACCGAACGTGACTTTCTGTCCCTCAACCTGCCGCTCTTCAATCTTCACGGAGCCAAGCCATAGAACCGACAGGATAGAGACAATCCCAAATACCAGGAAGATCAGCTTCCAGTCGCCGAACTGGATGGCCAAGAGTGCTGCCAGCGGAGCGCCGATCATTGATCCGATTGCCTTGATGAACTGAGAGAAACTCATGAAACTGGAAACCCGGTTTCCCGGCACTACATCCACCAATAACGGATTAGCCGATACCTGCACAATGGTGTTGCCAATACCCAGGAGTGCGAACCCTGCCAGGACAGTCCCGAACGAATAAGAGAAGAAGGGGAGAAGCATCCCGAGAGCTGTGATCCCCATTCCAATGTTTAGCATTGGGCGCTTACCGATCCGCGCCTGGATAATACCTGTAGGAACGGAAAGGAGCAGGAACCAGAGAAAAGCCGCAGAGGGGATGAGCTGGCCCATGGTAGCACTGAGAGCCATGTCCCTACTTACGCGGTCGACACCGATGCCTACAAGATCAACAAAACTCATAACCAAGAACGACATCAGCACCGGGAGAAGGTGTGAGTACTTCAGTTTATTGGTTTCCATAAACGATGTTATTTGTTGGAAATGAATGGTAATTTCGAATAGAAGGCATCATCGGTTAGCCTCGCACTACCTGCAATGGCGGCACATTCGCCCAGAACAGAAAGAAATACCTCAGTGTTGCAGTTATGCGACCGAAGAGCAACTCTGAAAGGTTGTTCAAAAAGGTGGTATCCACGTGAAATATTCCCTCCAATAGTCAGACAACCGGTCTGGAAACGAACTAGCCAAGGAGCGAGAAAATTTCCGAGGTTTTGTCCAAATTCAGTAAAAATAGCCTGAACTTCCGGATTTTTCTCTGCCTGTGCCGATATCTCTTTCACACCGCCACTCTCACTGGAGAAGCGCTCCTCGTAAACTCGTTTAAACCACCGGGATGAAAAATGGTCATCGGCATTGCTGTTGCCAAACGGCAAGTGATATACACATCCACTTTCCGGAACTTCATCTCCCTCTTCAACTGGGATGCCGTCATCCAGGAAGGCTGAGCCAAAGCCAGTGCCAAGGGTTATAGCCATACTCCGTTTGAATCGGGCAGCAGATCCCATCCAGGCCTCTCCGATGGCAAAACAGGTAGCATCGTTGAGAAACCTTACTGGAATCTGGTGTGTCAATCCCAATCGGCGATAAATCTCTTCCCTGACATTCACATTATTCAGGTTGTCGTATTTCATCACTCCCCTGAAATGAGCCACTCCAGCCGGATAATCAAAAGGCCCCGGCATGGCAAATCCGATACCCTGGATGTTCCCTCCGGGAATTACCGTAATCAACTCCTTGAGCGCTTCTGTCCATGTATTTAAAATGCAATCAGCCGAATCGTGGCAGTTGACCAGCTTACGGCTGACCAGAGACTGAAGTAGGTTTTTTGTGCGGATATCAACCCCCATTGCGGTGATGTGGCTTCCGCCGATATCAACACCGATTACAATCGAATTTGCCATAGAAAAGTGTTAGTGAAACCAGTGAGATGGTTCATTAAGCAAAATTATTTAATTTTGTAACACCATCAAACCAAAAGCCGTTATGAACGAAGAAACAGAATTTGCCCTGGAAGAAGCTCGCGAAGGTATGCAGCTAGCCGTCTCCTACCTGGAAAAGGAGTTTCAAAAGATCCATGCAGGGAAGGCCAGCCCGATGATGCTGGAAGGTGTAAAGATCGATTATTATGGTGTGATGACACCTATCGAACAAACGGCAAATATCAGCACACCAGATGCCCGCCAAATTATTGTCCAACCATGGGATAAAGGTGTACTGGGGCTTTTAGAGAAGGCCATTATGGCTGCAAATCTGGGCTTCAATCCGAAAAATGAGGGAGAGATACTTCGAATCGTGGTTCCTCCCCTTACTGAAGAAAGGCGCCGGGATCTCGTAAAAAAAGCCAAGATGGAGGCGGAAAATGCCAAGATCAGTATTCGGAATATTCGTAGATCTGGCAATGAAACTGCCAAGCAGCTGAAAAAAGATGGAACCCCTGAGGATGAGGCGACCAGGCTGGAAGGTGAAATACAGAAAATAACAGACGAATTTATCTCTCAAGTTGATAAATTTCTCGAAGTCAAAGAGAAAGATATCATGACAGTTTAATAAACAACGACCTCATCCAGGAAGATCCAGCATTTCTCTCCTTTCCCTTCGTGCCAATCGGGGCAGTTGCCCCGTGAGAAAGCGTTGACTTTGATATACCGTGCTGTGGAATTCAACGGATAAGCAGTTGAAAATGGCTGAATGAGGGCCTCTTCACTCTTTTCCGGCAGTGGATTTCGCTTCTCATAGACCGAATGCCACTTTTTCCCATCGGAAGAGAGTGAGAATTCAACCATCGAAGGGGCAAAGATCCAGCTGCGGCTGTTTTGCAGGAAAGTGGCAGAAACAGATCTGACAGACATCTCTTTCTCCAAGTCGATAATTACATCAACATCACTTCCAAGGAATCCCTGCCAGTGACCGTCGCGGTGGTTGGTTGTACCGCGAATCCCATCGGTAAGACAATTGATACCGTGGCTTCGTCGGCCCTGCTTCGGTTCCCTCGCAGCTTCGGCTCCTCGCAATGACACTTCTCCCGGATATCGTTTTGAATAGAGTGTAAGATACTCAACAGGTTTCCCGATCGCGTGATGGAAGATAACCGGCATTTCGCTGGCTTTCTCTTTCAACTTACCATCCACAAACAGGCCAGCTTTGATGTAGGCATTTGCCGAGATCTCAAATGGCCCAGTATAGAGCAAGGAAGCCGAAGTGGGATCATTCCCGTTAGTTGTGTACTGGATTGGGATCCCGGGCTGTTCTGAAGAGAGAACTACCTCAATTTTGTTTGTCTTCGGATTATAGAGGGTGTGGATGTCCGCTTTGAAAGAGCCTTTTGAATAGTTGACCCCCATATACTCCAATCGGGTATACTGAGACTCCAGACGTTCCCTGAAATCATCCCAATTCCTCAGTTTTGCCGGCGACCAGTCAATCTCAGCTATAGCAATCATACGAGGAACCGCCATGTACTCGGCATGTTCTGGGGTGGGGATATATTCAGTCCACACATTTCCCTGAGCTCCCAGGATGTGTTTCCCCTCTTCCGCTGAAAGCTCTTCTGGAATGGGCTCGAAAGAGTAAACTTTTTTCAGTGTGGTAAACCCACCGATGGCTTCCGGTTCAAACTCGGGATTTGCCTGGTAGTAGTCGAAATAGCAATAGGAGGTTGGCGTCATGATTACGTCGTGTCCCTGCCTGGAAGCAGCAATGCCGCCCTCTACTCCCCGCCACGACATCACCGTGGCTTCGGGAGCCAATCCACCCTCCAGGATCTCATCCCAGCCAATCATCTTTTTCCCTTTGGAGTTGATGAATTTCTCCATTCGTTTGATGAAGTAGCTTTGTAACTCTTTTTCATCCTTCAACCCTTCATCTTTCATTCGTTGCTGACACTTCGGACATGCTTCCCACCGTGTCTTGGTCGCTTCATCGCCACCTATATGGATATACTCCGAAGGGAAGAGGTCCATCACTTCAGTGAGGACATCCTCAAGGAAAACAAAAACAGATTCATTGCCTGCGCAAAAGATATCGCTGTTAGGCCAATAGCTGCCAGGTGGAACGGTGAATGGTCCTCCCGTGCAGGAGAGATCAGGGTAGGCGGCCAGTACCTCTACTGAGTGTGCCGGCATTTCTATCTCAGGAATAATGGTGATATACCTCTGGGCAGCATACTGCACGATCTCCCGGATGTCGTTTTGGGTGTAAAACCCGCCATATGTTGCTTCTTCCCCAACCTCTTGGGGAGGTCGCTCGCGCCAGGGGAGATCCTCGTGATCAACCCGCCAGGCGCTCACTTCGGTTAATTCGGGATGCCTCAGGATTTCGATCCGCCATCCATTGTCATCAGTGAGGTGCCAGTGAAAGATGTTCATTTTGTACATGGCCAGCAGATCGATGTAACGGAAGATAAACTCTTTCGAAAAAAAATGGCGTGAAACATCCAGATGCATCCCCCGGTATGGGAACCGTGGCTCATCCTTGATGTCGGCACAGGGCACTTCCCAGATTTTACCCTCTTCCGGCTTGGTGATTTTGCATACTTCTGGTGGGAGTAATTGGAGCAGAGTCTGCATTCCATAGAAAAGACCGGCGCCAGAGTTGCCTGTCAAAAGGATCCCGTTTTGAGATATGTTTAGCCGGTAACCTTCGGTAGGGAGCTTTTCTCTGTTCTTGTTGTAAGCAAAAACGATTGCGTCGCCATCGCTCGTTTCATCCATCATCGGCTTTACCCGAAGAAATGGCCCCCCTGCAAGTCGTAGCTGCTCAGCAAAGAGAATCGCTACGTTTTTCAGGTCAATATCACGTTCGGCGACTAAAAGCATGGTTTGATTGGTGATGCGGAATGTTCCGGGCTTCATTTTTATAGAAGCTGGGAGTGGAATAATGTTGACCCCTTGTGCAAGATTGTTCCCGCCAGCGATGATCGCAGTGGAAAAAACAATGGCACAGAAGAGGACAGAGAGGAAACGGATGGATTTCATGAAAAAAAGATTTGGAATTGATCTGCAAAAGTAAACAATCCCATCCAGCAAATAAATCAGACAGTTTTTAGGGATTTAAAAAAAAGACGTAATAATTTGTAATCTATATGAGAATAATTATTATCTTTGCATTATTATAAATAAGTAATTATTTAAATATAAGATTATGTCAATACGAACTGACATTATCCTTAGGCTAAAAGAGGTTGGATTAAGAGCTACACCGCAACGGATTGCCATTTTTCAGGCGCTATCCTCGATGAAAAATCATCCTACTGCTGAACAGGTGCTACGGGATGTTCACAGGGATTATCCTGAAATCAGCCTGGCCACCGTGTACAATACTTTAGAGGCTTTCGTGGGAAAGCGGCTGGTTAAAAAGGTAAAAACCGATAGAGATTCAATGCGTTATGATGCCGTAGCAGAATCTCATCATCATCTCTATTGCTACGAGTCGGACAAGATTGAAGATTATTTCAATGAAGAACTGACAAACCTCATCGCCGTTTACTTCAGGGAAAATCAAATCAAGGATTTTGAGGTGGAGGATGTCAAGCTTCAGATCATTGGAAAATTCAGAAACAAGAAAGCGTAAAACAAAAAATTATGGAAAAAAAGAAAAAACTGACAACAGCATCAGGCAGGCCATATTTCGAAAACGAAGATAGCCTGACCGCCGGACCCAGAGGAGAGGTCCTCCTGCAGGACTATTACTTACATGAAAAGTTAGCCCACTTTAATAGGGAACGGATCCCTGAACGTATTGTCCATGCCAAAGGGACGGGCGCTTTTGGAAAATTCACCGTGACGAATGACATTACCAGGTTTACCAAAGCAAAACTGTATAGTAAAGTTGACAATACATGTAAGGTATTGGTTCGTTTCTCCACCGTAGGAGGCGAAAAAGGGAGTGCCGACACCGAACGGGACCCAAGAGGATTTGCGGTGAAGTTCTATACCGAAGATGGAAATTGGGACTTGGTTGGGAACAACACGCCTGTTTTCTTCATCAAAGACGCCAAGAAATTTCCGGATTTTATCCATACACAAAAACGCGACCCAAAAACCAACCTGAAAAGCCCGACCATGATGTGGGATTACTGGAGTCTGAATCCGGAAAGTTTACACCAGGTAATGATCCTTTTCAGCGACAGGGGAACTCCCGATGGATACAGAAAAATGAATGGGTACGGCAGTCATACATATTCAATGCTTAACGCTAAAAACGAAAAGATCTGGGTAAAATTCCATTTTAAAACCCTGCAGGGGAATAAAACGCTGACAGGAGCCGAAGCAGAAGTGTTGAAAGGGAAGGATCCTGATTATGCACAACGCGATTTTGTTGAATCCGTTGCCAAAGGTGATTTTCCCAAATGGGCGTTAAAAATTCAGGTGATGACAGATGAACAGGCAAAAAAGTTCAAATGGAATCCGTTTGATATTACCAAGGTATGGCCGCATGGTGAATATCCGCTGATTGATGTGGGCATCATGGAACTGAATGAAATTCCGGTAAACTATTTTGCCAATGTTGAACAGGCTGCTTTTGCCCCTGCAAATATTGTTGATGGTATAAGCTTTTCACCAGATAAGATGCTCCAGGGAAGAATTCTTGCCTATCCTGATGCTCACCGCTATAGATTGGGCGCTAATTATGAACAGATTCCTGTAAACAGGCCAATTAATGAAGTACACAATCACCAACGGGATGGGATGATGAATGTTGACGGCAACGGAGGAGACAGTCCGAATTATTACCCCAATAGTTTTGATACCATTGAGGCGGATAAAAGCTATCAGGAGCCTGCTTTTAAGCTGGATTCTGAAATAGCCTACGCATACGACCGTAACGAAAATGATGATGACTTCTACTCCCAGCCGGGGGTACTTTTTAGAACAGTAATGACAGAACAGGAGCGGATCAATACGATTCACAATATTGTTGGAGGCATGAGCGGGATTGCCGGAGAAAAACGCAATGAAATTATTCTACGCCAACTAGCTCATTTTTATAAAGCCGATCGAGACCTTGCATTCAAGGTTGCAGAAGGACTTCATGTTGCATTTAAACCTTAAATCAAAAAGCAAAAACCTAAAATCAAAATTAGTATTAACCTATTAAATTTATTAGTTATGGAAGAAAATCAAGTAACTTCAATGCCACGGATCGGTGATGATGCACCGGCATTCAAAGCAGTCACAACCCAGGGAGAGATCAACTTTCCGGCTGATTACAAAGGGAAATGGGTCATTCTGTTCAGCCATCCGGCTGATTTCACCCCAGTGTGCACAAGTGAGTTTATCACGTTTGCATATATGGAAAAAGAGTTTAAAGCCCTGAATTGCGATCTGGTAGGCTTATCAATCGACGGACTTTACAGCCACATCGCCTGGTTGCGAACCATCAAAGATAAGATTGAGTTCAAAGGGATGAAAAATGTCGAAGTGAAGTTTCCATTGATTGAAGATATCACGATGGAAATCGCCAACAAATATGGCATGATCCAACCTGGTGAAAGCAACACCAAAGCAGTTCGCGCTGTATTCTTCATCGATCCCCACGGAAAGATTCGTGCTATCATCTATTATCCTCTCTCTCTTGGCCGGAATTTTGATGAGTTGACACGTGTGTTGATGGCCCTTCAAACCGCAGATAATTTCAGTATAGCAACTCCGGCTGACTGGCGCCCGGGTGATGATGTGATCGTTCCTCCGGCCGGTTCCTGTGGTAGTGCGAAAGACAGGATGGATGGCAAAGAGGAGGGTGTGGAATGCAAAGACTGGTTCTTCTGCACGAAGAAGCTGCCGAAGGAAAAAGTAATGGAAGCTCTCGGGAAGTGATCTGATGGAATAAGGGAGCTTCATTGCGCTACGAAGCGGGATTCATATTTCACTTAAATGTGTCAAAAAACGCCTTCGCAGTCAACATGGCTATCGGAAATCCATCCATGTGATTTAACGTGTTCCCTGTACAAACGGTATCCACATTGCCGTTTAGTTCCTTCATTTTATTGAATGCCATGATCTCCATTGCAAATGGAACTACCTCGTCTGCTTGTGAATAGACAATGATGGTAGGCGTTTGCGGACTCCATCTATACACTTCATTAAGCCTCATTTTTTCGGCAAAGAGATGCTTACCCGCTTTCACTTCGGCCAGGAATTGTGCGTGAAACATATCTTTTGGAGGTTTGCTGAGCGTTTTGGTCACCGAATCTTCAGTGTGTTCAAAATCCATCAATGCAGGGATCAACGTGTCATATGGCTCAACAAGAAAATCGGCAAAAGAATAGCCAATGTCATACATTTCATAAAAACATCTGATGATCAGCCCGGTTATGACTGAAGATATAGGGTTGGGTTTCTCCACCTGGAAGTCCCAGATTCCCTCAATATCAAATGGAGCAGCCATGATAGCGGATGCGGTGATCTGGAACTCCTCTTTGTGATCCTTTTCAAGCAGGCGTTGAAGTGCCGCTGTTACATTCCCTCCCTGGGAATATCCTGCCAGAAACAATTTATCGCTAACCCCCACACCCTTATCTACCAGTAGGATTCGGGCTGCCCGGATCATATCTCGGGTAGAGGTTGCTTCGGTTTGGGCTTGCAAATAGGGATGGTTGGTTGTTCCAGCTTTGCCCAACCCAATGTAATCAGCCATCACGACAATATACCCCTTACTGGCAACTTCACTATACCATGCCTGAGCCTCATCGCATTTTTCTTTGTAAGAAGGGGCAATGTTCCGATCGAAGATGGTACCGTGTTGAACGGAGATCATAGGAAAGGATTCGGTCCAGTTTGTTGGAGGGATCATCACGATGCCGGAAGCAGTTACGGGTGTTCCATCAACACCTGGTGTCTGATATGTTACTTCATAAATGGTGACCTTAGTCGTTGGTTTCGTTACTTTCTCTTTCTTGCAGGATGTGTTTAGTGTCATAGTAATTAAAAGGATAGAAATGAATAAATAGAATAAATTTTCTCTTTAAATTATTGATTTCAGAAGTTTTGAATTTAAAAAGCTGTTTAGGTTTAACGGTTCTGAATAATAGTTCTCATCCGTTCAAATTTTTTCTCCATACTTTCCAGAAGTTTGAATTGAGCCTTTGCCCGCTGCAGGTTATGTCCCGGGAAGTGTATTTTATAATAGGTATCCCCATTGATGTAATCAGTGAGAAACCGAAGGCCGATGATATATGTCATAAACTTAGCCGAGAAGGTCAGATGATCCAATTCTATAGGTGTGATGGAGGTTTTGGCTGTCTCCAGAAACCCTCTGGCATAGGCTTCAAACAGTCCCAGGTCAAGGTCGACCTGTTCAAGGTTCGATTCATCTTCGTCAGCCGTATTGGCTCCGGTGCGAATAGCATCCCCAAAATCATAGAGTATTGTCCCAGGCATCACCGTATCCAGGTCAACGATGCAGATGGCATTGTTTGCTGAGTTGAACAGGATATTGTTGAATTTCGTATCATTATGGGTGACTCTCATCGGAAGCCGGCCTTGCTCCAACAACCGGTGAATCGTGTGCATCTCCAATGCTCTCTCACGAACAAAATTGATTTCATCCGGGATCCTGGATATACGATTTGCGAAATCGCTCCGGATTGCCTCCTCAAACTGCTCCAGTCTCCATACAATATCATGAAACCTGGGAATCGTAATGGCCAGGGCGTTCGGATCAATGCCTGCAGTCAGGGACTGAAACTGACCGAACGCCTTTCCCCCTTCATAGGCCAGCTCCGGATTCTCAATCCGGTCGTAACTTCTGCTTCCGGAGATGTGCAGATACATCCTCCAGAAATTTCCATCATTATCGGTGTGAAACAGTTCCCTGGTATGTGTCGGGACCAGTTCCAGTACCTGAACACCAAAATAGTTTGAATTTTCCAACTCCAGCTTCTTCCGGATATAGTTTGTGATCACTGAGATGTTGTTCATCAGACCAGAGATGTCCTTGAAGATTTTATGATTGATCCGTTGCAACACATAATTCGGAACGTGGTCAGGAGATGTGGTTACAAGATAGGAGTCGTTGATATGGCCGGAGCCGATCGGAGTGATTGACATGGGCGAACCCTCAACGGAAAAAGTGGCTACAATGGGGGCGAGTTCGTTCATGCTACAAATATGGTATTTTTTCTTTGAAAAGCCACTCCCCTTAAAATTCCCTATTTTAGCCGCTTCATTGTTGAAAATAACCTGACCCCATGGCTGAAATTACAAAGAAAAAAGGGATGAGATCCTTCCCACGCGATTTCTGGACCGTTATTGTGATGGAGTTTTTTGAACGGGGATCCTACTACGGCGTGATGTCAGTGTTATCAGTATATCTTGTCCTCTCCCGCGACAGTGGAGGATTGGGGTTCTCCAAGGAGAGTGTTGGCGTGATAAAGAGTGTAATCACCCCATTGCTCTATCTTTTGCCGATCCTCGCAGGTGCAATAGGCGACAGGTTGGGATACAAGAAGGTCCTCTTCTTCGCTTTTGTTTCAATGAGTACGGGATATCTCCTGACCGGCTTCTCGGAAACCTATGCTACGGTATTTCTGAGCCTCCTGCTGGTCGCTCTGGGCGCTGGCTTTTTCAAACCCATGGTTGCCGGTACTATCGCACGTGTTACTGATAAGTCCACCTCTTCTCTTGGATTCGGGATCTACTACTGGTCAATCAACCTCGGTGCTTTTCTGTTCCCCCTGATTCTGGTGCCATGGATGAAATCAATCTCCTGGAACTACATCTTCTTCATGGCTGCCATCGGAACCGGCTGGCTCTTTTTTCTTAACTACTTTGTTTTCAAAGAACCGAAAGGAACTGCGACCGGATCAAAATCAATCGGTAAAATCTTCACGGAAATGGTCATAGTGCTCAAGGATTACCGCTTTATCGTGATGATTGTGATCTATTCCGGATTCTGGATCATGTATTTTCAGGTGTACGACTCGGTACTCTGGTACCTGACAGAGCACATCAACATGGCGCCAGTAAATAAAATTGTCAACAGTTTTCTCTCCCTCTTTATCTCGAATCCCCACTGGAAATTTGAAGCCGAGCATGTCACTGTCATGAATGCCGGAGCGATTATCCTCCTGCAGCTCTTTGTCTCGGCCCTGGTGCGAAAAGCAAAAGCTCTCCCAACCATGATCATCGGGATCGCCATCGGTTCTGTTGGAATGGGAATTCTGGCAATCGATCCTAGCCCCTGGATCTTCCTGGCTGGGATGTTTATCTTCACTCTGGGTGAGATGACGGCTCATCCGAAATTTATCTCTTACGTGGGACTTATAGCACCACCGGATAAGAAAGCATTATACCAGGGGTATTCATTTCTTTATGGGGTGATCGGAAGCGGTGTTGGAGGGGTTCTGGGCGCCTGGCTTTATGTGTTGTTCGTCGAAAAACTAAACCAGCCCTCCATGCTCTGGATCACTTTTAGCATGATTGGTGTACTGACCATCATTGGATTGCTGCTATACAATCGATTCCTCGCCCCAAAAAATTGATTTTCATTCGTTCATGTGCTATATTTGTATCTATTGAATACAAATTTTCTCATGAAGCCAAATCAGGGAATACACGGGAAACTTCTCATTCTAATTGCCTGGATTGGTTTGTTTGTATCAGCAATGGCACAGGATCAAACATACCACCCCGTCGACATCGGACTGCACATCGATGCAAATGGAATCCAGATCGAGCGTTTGTCCGATGTGGAAGAGATCTTCTTCCTGGATAAAGATGGCAATGGCAAGATCAATCAGGATATCTATGAGACATTTCGTGGTCTACGGGATGGTTGGATGGAGGAACATAGAGAGGTGTATCTAACCCGAAATTTTACACCGGATTCGTTATTTAACATTGATGTGGAAGCGCCGATAGATGTTATTGTGAAAGAGTTCTCGAAGGCGAGTGTCAGGATCAATATCGTCTTCACCATCGGCCACTCCCATTGGCATCACTATTACATCCTGTTGAAGGATTACCAGATTGCCCGAAATGAAACTGTTGATCAGATCTTCCGGGTGAAAAAGCTGGAAGAGGTCTATGCTGACACATTTCTTGGGATTGGCCACAGTAGTCCATTCCCTGATGTGTTACGCACCCTTGGACTAAACTATGAGGAATACAAGGGCCAGTCGCCCCAGTACCGGAATCTCTGGTTCCCCGATCACAACCTGGAGGTGATCCTGCAGGAGGGGTATGTCAAATATCTCCAGAAAGAGAAGCCCATCTGGGTGGATCAGGCGAAAACGGCTTCACAATTGGCAGATGCCGGGGAGAACTCCGAGATAATTTTTTCATACGAAAACTTTGATGTCAGGTACATCCCCGAACTCGGATTTGCCGCCATTGATAAAACCGGGCAATTTCTTTTTGAGGTTTTTCCCTACGACAATGGTCCCGATTACCCTTCAGAAGGGCTTATCCGGATCCGGGAAAATGGGAAGATAGGATTTGCTGGTTTGGATGGAACGATTGTCATCCCACCCATCTATGATTGTGCCTATCCCTTCAGCGACGGCACAGCCATCATCTGCAAAGAGGGAACGGTTGAGGAAGATGGAGAGCAATCAACATGGACAGCAGCCCGTTGGGGCGCCATTGATCTGTCAGGGAAAATCGTTGTGGAACCGTTCGACCTCGGACTCTTTACCTTTGATATGTTGGATCTGAAACTCTATCTTTTCAGGAACTTTTCTAATGAGGTCGTTGCAAAAACCAGGTGGAGAAAGCTAGATGAAATTGACATTTTCCTTCAGGGAGAGGGCGAGGGGCTCTTTATAAACCTTGTCACAAAGAAGTCAGGAAAACTTCTTCTCAAATACCTCTACCTGCCCTGGCAGGATCTGGTATTCAGAACTGTTTCAGATCATGATGCCCGCATTCCTACGGAACAGTTGGTCACGGTCACTTCAAAAGCCATCATTTACCTGGTTGATATGGCCCCGCTGCTCTCGGAAGGAGAGATGGACACAATCACCGATCTCGCAACTATGATGCATGAACTACTGTTGTATGATGAGCATCAACGCATCATCCGCCAAGAAGACGGGATCTCAACCCCTTCCGGAATGCAGGTCATGGATCTTAAGGAGTACCCTGACTATCTGGAAACTTCAGTGGCAACAACCGGTTCAGGAATTATCACCCCGGATGCCTTCAGAATGGATTTCCCACGTAAGATGATCCTGTTTCACCAGGTCCCGGATATAGGAGCTGTCAAGAGCAATTGGATAAAACCGGGACCGCAGGAAGATGTCATCGTAGGGGCGTCTTCCGAACCCGCCCTTACATCCGCAATATCCTCCGAGCCTGCCCCCACTGATGATATCTTCCCTGACTACGAACCCAAGCGGACACCCGATACCATGCTCGACTATATGCCCTCGTTGCTGAAAGAGTTGGCTTTGATTCCGGAACCTGGTATCAATAACCTGGAACAACTGATCACAATGTATACCGACTATAGAAAAAGGGCCGAAAAAAATCCAGGCATCTGGGCTCAGGGAAATATCGTACTTGGAGCCAGGGATAAGGAGTATCAGTCATCACCTGACGAACTGATCCTGATGGAAATAGGCGAACGGATCGGAACTGTCATCTCTGAAAATGAACAGGAGAGCATGACAAAGGTACTGAGGCAGTTAGGCCAATTTCCCGAGACGATTGATTTTACAAGATTTTTCTTCATTCATTACGATGTCATGGGTTCGGGCAGGTTCTTTTATATCGATGGGATGGAACAGGTTTCACTCAAACTCCAATAGCACTATGTCCTATATTTTCAGAAGAATTCTCTTTATCGTGAATGTGATCCTCTTGCTGGCTTCGGTTGCACTTTGTATCTATTCGGTATTCACTCTTATCATGACTCCGGAGGCATGGTTGTTATCATTACTGTTGTTTGGAGTCGGGATCACCGCCGGACTCTTCTTCCTGATGATTTATACCATTCGAAAAAGAAAGTATCCCCTGCCGGGAATCGATTATAAATAACACGATGCTTACCGAAGAGAAGATCAAGGATATTGTTGAGGCTTGGGTTCAAAATACAGGAAAACAGGAATCCCAGACCGGGGGCAGCGGGCATTTGAGTCATGTCTCTTTCAGGATAGATAGTGTGTCATCGAGGATACTTGACAATGGCACCAGCGAAATATCCTGTTCTTACACACTGATGACTGAGACCGAATTCACCTGCTATCCCGATAATCCCCCCTACGAAACGCCCTGCTCTGCAACACTAATTGTTGATGCCGAAACCGGAGAACTAATACCCTAAGCTTCAAATCCCAAGTCCCAAATTCCAGTTTCTAATTTCCAATCCCTAATCCCTGCTTCACTAATGGTTTCATCGAAAACGAGAACGTGTACTCCTTCGCAGGAAGCAGGTAGGCTGGATAAGGCCATGCTCCCCAACTGTCGTCTCCTCCAACGCCCATCTGTTTGTAGTCAATCATCACATCAATGAAATCCCTTTTTTTCAGATCCCAGGTATGCTTGCCTCCCCTCTTGTAACTAGCAAGATCCTCATACGTGTAAGGAAGTGCTGAGAAGCCAATCAGCGGGCTCCCCTTGATCAACAGTCCCACTTTTTCTTTCCCGGAAAACTCAACCCATCTGACATCCGTTCTGTAGCCGTTTTCCTGCGGACGGATGTAAGGCGTGTACAACTCATCCACCGAGGAGGAATAGCACCCCACAAACGCACTGGTTTTCCGATCCTGGTAGTTCTCCCAAGGGCCACGACCAAACCAGGTAACCTGGTTGAAGTTGCCCGGAAGTTGCATCTGGATCCCGAACCGTGGTAGTTCAGGTAGCTTCACATCACCCGTATTCAGCGAAGCAGTAACCACAACCTCTCCGGTCGATCGGATCTCATACCGAATGATCTCTGTTGAAGTAACAGCTGGCAAGGTATAAACAACCGAGACCTCAACCTGGTCGGAACTGATGGTCCTGGTGCTGATCTCCTCAAGATGCCGGGAAATGCTTGCCTCATACCACTCCCCGCAGCGTTCATAAAGCCGGTTTCCGATATCGTTATCGGTTGGTGCTCTCCTGAAGTTTGGAACAGGACCCTGTTTAATCAGCTGCGTATTTCGGTATTGAAATAACCGCATCTCCCCTGTCATCAGATCAAAAACCACTTCGAAATCTTCTCCACTTACAGTAATCACCGATGCTGTCTCATTCAGCTCTAATGGCTTTAGCCCTTCAGGATATTCAGGCATGCCAATGGAGAAGGATGCCAGCGGGAACTGCTCAGAAGCCAATGTGAAATCAGAAGGATACAGACCCCATGGCTTGGTGGTCTTCAGGTAAATGTTGAGCAGATATTCAATGTCAGGTTGTTTGATCAGTGGTTCTGCCGGGATCACCAGATCCTTCTCTTCGCCCGGATTTAATTTAAACGGCAGAAAAGCGCCACTTAGCACCCGTTCGCCATCACCCTGGATCTCCCAGACTATTTCCGTATTTTCAAGGTCAAAAAAGGCGTAGTTGTTTCTTATCTTCACGGAAGGAATATTCGGATCATCTGGTTCAAATTTTACATACTGATAAACCTTTTTAACCTCCCAGTACCCCGGATGAACTGACCTGTCAGGGAATATAATCCCATTATCCAAAAAATTCTGGTCCGACGGCACATTCGCCCCTCCGTAATCCCCCCCATATGTGTAAGGGTGACCTGGCAGGTCGCCCTTCCCCGCCGGGTCGCTCTTGCCTGGAGATTCGCCCGGCAATAGCGACTGATCAACCCAATCCCAGATACACCCCCCCTGAAGTTGCGGGTAGGCTTCGATCACATCCCAGTAATCCTGGAGGTTGCCCGTGCTGTTCCCCATGGCATGTGCATATTCGCACATGATAAGGGGGCGCAACTGTTTGGTAAACCCATACCGTTTGAGGTATTCGACACCAGTATACATCGGGCAAAAGATATCGGTATTGTAGGACTGCTGGGCACGTTCGTACCACACAGGCCGGGAAGAATCCCGGTGTTTGATCCATTCATAGGTGGCAACAAAGTTGGAACCGTTGCCCCCTTCATTGCCCAACGACCAGATTATGATACACGGGTGGTTTTTATCCCGTTCAACCATCCGCTCCGTGCGGTTCAGGTGAGCCGCCAGCCAGTCGGGATTGTTTCCAAGGGTACGGTCAGGATCATATCCCATCCCGTGCGACTCGATATTTGCCTCATCAATCACATACAGGCCATATTCATCACATAGCTCGTACCAATATGGATCATCCGGGTAATGACAAGTGCGAACCGTATTGATGTTGGCTTCTTTCATCAGCCGGATATCCTGAAGCATCCGTTCCCGGGTCATCACATGCCCGGTCACCGGATCGGTTTCATGCCGGTTCACCCCTTTCAGCAATACCGGGAACCCATTTACCAGAAATTGACCGTTTTTTACTTCTGATGTCCGGAATCCCATTCTGCATCCGGTAGACATCACGGTTTTGCCAGCCGGGTCCTTAAGTGTGAGAACCACATGATACAGGTTGGGCAACTCCGCACTCCATTTCCGCGGATTAGCTATCTTCTCAGAGATCGTGAACCTCTTCTCCCCATTCGCCGGAACCTCCACCGGAACCGTCGTTCTGAAAACGGGCTCCTTCGAATCGTTAGATTCAAATAATCCAACATCCAGCATCCAGCATCCGGTATCTGGCATCTGGCATCCGGCATCCATCGATGACATGTTCTGAATCTCAACCGACACCCTGAAATTCTCGTTCACATAATCATCCACCAACTCCCCTGTCACAAAAAAATCCCGGATCCTGACATCAGGGGTTGAATAGATGAAAACATCCCGGTTGATGCCGCTCATGCGCCACATATCCTGGCATTCAAGGTAGGTGCCATCGCACCAACGGAATACCTCTACCGCTAATGTATTCTTCCCAGGCTTCACAAAATGCGTAATATTGAATTCAACCGGGGTCTTTCCATCTTTACCCATTCCAATCTTTTCACCGTTCACATAAGCATAGAAAAAAGACTTCACGGCATTGAAACGAAGAAATATCTGCCTCCCATCCCACGTGGCAGGAACCGCAAAATTTCTGCGAAGCATAAAAACCGGATTTGAGTCGGCCGGCACATGTGGTGGATTTGGCTCCATCAGGTGTTCAAATTCATAGGGCTGGTTCACATAAATTGGATAGCTGTAACCATGAACCTCAAATGTAGCAGGGATCTGGATGTCATCCCAGGCGCTCACATCATAACCAACATGATAGAAATCCAGTATCCGGCCATCTGGATTATCCGCCATCCTGATCTTCCAGGTCCCGTTCAAAAGAATGGAATAGGGAGTCCCGCTCCACTCATTTTTCAATGCAGAAGCTTCATCCGGGTATGGGAGAAAGGAGGCATGTGGAGGTTCATTATTAATCCCTGTCAACTTTGGATTTTCCCAGTCAGGCATCTGCTGGGCGATGGCGGGAACACAGAAATATATCATGGAGAGAATTCCGATCAAAATTTTCTTTCGTACCTCTTGCATAGGAATGTTGTTGGGCGTTTCACCTGGGTCAGGTTTTGCTTTTTAACGAGTTCACATGGATACCGGCAAATTTTCCCACAAGAAAAGCCACCAGGATGGCAATATAAAACTGGCCGGAAACGGAAATGAATACAGCAACGGCGCGCGCGGCAGCGCTCATGGGGACAATGTCGCCATATCCTACAGTCGCCATCGTGATGAAGGTGTAATAAATGTATGTATGAAAATTAACTTTGTCGACAAGGTAGATATTGGTGACGGAAGAGAGGTAAGAATCTGGATAAAGCCAGCTTACAACGATCGTAAAAATGGAGAATATGAGTCCCATTAAGAGATACCCGTTGATGGATCCAAGGATAACGAGCGGAGAGATTGTTTTGGCTTTGACAAATTGCCTGACCAGTTTGACAACAATATAGGTGTAGAATACCGTATTAAGCAGGGAAGCAACAATCTCCATGACTTCGTTCCCGATTATTTTGCCAATCCATTGGATAAGGATCAGCACAACCGCAATAGGCAAGATGATCCTTGTCCTGCTGGTCAGCGCAAAGATGGAGCAGAAGAGGATTGCTGTAGTCAGTATTTTATTTAGGGTGGGCTGTACCGACTCCGGGAAAAAAGCGACACCAACCAGCATCAAGAGTACTACTGCCAGCAGAATGATGTTAGCCCAGGTGAGGTGAGACTTGTTCTTTTCATGAAAAATTTTCAACAGGTTTTTCATACCTTTTTTGATTTTGAATTTACCATATTCAACTATTTCTACCTCTTTCTCACGTCTCACGTCTCACCTCTCACGTCTCACATTCATTCACCCTCACACTTTCCTTCACCACCTCTGGCTGCAGTTCCTGCAAATATCAACAGATTTTCTGTTTTTCAGGATTGTTTTTCTAAACTGTTTGTATTTTTCTCCCGTCCAGATCTCCCTGAATGATTGGGTTGAAAGATCACCCAGACAATGGCTTGCATCCTTATCAAAACAGCAGGGGACCACCTTCCCGTCCCAGGTGACCACACATCCGCTCCACATGCGGAAACAGCGATTAGGCATCGGATTTTTAATGATAAATTTGGGATCCGGGATAGGTAATCCGGGATCCGTAATCAGAAATTCGTGACTTGTCCGCCTGTCTGCTTGTCCGCTTGTCCGCTTGTACCTGCTGTACTTGAGAATCTCCGGCATCAACGAATTCCCCTGTTCGAAGTCGTAAAATTGTGCACTCTTTAGCACCGTCCAGTTCACCCCCAACGAATTTCCTAATTTCCTAATTTCTTTTATCTGATGCTCGTTTGATTTTAAAACAAGGAACTGAATCTCTACGATTGGCTTTCTGACTCCCATCTCTTTCCGTATGTGGATGAAATTCCTGATGCCTTCAACCACCTGTTCAAAAGAGCCCCCGATCCGGTATTGCTCATAGGCTGCCTGATCGGTTCCGTCCAATGAGATGATCAGTTTGTTGAGACCTGAATCGATGGTTCTTCGGATGTTTGTCTCCGATAGAAAATGACCGTTGGTGGAGGTCCAGACGTAGATTCCCTTGCTTCTGGCATACGAAATAAATCCGAAAAGATCTTTATTCAAGTATGGTTCTCCCTGGAAATAGAGGGTTAAATAGGCTAACTGAGGGGAAAGTTGATCGATGTACCGTTCGAAATCCCGTTGATTGAGGTTCCCAACATTACGAGTCAGCCCCAACTGTCCTGTAGGGCATTCGGGGCAACGTAGGTTACACCGGTTCGTGGGTTCAATGGATACAAACGTCGGATATCCCCAGATCAATGGCCTTCGGAGGAGAACAGATAGGAGATAACTAAAGAAAATTTTAATGAGATTGATAATTTTCCTCATTCTTCAACCCATATTCCTCAATCCTCAATCTTTCCCTCATCGTCCTCTTGCTTGAGAATGAGTTCCGTCTTGGGCACCCTCTTTTTCTTAATCGTTTTTCGAGCTTTTACCTTTGGTTCCTGTATGTTCAACTGATCGTTCACGATTTTTTTCTTTTTTTTCTTCAATTGAAACAGAGGACGAATGATGGAGTAAGCCTGGGAGACGATAAAATTTGTAGCGATGATCTCTTCAGCAACGGTATTGATTAGATTACGGAACGTCAGCGCATCTACAAGGCTGTGGTAATTGGTTTTGATATCCTCTTCGGTCTCAAGGATCTCGCGCTGCAGTCTGAATTTTTCCTGTTGAAGCTCTACCAGGGAATTCATGGGGCCCCTCTTATTTTTGTGATGTTTACTGGTCTTCATCGTGCTCCTCCTCATGCATTGCGGTGGTTAACTTGGAAATCAGCGGATTGACAAAAAGCTTGTCGCGGAATATAAAAACGATGATTGAAACCACCAGATAAAATGCAGTCACGATTAAAGCGCCTACATACGTGTGTTCGGCAACTTCTCCGTACCAGTAGACGAATGCGAGGCCCAGGAAAAACAGGAAAAACATTGAGAGCAGAATCACAACCAGGCTGATCATCAGCGATGAGATGAGTTGAGCAGCAGCTTCAACTATCATCAGTTTATAGAGATCTAGTTTCAACCGGATGAATCCTTTTACATTGCCGGAGAGAGAAGAGAAATCTTCAGAAATTTTCCGTGCTTCCATCATCCTGTTTTTGGTTTAGGGCTTTTCTTTTTTACGACTCTTTTGGGCGTCTCTTCTTCGAGATGTAAAGCAGTCCTCACTTTTTCAATCTCATCGGAGAACTCTTCCTGGAAGTTCCCGGAAACTTCCCTGAGCTTTTTTTTCAGCTTCTTACGGGTTTTCGATCCTCTTTCCGGAGCCAGGAGTAATCCAACAGCTATACCGGCTGCCAGACCAGCCAACCCGGCGAAAAGAATGCTTGTTTTGCTACCTTTAGCCATGATCAAATGATTTGAACAAATATACGATAAAATTACCAAATGCAGTCTATATGTGATCGGTCAGACTTCTCACCGCCCTAAACTGGCCTAGAAACTCTTTCAGTACGATCCTGATAAAGGTATAGGACGGGACAGCAATGATCATAGCAGGAATGCCCCCCAGAGTTCCCGCTGCAATGATGATCAGGAATATTTCGATGGGATGGGCTTTGACACTTTTCCCATAGATCATGGGTTCAAGTACGATTACATCAATCAGGATGACGGTAATATAAACCAGGATGATCCGAAGGGCAGTCGGCCCCATCATTGCATAATCCCCTATACTGACAACCCCGGTAACGCCAAGGATTATACCCATCAGTGTGGCCATCACAGGCCCAAGGTAGGGTATAATGTGCACGATCCCTCCAAAAAGGCCAATCACCAGGGCCCCTTTAACCCCAATTGTCAGTAACCCAATGGTATAAAGGGTGACCATTACCATGATATTGAACAGTAGACCAATGTAATAACGTGAAAGCAACCGTTTGGTTTTATCCAGTACATTAATGGTTTGATCATTATATTTTTCGTTCACGATGAGCAAAATAACCCGACGGATCATTGTTTTATCAAAGAGGAAAAAGAAGGAGATGAATATGACCGAGAAAGTGTCGAAGAAGAACTTTCCTGTAAAGGAAAAAATATCTTTGATCAGATCGGAGAAGAAGCCGAAATTGACGATTTTAAATAATTTCTCTTCAATGAAGGTGGTCACCGACATTTCGTGGGGCATTACCCCGAAATCGATCAGAATATTCTGCAAACTGTTGAGTTGGGCGCTGTAATAGGCCGTGAATTTAACCATATCGATCGAGGAGATCATCCTGGCTTCCTGGATGATCAGGGGGATGAAGAAACTGCAAAGGGAAAAGAACACCACCATGATTAGCAACAAGGTGATGATTGTGCTGAGAATGTGAGGGAATGAACGTTTTCCCAATTTGATCCGGTCAAGAAGTGCGGTAAGGGGTGATCCAATGATGAATACGATGAGTGAAATCAGTATGATGGTTACGATATTCGAGAAATACCAGGCCAGAAACCCGCCAAGTGCAATAAACAGGATGATGAAAAACAGTTTATTTTTTTGATATAACTCTTTCATTTCTCAAGGATTTATGGATAAAAATAAATAAAAAATATCAGAAATACCCTTAGAGTTTGTTGGTGAGTGATCTGACAATTTTAAACTGACTTAGAAATTCCTGGGCGACAATCCGTAACAGCGTATAAACAGGTACAGCTATGATCATTCCCACAATACCGCCAACACTACCTGCAGCAATGATCACCAGGAAGATCTCGATCGGGTGGGCCTTCACACTTTTTCCGTATATAAGAGGCTGGTAAACAACATTATCAATGACTATTACGATCAGAAATACAAGCATGATGAGTAAGGCAGTATGTCCGATCATCCCAAAGTCCCCAATACTGGCCATACTGGTCATACCTAGAATCACACCCATAATAGTGGCAATTAGAGGCCCGAGATAGGGGATGATATTGATGATGCCTGCAAAAAAAGCGATTACCAGTGCTCCTTTGATGCCAAGGATGCTAAGCCCAATTGAATAGGAGATGATCATCGCAATGACATCAAGGAAAAGCCCGATAAAATACCTCGAGAGTAGCTTCTTGCTCTTATCCATCACATGGATGGTTTGATCACTGTATTTGTCAGGAACAATGGTAAGGATAATCCGTCGAACCATCTCTGGATCATTAAGGAAGAAGAAGGAGATAAAGAGCACCGAGAACAGTTCGAAAAGGAAGGTTCCTGTGAAGCTGAAAAGATCTGTGAGAACACGGGAAAACATATTGAGACTCACAAACTTCATGGCTGTTTCCTGGATGACGGCCAGTAATGTGACTTTATCTTTGATCACACCCAGTTGAACCAACCAAGTCTCTAACCAGTCGATATCCTGATGATAGTGTCCTGAGAGCTGACCCACATTGATCTCAGAGATCATCGTTGCTTCAGTTATTACAAGCGGAATAAAGAAGCTGAAGAATCCCGCGAAAAGCGCAAACATAATTAACATGGTGAGAATGACACTCAACACATGGGGAAACCTGAATTTCCATATCCGGATTTTATTAAAGAGCTTCACAAGTGGGGCTCCGAGAAGGGAAACCACTATTGCGATCAGAATGTAGCTGACGATGTTAGAAAAATACCAGAGGAGAAATCCGACTGCCACCACAATCAGGATGACAAAAAATAGTTTATTTTTTTCGTAAAGCTCTTTCATATATCAGTGATTAGGGATTAGCGATTTGAGATAATTTTTGATAAAGATACAAAATCACTAATTCACTTGGATTTTTGAATCATCAGGTCAAGCGGATCCGCTGCCAGCTCAATAGTAGCCGGGAGAAACCCAGCCGGGTCCCCGTCAAATTCAACACCCACAGGCCCTCCTGAAGATTGAAATTCCAGGTGCCTTGCATATGTTAACTCAAGGATTCCTGATGAACCCAGATCCCCTGATGAATTCAGCTCCCCTGTATAGACCTGGTACAGAAGCCGCGAAAGAGTTTTCACGGAAATATTTTTTGCGGTCAGGATATAAAACCGGTCGTCATCATCTTCAACCCCATCAGAAACTCTGATCCCGGAAGCAATGAATTTGGTTCGTCCAATCGAAATATTCATGACCCTGGGTATATCATAAACCACTTGGTCAGCTTTAACGATAAGATTCCTTGACCCATGAACTGCCAGGTTCCAGAGAAGGGAGATGAGCGTCCCGATAAAATCGCAGGTATACTTTCGTATATTATTGGATAGTGCTGCAACCCCTGCCCCAAGCCCAACATTGGCACAGCAGACAAAGATCCGGGTTTCTGTTATTCCAGAATTTGTTGCATTCCTGAATGTAATTTTTCCCGTCCGGATACATCTGATATTGGGATTGGTGAATGTGCCTATCGACTCTTTCTCTTTAAGGGGAATACCATAACTCTTGCAGAAATCCGGACTTGTCCCAGTGTAGATCACACCAAACCAAGCCTTGGAGATGCGGTTTCCTTTTCCATCATAAAATCCGTTGATTGTCGCATTGATGGTCCCATCTCCGCCAACAGCGATAATTGCATCATATCCCTTCCGGTTTGCATACTCCGACTCGGCCCTGATCCCGGCATATGAAGAGATGAACACATGATCAAAATCCATCCCTGTTTTCCTGAATTCTTCCAGGATCTTTCTGAACCGCTTCCTGCTTTGCTGATTCCTCGACCGGGGATTAATGATAAGAAAACAATTCATACAGGTACTTTTGCGAGTCTGTGGAAGATCCTGATTGCCCGTTCAATGGATTCCGGTTTCAGGTTGGCCCCGGCGATCAGCCGGATCCGCCCCTCTTTTTCAGGAACCGAAGGATAAATGAATGGAGTTCCAAGGATGCCGTTGTCATGCATCTCTTTTGATAAAAGCAGGGTCTCAACAGGATCTCCGGTACATACTGAAACGATAGGTGTGACAGTTTCGGTCAACGGATAACCTGAATGCTGCAATCCCATGGAAAGCATATGGGTATATTTCCATAGCCTGGCCGAAATCACAGGGAATTCCTGGTCAATGATTTCAAGCACCATGAGCAATGCCTGTAAAGCGGCAGGAAGGATAGCCGTGGAATACAACAGATGGGAAACAGAATACCGCAGGTATTCTATCAACGACTTTTTACCCGCTATCATTCCTCCAGTTGTAGCTAATGCCTTTCCCAGTGAGGCGGTGTAAATTCCCTGGTAGTCATGGATGCCTGAATATTCCAGGATTCCTCTGCCGGTTTTTCCGATTACACCAATGCCATGGGAGTCATCAACGATGGGAATGGCGCCAAAACGCAGGCACAAATCATTGATCTCTCGAAACGGGGAGATGCTCCCCTCAGTTGAGAAAACCGATTCGGTCACAACAAAGACCTGGTTGAAACGGGATGACCGTTCCAGAATTCTTTCCAGATGTTCCAGATCGTTGTGCCTGAAAGGGCGGTAGTTGCACCCGGCGGTTTTAATGCCTTCTACAAGAGAAGAGTGGGCAAAACGGTCCACCACAACCAGATCCCCTGAATGAGCAATCGCCTGGAAAAGACCGTTGTTTGCCTGGTAACCCGACGGAAAAATGAGTGTTTCCATCAAACCTGAGAAATGTGAAAGCGCTTTCTCCGCCCTGCTGAAAAGTTCATTGTAACCTGCCGCCACAGGGGTGGAACACATAGAAACACCGTATTCCTTCAGTCCGTTGATGGCAGCATTTACCACTCTCGGATCATTTGACAATCCAAGGTAGTTATTCGATGCCAGGTTGATAAATTCCTTTCCGTCGATCATCAAGGGGTCATCAAGAGCCGACTGGATCAACGGATAATAGGGATTAAAATCCGCTTGCCGGGCAACCAGGTCATTCAACCTGTGCGCCTGATAAAAGCTCTTGATATCCATCACTTCAGACATTTACAGGCTGAGAAACGGAGACCATGCTTTCCAGCTTATCCACCAGATCCTGAACAACTTTCAAACTTTTTATATCCTCGGGATCGATTGTAATGTGAAAATGGTCTTCAAGATCGCAACCGATCATCAGGGTGTCAAATGAATCAATATTCAGGTCATCCCGGAGACTGTCCTGGGGCTTAATATCAATTGGTTGTCTCAGATTCCGATTGATGATTGAAGCTACTTCTTCAAATAGTTCCATGGCTTTACGTTTTAAGATTTATAACATTTTGTTGGTTCACCTGAATCACACATCACAGAGCAATAATTACAATTCGCACATAATGATGTATAATTCCGGTCATTTTTCATTTTTAATACGATATCGGGTTCAGCAACAAAAGGGCGGGATAGGGAGACCAGGTCGGCACTCCCGGATGCTATTGCTGCTTCGATCTCAACAGCATGGCGGAATCCACCTACAACGATGATCGGGATTTTGGTCAATGTCTTTGCCTTCCTGGCATAGGTCAGGTTGTACCCTGGTGAAAAAGGGAGCTGTTTTGACCTGAACCAGAATTCAATGATCGTCTTGTTAAGGGATCTCCTGAACGTGTTATTTGTTTTGAAAAAAGGGTTCTTGGACAGGATGAGGTTGACAGGCATCTCGCCCCGGAAAATATTGAAAGGGTTATCCATAGTTCCATAACTAATTTCAATGGCATTCACCCGCAAACGATCGAGCACCCTGATCAGGGATGTGAACCGGTCGTGACCAAAATGCTTCTCATCATTTATACCCCCGCTGATCTTAACCAAAACGGGGAAATCATCTCCGCATCGTTGACGAATTGAACCGATAATCTTTTCAAGAAATGCGTTTCCTATGCCAGTCCCGGGATCAATTCCGAATTCATCTTCCCTGTTATTGATGCCGGGGAGCAGGAACTGGTGAACCAGGTACCCGTGTGCCGCATGTACCTGTATCCCGTCGAACCCGGCGTCCCTGGCATAAGAGGCAGCCTCAGCAAATTGATTGATCACACGATAGACCTCTCTTGTTGAAAAAGGAACGGGCTTCGACCTGAAATAAACAGAGCGCTTGGATGAACTCCCTCTTACTTTCATCCCGGTTGCACTACTTACAGTTTGCCGTCCGGTATGCGCGATTTGAAGGATTACCGGACATCCGTACCGATGAACCTTCTCCGTGAGAATCATGAAACCGGGTATTTTGTCAGGGGCATCAATCCCTGCCTGTGCCGGCTGCATGGCTCTTCCTTCTTTTGATACATAAGCAAATCCGGTGATGAGACCCCCTGCATCAGATTTGGCAAGGTTCTCATAAGTAGTGTAATACCCTTCGGTCGGGAAACCCGTATTGTCACACATCCCTTCATACGTTGCCGAACGAATGATGCGGTTTCTGAACCGTATCCCTGCAATATTTGCTGGTTGGAATGCTATCATGGATCATGCTTTGATGTTGGTATGAAGGTTAAACAGAAAGCCTACAAAAACATAGGTCACCAGGAAGAGTATCATCCCGAGTGTAGGATTAAACAAGGCTATAATCGTAGTCTGACCACATGTACAGGCCCTGAAGTTTGTCACCAGCGAATAGTAGGTCATTTCTCCTTTAGGATTCTTGTAATACAGATAGCCGGTCCATACCTGGAGAAAAACCGTCAGGATTCCCAGGATGATGAAGGTGTTATTCAACTTGATCTCAAACGATCCAAAACCATAATAACCGATAATAAACAGGATGGACGGAAGGAATGAAGCAGCAATGGAGATATATCTGTTCTTTTCAAGCCCCATTGTCACAATAATGGTTTTTTTTCCGGCAACCATATCGCCTGTAAAATCCTTGAAATAGGTATAATAGGTCATCAGACCATTCATCACTGCAATGAAAAACAAGGCACTGAACCTGCTTTTCGTCATATAAATATCCATCGGACCTGAGGCCCAGAAGCCGAATAGCCCGCACATGCTGATCATCACCCCAAATACGATGTTTCCCCAAAGTCCATGTCCTTTTGCATATTCGTAAACAACATTCAACAACACCCCAGCAGCAAGAGGAATAATAGCGATGGGTTCCAGAAATACCCAGGTGACTGTGAAACTGATCATCAGAAGGGAGATAGATAACATCAGCGCTTTCTTTGGATTCAGTTCTCCGGAGACCATCGGTCTGTCGGGTGCATTGATCCGGTCCTCCTTTTGTCCCAAATAATCATTGATGATCTGATTGATCCCCCAGGCAAGAAACAGGATCACAAGGATCACCAGCACCTTTTCCGGAGGGGTAGGGGTTTCAATGGTTCTGGCAATTGTAGATGTCCCTCGCGTACCTTCCGAATTTGCTGCATATTGATAAAAGGAAACCCCAATCCAGCCTGCAATGCCGGTCACAAATGAATAGTAAAGCCGCATCGATTTGATGTAAGCCTTAAGAAAGACCAACAATGGGACTCGTTGAATAATTTCTGCTACCATGGTTCATTATATTTTAACAACTTTTTCATAAAATTCCGGGATTTCTCCCCGTTCTATCCACAAGGTGATGTTTTCTGATAAAGCCGTTGTCAATGGAAGGGAAGAGAGGTTTGATTCTCTGAATATTTCCGCGATCCTGGGGGAATACTTCTCACATAACCAGCAGTCACCGGGAGTTGAGAATACGGTTCTCATTTGTTCATAGATCCGTTCAAAAGGTTCTGTTCCTATATTTCCGAACGAGATATTTAAAAATTCACATGGTTGGACATCCCCTTTGGCATTGATGTAAAACCGGTCTGTACCTCCGGCTGTGCAACCGAAATGTTCACTGTCCTCATCAATGATCATGGGAGCAATGGCCGGGTAATCTCTGAATGCTTTCAGGTTATTGTAACTGATCAGTTTTTCCCTGACCAGGGCCATATCCTGCTCTGAAAAAAGATCAGCTCCGGAATCCAGCCATCCCCCAGCCGGTTTTGGTTTGATGATCTGGATGAGGACTCCGCCAAATGACCTGGCCTTTTCCATGACCTTTTCAAAGGTGCCGTCATAATAATCTTCCCGTGAAAGACAGGAGTTGAACATCACGGGAATGTTGACCTGGTGACAGGTTTCAATCCCTCCCTCAAGGATAGCCCAGGCATCCTCTGAGCTCATAAACGCATTCAGTTGATGCGGGTCGTGGGTATGCAGTGAAAACATGATTCCAGCCAGGTTTCCGTTCCCGTTCAGGATAGCTAGCCGCTCCGGGGTTATTCCGTCACCGGTTGAGTTGATCAGGATCTCAGATCTGTTATCGATCGATCCGACTAATTTCTGCAACCGGTCAAATACCAGGAAAGGATCGCCACCCTCAATGTTGAAAAATCCCATGCCCTTGTCCTGTAGGTATGCAGCAGCATTGATCAGGTATTGAATATCTGCATCTTTCCCTTTATCCAGTTTCTGATAGCAGTGCTGGCAATTGAACCGGCAGGCGGAGGTAACCGACATCAGTACCGTCACAGCAGGCATTTTCTTCTCAAATTCTGCCACTTTAAGGCAAGACTGAAAAAAAGCCCTGGAAGGGAAAGCAGGGACATACAGGTTTATCTTGGTCCCCTGGCTGGTCTGTACGTATTTGTTGTCCTTCATCTTGGAAAGGAAGTACAGGAGCCTCTTCACGAAACGAACAAAATAGGAAATCCGCATACCGCCGGAAAAAAGGAGCGGTAAAAAATGAAGAAGGGTTATGATCTTAATTCTTATGTTCATCAACATCCTGCTTATTCCGGTGTATGTCTTCATAGCCAATTGTTTTTTTTGTACCATTGAACCGTTTTATGGATTCCCTCTTCCAGGCTGATCTGGTTCTTGAACCCGAGTAGTTTTTCTGCCCGAACCGTGGAAAACCCGATCGAGTCGTAAAACATGTTTACCCTCGATCTTGTAAGGAGGGGAGGTGAATTCCGCTGCAGTAACGCGTACAAACTTTCCAGGAGCAACGCCAAAGGATAGATGGTCCATTTTGGAATATTCCTGGGTTTCTTTACCCCAGCTTCCCGGCAGAACAGGTCATAGATTGATTGCATGTTCTCTGGTTCCCTGTTGCCAATGATAATACGGGTCATACCAGAAACCTGTTTTTGAAAAACAAGGTAGTAAGCCCTGGCAAGTTCTCTCGCATAAATGACATGAAATGTATTGGATTTGCACCCTGGCATGAAAGGGAATCCCGATTTAGCTATGGACAGGTATTCATAAAATCCGCTGGAGAACTCATTCTCGCCATAAACCCAAACCGGCTCTAAAACAGTCAGGTCCATCCCGTGCTCCTCTGCAAATGCTAAAGCCAAGCGGGTGGACTCTGCTTTAGTGTCGCTGTAATGGTTCATTCCTGAAGGCAGGATTCGATCGAATGCATAAGGATAATGAGACCTGAATGGGAAGGTTTCGTCTTTCAATACCTTACTGTTCTCCTCGCCATAGCTTGATACTGAGCCGGTTATGATCACCCTGGAAATATGATTCCGGTATGCGGCTTTTAATACATTGAGCGTTCCTGTGACATTTGTCTGATAGTAATCCCGGTAGTCCCCCCAATCTGTCACTTTCCCTGCCGTATGAATGATCCGGTCCATTCCTTTGAAAAGGTTCTCAAGGCTGGCAAGATCGGTAATGTCGCCATAAATAAACGTTACCGGCAAATCTTTGATAAAATCTATCCTGCTTTCTTTTCTCACAAGGCAAAAGACGTTTTTTTCATAGCGGGAAAAATAATGTGCAACATGGCTTCCCACCAGCCCTGATGCACCCGTGATCAATATTTTTCTATCCTGTGTCATTGTTTAGCTTGTTTCTGGTTTACCGAACAAAAGCGCTGCATTATGACCTCCAAACCCGTATGAGGCGGAAACTGCCAGCTGAATATCTTGCAGAAGGTTTTCCATGTTCAGGTTTAATTCCTCCATAACCTCGGATGTAACATTTTTATGCACAATGGATTGCTGAATAGACAGGGCTGTAACGGCTGCTTCTATTGCCCCACTTGCACCAATCGAATGGCCTGTAATGCTTTTTGTGGAGTTAATGACTGGTTGATTAGCCTTTGCTCCAAATAATGACCTGATTACTTGAGCTTCAGTGTCGTCATTCAATTGAGTGCCAGTGCCATGAGCATTGAAATAATCAATTTTCCGATCTCCTGTCAGTTCTTTCAGCATTGCCTGTACCTGTGATCCTGCAGGATCCATCTGAACAATATTATAGGCATCGCTGTTGGTCGAATATCCCACGATTTCTGCATACGGTGTGATCCCCCTCGCCAGGGCATTCTCCAGGGATTCGAGCACCAGGATGCATGCCCCTCCTTCAGCAAACAGGAATCCGCTTCGTTCCCTTGAAAACGGCCGCGGGTGTCCATCTTCGCTCGTGGTCAATGTACCCAAACAGTCAAATCCCCTCATGACGGTCCCGGATTTGTCTTGCAGGCATTCTACACCTCCAGCAAGTGCCATATCCGCTGCTCCATCCCTGATTTTCAGGAATGCTTCTCCAATGGCAACTGTGCCTGATGAGCAGGATGCATTTATCGTATAATTTGGGCCTCTGATGTCATTGAGAATGGAGATCCATGAAGTAGCAGAATCAGGCATTATCATGGGGATGACCATCCGGTTGAATCGAAGGGAATGATTGAGGGCATGTGCTTCATGGGCCTCAAAACCGGCCTTCAATGTGCAAATTCCTGTTCCCAGAAGGATCATGCATCTGGCTGGATCAACAGGCAGTGTAACATCCTGTTCCTGCCATCCAATCCCGGCATCTTCCAATGCCAGCTTTGCAGCAACCACAGCAACCCGGGTCGATGATTCCATGATCACCCCGTATTTCCCGGGAAGTTGGTGTTCTTCCAGGTTTACCTCAGGAAATGGGATGTAAAAACGTGATTTGAACCGGTAGTTTGTTTCGTAACAAGGGGGGATCTCCCTGATGTTGGCAGCACCATCAAGAAGGTTTTTCCAGAAAGATTTTTTTCCTGTACCGATAGCTGTAACCGGCCCGATGCCGGTAACCACCACCCTCCTGGTTTCTCCTGGCTTAGTTATAGCTTTCATGTTTTAACGTTTTTTCAAGTGTATCCAGGTAGATTGCTATATCAGGGAAATCCCTGGCAGAAAAACGGAACTTTTTCAGGTCCAGGATCTTGTTTTTATCTACCAAAGTGCAATCAAGGGATTCCGTTATCTCTCCGATTTTATGAAAAACCAGTTCCCTTTTCTCAGCATCCCTAACCAATTCAATTTCTAATTCAGGTGAGACCGTAAACAGCAATTCATATTCACCCGATTCACCAAGAAAAAGTAATTCCTTCGGTTTCCCCAACAGCCTGGTAGCAAGGAGCCCTTCCTTTACATACGGAAGGTTACTAACCACAAAACCGACATGGTTCAGTTCAGCAATGGTTTGAAGGGACTTTAATACACCGTCGCTTGTGTCGATGCAGCAATGGGCAGCTATTCTGATCAGTTCCGATTCTGTTTTCCTCATTGGTAACCTGACGGAAATGCGGTTCAGGAGACCTTTAAGGACCGGACGTTTGGAATAGAGTTTCAAGGCAGCCTCTAGGTTTCCTTTTCCTATTGGACCTGTGATGCAGATCGAGTCACCCGGACGGGCACCCATTCTGGAGATCGGTTTCAATGCCTCTCCCAATGCAATCCCGGTATAATGCCACCGCTTGGAGAACCCAAGATCTCCCCCGATGAAACTGACATTGGCTTGCTTCAAACAGGAAGCTATTCCCTTACTTAGATTGCAGATTTGAGCGGAGGTCCACTCTGGAGTAACAGATACACTGTGCCCGTAAAACAATGGAGTACCCCCGGAAGCATAAATGTCGCTGATGGTGGCCACGGCAAGATTCCATCCAAGAATGGAGAAATCATGGTCGCGAAACAGGTCTTCTTCTGAGAATTCATCAGTAGTAAATAGGAATTCCCGGCCGGCAAACGGGAACCGCTCTGCATCAGTACTGAAGTATGGCTGTGTAGGGTGTTCTCCTCCCGTCAAAGAATTAAGCATGATTCGGATGATATCTCTTTCTTTGTCCATTTCTTAAAATTGATTTGTTACATATGTCTCGTTTGCATATTATCCTATAGCAGCATTGGAATCAAGCACGACAGCCCAGGTATCGCGGTGGTTGATCAGGTCATTCGGAAAGGCGATCCTACCCTTTGCATAGTTGGAGAAGTCTTCAGGATATCCGTTCTGAACCTGTTGATTATGCATGCTCTCCAGGTAAGCGCTATAAACAAGTCCGGAACAGTAAAATGCATCGGAATGGGGAACAAACTCAAAGTTGTACCTGCAACCGAGCTTCTCTCTTACATACCAGCATGCGTTGGCAACCGTTTCAGGCCCGCAGAATAAGGGTTTTAAGACTACAAAATCATCAGTCGTGGAAATGAAATCCACAAGGTTCCTGCGAACGACACCATGAAAGGTTGCCTCAATGATGGAATCCCCGGAAGCGATCATTGCTGCATGCGTCCAATAACCCGGGATGAACAGATTGGTGAACTGGAAGTTTTTATGAGAAAGAATCACCATTCCCGGTGCAAAGAGATTACAAATCCTAGTCAGATCAACCCGGGCACCTTGATAACACCTCCCGAACCTCCAACTGATCCAACTTGAGATTTGGATAACCGGACGGAAACATTTCAGTATTTTCAAACAAACCTTTACCATGACGATGTTAAATTATTTTCTGGGTTGTCTTTTTTTGGGGACAGTTTTATAGTTAAATCTGTAATGAAATGCCACTGAGAGCATTCGTCTGTCTTTGATGCCAGATGCAAATGCATCAGCATAAAATACTTCGGCAATGAACTTTTCTTTGATGGGTAAGATTAAATGTGTATACAAACCAGCATCCAGGGAATATCCGGCGGAGAGGCTGGTCCCATTGGTTTTCCCCAGACCTGAGCCGATTCCGAATTGGGTGAGTGGCATGGGGGATGCACTGGGAAAATGGTTAAAAAAATCTGCTTTAAAAAATAGAATGTCATAGGGTCCGAGTCTTAATGAAAACTGCGGCAACAAATAGAAAATCCTGGGACTGCCGATCTCCTCACCCAGGTTGAGATTCTTAGATCCCCTGTCAAAGGCGGCAATGTCAAAATATCCGGCCTGAAGCCCTCCCAACAGACCGAATCCGCGCCAATCATATTTAAAGTATCCATTGATTCCAAAATATACGTTCGTTGCAGCAGATTTCATTCCAGGGACTTTTTCAGTTTCCCAGGCTCCGTTTCCTCCGAACCCGTAACCCATTCTCCGGTATTTACTCTGGATCTGATTTCGGGAATATTGAAATCCAATCGTATTGAAATTATATGAATGACTTTCAGGGTTGCTATAGATTCTTTTATAATGATCACAAGCCATATAATCAACTTCTAAAAACTTTTTTACTGCTTCCTTGTAAATCCCTGTCATATAGCCAAGACCAATTTCAGTATAAACTATTTTTTCCCCTTCGTCAGGAAGCGTCTGGGCTGTCAGGATGAAAAAGCCTGCAAACAGAAGTGGTGCAATCCGGCGAAAATTCCTGTTCAGGATCTGGTTGTAGGTTCTGGTAAGTAATTGAAGTGAAACCGGTATAAATACGATGAGGATAGTCAACACCTCAAAAACCTCCAGCCATTTTCTGGCAGAAATGAGAAACAGGGTGAAAATGATAAACAAGGCCCATTCATGGAAATAGGATGTGGGCAGGATTCTCACAGAACACATTTTGAATTCCCGTTTTCTCTCTCTCAGTAATAGCAAGGTTAAGATTGTTCCCCATGCCAGGATAAGTGCCCATTGAATACCTTTGATGCCCAGGAAATATCCACCAAGATATCCATCAGTTGAAGGATCCCTGAGGAATTCCAGGATGAACCTTATCAGCGTATAAGAGCCCAGCATGAACAGGAATTTGCTGCCATTTGCCTTCCATCGTTTTCGGGTGCACCATACCAGGATTATGATAAAGACACAGGAGATCGCTTCATATAACTGGACGGGATGAACCGGAAGGGCAGAAGCACTTTCAGAATGAATCAGCTCATGCGACAATTGTATGTGCCCAGGAAGCGTTGCAGCATCATAGGTCAATCCCCAGGGGAGATGAGTAGGTTCGCCAAAACAGCACCCTGCAAATAGGCATCCAATTCTGGTGATGGCTATTCCGGCAGGAATGGCGATGGCAAGTTTATCCATAAATGGATAAGAAACTCTCAGCCATTTTGCTCCTAAATATAATCCTAGCAACAAACCCAGCAGACCACCCAGCAAAGATCGTTTCCCCGTATCTACAAGCTGAAAATCCTGGAAAAACTGGAACAATTGTTCCGGAGTGTTGGTCAACAGTTTGTTACCAAGAATAAAGAATACAACTCCGCATAAAGTGATCCATAACCAGGTTTTCTTAGGATACCCGGCACGAAAGCCCGAGTAAATAAAAATTGAAATAGTTACTGTGAAGGCAAGGATATACATCAAACGATAGATGACGCTGCCATACTCAGATGATAAATGCATAAATGTTTCCATGGCTGAGATCTTATAATGTTCATGCAATATTAAGGTGGATGAGCCTGGGACGAAAACGGGTAAATGCAAGCATCTTTGCGGCAGTTGCAGGAAATCCAAACCCGGGATACTTCTATTTAAATAATTAGGTTAGCTTTTTTACTCACTCAAAAAATATCACGGAAAGAGACACCGTTTTTGGATTTTTTCAGAAAAGAAACTGGAGAAGTTGCAAATTTTGCAAATAAATTTCCAGGTCCTAAAATGGTGCTTTCTATTGACCAGGACTTGAATAGGACACAACCACTTTTTTTTGCATTGATATTTTTATATTTTTATGGTGCAATTTTCAAATCCTTATTCTATGATGCGCCGGCTCTCCATTTACGTTCTCGCCTTCCTTTCCCTGATTATCATGGCCTGGGGCCTGATGTACCTCTTCAGGATTCATATCATGAATTATCATGTATCTTACCTTGCCATGACAGAAGAGCAGCTAAATCTAGTGGATAAAAACATTGTACCGTTGTATCTTACCCTGATGAAAATAACCGGCGCATGCATGCTGGGCATAGGTGCTACAACTCTGATAATAACGCTGGGACCGCTTCGGCTCAGACAACCATGGGGATGGTGGAGCCTGATCACCCTTCTGCCGGTACCCCTTATTGTCACTTCATTACTAACGTACGAGGTAGCCAACCAAATCCCCTCTGGCCCCAGGCCACCCTATTGGCTTGCTTTTGGGATACTGGTTGTATTTCTGGCTACAATAGGCTTTTGCTTCCCACGAAAGAATCAGTAAACCATTTTTTGCAGTACATCCTTCACCTAAAAATAAATTTCTCATTCTGCGTAAAATTGCATAAATGTAAAATGCTGATTTTGCAATTTTTACTAATTTCAGCCCCCCTCTTCCATTGATTTTGGATTTTCCGCAAAAAGTCTCTGATACCTCTTGAAAATCAATTTTGATCCTCCTGACTCCCAAAGTATTTTCGGTTGGAAAATCAAAAATCAGCCACCATGAAAAATTTACTTTGTCTATCGGTAGCTTTATTAAGCTGCGTGTCTGTTGCCATGGGTCAATGGCAACATGAAGAAATCAGCTTCCGGTCAAAACAAAACCGACCCGAAGTAAAAAGGGAATATCTTGCCAATCCCATGCAACCGCATATCGCCGGGAAGAATATCCCTCCCGACCATCCGCAACACATGAACCCGTATGATCCCAAATCTTTAATATGGAACTGGGATACGATAACCACCTGGAACACACTTGGATTACAACACAGACTAATACAAACATTTGAAATGAATGGAAATGTGTTAACTGATTGTACACAACAATGGGAAACCAATGACTGGGTGAATTATTCAAGAGATACCTATTCTTACGATGCAAATGGAAACATGCTAACCAGATTATATGAAAAATGGGATACCAACGTATGGGTGAATTGTACGAGAACCACATATACCTATGATGACAAAGGGAATAATCTGACTGTCCTCGGTGAAGGATGGGCCATCAATGTATGGCATAACTTGTGGAGGTATATTTATACGTATGATATGTCTGGAAATAAGCTGACGATGCAAGAAGAATTCTGGCGTAACAATGCATGGGAGAAGTCACGAAGATATACGTATACGTATGATGCAGATGGGAACAGGCTGACATACTTATATGAAGAAGGGGAAAATAATACCTGGGTTAATTTTTCGAAAGCTACTTATACGTATAATGCAAATGGAAATATGTTGACTTCTTTATCGGAAATATGGGAAAACGATGCATGGGTGAATAACTTAAGAAATGCATATACTTACGGTGCTAACGGAAACATACTGACTTCGTTAGGCGAAGTATGGCAAGACAATTCATGGATAAATAATTGGAAACATTCTTATACGTATGATGCAAATGGAAATCGGCTTACTTGTTTAATTGAAGACTGGCAAAATAATTCATGGGTGAATGATTTTAGATATACTTATACATACGATACAAACGGAAATATGCTGACGGATTTATATGAATATTGGCAAAACGATGCATGGATGAATGTATGGAGATATACTGAGATGTACGATGCAAACGGAAACCTGCTAGCTGAGTTATATGAAGAATGGCAAACCAATGCATGGGTGAACTTTTATTTATATACCTGGACTTACGATGCAAACGGAAACTCTGTCACCGGTAAATATGAATTATGGCAATCCGGGAACTGGGAGCCGGGAATGAGTATGCAGTATCTTTTCTTTCAACAACTGTGGATATTCCTGCCTGTCATGGACGATTCTTATAGATATGAAGCAAGCTTTGTATCCTTCATCAATGGCATAGCCGATAAGGGCTCCAATAAAGGCACACTTTCTGTTTTTCCAAATCCGGCCAGTGAAAACATCACCGTTGAACTGACAGGGCAGGATCCAAATACTATCAGTACCGTTTATATCTATGGAATGGATGGACGGGAATTGGTGTGGCAGCGGATGGAGAGCTCCCGGGCGGAGATCAACGTCAGCTCACTGCCTTGTGGGATGTATTGTATCAGGCTGAGCAACAGTACTGGGAATTGGTTTGGAAAAATTATTAAGAATTGAATGAATTTAAAGATTAAAAGCTATGAAAAGATTTGTACAAATTCTACTTCTGGCCATGGTACCGGGAATTTTAGGCGCTCAGATATCATTTGATGAACTAATGGCGCCACAGAATGTGAATGTCACATTCAGAGTAGATATGTCGCAAATGACGGTTTCTCAACTCGGTGTGCATATTGCAGGTACATTCAATAGCTGGGATCCCGGATCTACGCTGATGACGGAAACAGACAGCGCAGTTTATGAGGTTACCCTTTTTCTGCCGGCAGGTGACAGCGTTGAATTCAAATATATCAATGGAAATGCCTGGGGAATGGATGAAACGGTCCCGGTTGAATGCGGGGTAGATAACGGATATGGAGGGTATAATCGGTACGCCATCCCTGTCACGGATACCATATTACCCCTCGTCTGCTTTTCACAATGCGATTCCTGTCAAAATCTTACGCTTGATTTGACCTTCACCGCTGTTAACAACGAAACCTATATTCAATTGGACAGCATTAAAGTGATGAACCGAACCCAGGGTGGTGAAACCGTGATTTATTGGCCTGATACAAGCTTAACCTTAGAAATCACCCAGGGTGACTTATTGCTTTATATTGGGTATTCGGCTGGTTACCCGGTGGGAGTTCAGGAGATCAATCAGGAGATGAATCAATTTCAATTGTTTCAAAACTATCCAAATCCGGTAAAAGACCAGACTATGGTTTCGCTGTACATCCAGGAGAACGGACCAGTGACTATCATGGTTACTGACCTGCCGGGCAAGGTTTTGATAAACTCCGGCTGGCAGCTTGAAAAAGGCTATCATTCGTTCAGGTTCACTCCCGGAAAAGGCAGGTTTTTACTAATCACAGCCAAATGGAACGGAATTAGTCGGGGCATTAAAGTTCTTTCTGAAGTGGCAGCTTCCGGAAAAAGGAGTTCGCTTGAATATATTGGCAGCAATGACGGCGAATTCCAAATTAAGGCATCCACCGTCACACAGAATTTAACACAAGAATCAGGTATCCTCGATACCCCCGAATCCAATGAAAGCTACACCTTCCAGTTCACCACCAACATCCATTGTCCCGGGACCCCCACAGTTACCTATGAAGGCCAGGAGTACAGCACCATCCAGATCTATAGCCTGTGCTGGCTGAAAGAGAACCTGAATGTGGGAACCATGATCAACGGCAATCAGAACCCACAGAATAATGGTATCATTGAAAAGTATTGCTATGACAATAATCCTTCCAACTGCAATACATATGGAGGGATGTATCGATGGAATGAAATGATGCAATACACGACCCAACCGGGCACACAGGGTATTTGTCCGCCGGATTGGCACCTCCCCGCGGATGAGGAGTGGAAGGTGCTGGAAGGGGCCGTGGACAGCCAGTATGGGATTGGAGATCCTGAATGGGATAGAGTACTGGCCGAACGTGGATTTGATGCAGGCACAAACCTGAAAACAACCTACGGTTGGAATGATGGCGGAAATGGCACCGACCTGTATGGCTTTTCTGCACTTCCGGGTGGCTATAGCCCCGGGGCTAACTACTTCATGGGCATTGGCCATGTCGGCTCTTTTTTGACTTCTTCAGAGTCCAATGCTACCGAAGTATTTAACCGTGCCCTCAGTAAGTTTAATCCGACTGTATACCGGCAAGGCCTCTATAAGCAATACAATATATCTGTTCGCTGTGTCCGGGATTATTAATATATAAAAAGGAGGTTCTTATGAAAAAACTAATGTACATTTTATTGTTCTTATTCCCAATTATAGGTTTTACCCAACAAAATTGGGAGAAATGTTCTCCACTTGATTATATGTGGATGAATGTCGGAAATGCGGGCTTCTCCGCAGGAATGGTTTCCAATATAAGGCTTACTTTCAGTCCATCTGGTGAACCTTATGTGGCGTATACGGATTTTGGAAATTCCTATAAAGCGACTGTAATGAAATTTGATGGAAGCAGCTGGGTGAACGTCGGTAATGCAGGCTTCTCCGCAGGAATTGCTTCTTATACAAGCCTCGCTTTCAGTCCATCTGGTGAATCCTATGTAGCGTATGAGGATCATGGGAATTCCTATAAGACTACGGTAATGAAATTTGACGGAACCAACTGGGTGAATGTCGGAAATGCAGGCTTCTCCGCAGGAATTGCTTCCTATACAAGCCTAGCTTTCAGTCCATCTGGTGAATCCTATGTAGCGTATGAGGATCATGGGAATTCCTATAAGACTACGGTAATGAAATTTGACGGAACCAGTTGGGAAAATGTAGGAAATGCAGGATTTTCATCAGATATGGCTGAATATATAAACCTCGCTTTTAGTCCGTCCGGTATACCTTATGTGGCGTTTATAGATATTGGGAATTCCGAAAAAGCGACGGTAATGAAATATGATTCCCTTTATGTTGGAATCAAAGAACAACAGCAATCCCGGTTATCAATTTATCCTAATCCTGCTATTGATAAGATATATATTAAACTATCCGAACCATTGGATAATGTGATTTGTTCTGTTTATATTTATGGAATGAATGGACGTGAATTAATACATCAGCAGGTTAAAGGATCCAGGGTGGAAATCGAGATCAGCTCACTGCCGGGTGGATTGTATGGTATCCGGATAAAGAACGGAAAAGTAGTATGGTACGGAAAATTCATAAAAAGGTAGCAAATTGTTCTACTGCTAAATCCGCTCCCTAAGCTCATGGATTTTAGAGGTCAGGATATGAAAAAAACGTTGCCGCTCTTTCTCTGAGCTGCTGCTGATAAGCGTCGATTTTTTTGTGAGGGTGAGTAAATTGGATTCAATCTGCTTGCAAAAATCCGGATTTTCAGTGACCAAAAGGTTGATGACATTGTAGGTCACAAATGTTTTTAATTGACTCTCTTTTTTGACGAAAATAGTATTATCCCCCAACAGGACTTCATTGCAGTATAACCGGTAATTCCCGTCAATTCCTTCTGGAGTTTCCCCATAGAGGTATCTGAATCCGGCTGAAGCCTGCTGCTCCAGGTGATTGACCATAATCTCCACCTGGTTCAGTACCATCAGGGCATCTGCCTTACCCGAAAAGTAGCCGCATACATAACAGAATTCGATCTGCCGGATCAGGCTGTTGAATGTCTCTTCATTCCATAATTCAACCGTAGGGATCCGGTTGTAGGTGGCCAATATTGATCTGACCAGCTCCAGTAATTGTTTCGGGATATCAACTGTATACTTTTTTTGTTCATATCCTGGGGTGGCAAAAAGGGCTTTGTTCCAGAAAAAGGATTTAAACGCAAAGAGCTCGGGGAACTCGAAGAAATGAAAGATGGGAATGTCTTTGGCCGAATAATAAATCTCCTTCTGTTTGCATGCATGGATGTCTTTTATTTCTGCCTGGATTGTGTTCAACCAGTGGAAGAATGTGATTTCCTTATCTCCAATAGCCATGGAGTTGAACAGGATGTGCTGGCTGTTGATAGAGAAAAGGGTATCTAGTGAGACCTGATAATGAGAACAGAGAACCTGTAACTCTGAGATGGTCAGTTCCTTCTCTCCCCTGATCCGTCGGTAAGCGCTGTCATAACTAAGATGCAACAATTCAGAGATGTCATGTACGAACGAAACATGGTTTGGAATGCGCTCTTTTATGGACTGAAAGAGTACCTGCTGAACAGAAATCTTCGGCTCCATCCAGCTAATTTACAACAAAAAACTGCAAAACATTCAATTCGTATTAACTTATGTCGCAAATTATGCAAAATCAAGGAGTTTCTAAACTGAATTAAACCTTCCAGGGTTTAAAAACCTGGAAGGTTTAAAACGGAAAGATCACACTCACCTTATAAGCAAAATTATCCCCTATATTGTCAA
>CAYUZX010000019.1:0-54366 GCA_964449285.1 uncultured Prolixibacteraceae bacterium
TCACTCACCCGATTTTCCTATTTCTTTTTATTTGTCTATCTTTGCACCCTCGAAATTCTACCGTTACTAGTTGTTGCAAAATTGATCGTGGATTACCTTTGATTCCCTGGTGAAAAGAACGGATAACTGAACCTTAAAAACTAGTTTAGCCTTGAAGATCAAGAACATTCTGATTAGCCAACCACAGCCTTCCGATCTAGAAAAATCTCCTTACGGAGAGCTTGCAAAAAAACTCAATCTGACTATTGAGTTCAGGAAGTTCATTAAGATTGAGGGCATTACCGCGAAAGATTTCCGGAAAGAAAGGATAAATCTTCTCGACTATACTGCTGTGATCTTTACTTCACGGAATGCCGTGGACCACTACTTTAGGATTGCCAAAGATATGCGTTCAGAGATTCCTGACTCGATGAAATATTTTTGCATCTCAGAATCAACTGCCTATTACCTTCAGAAATACATTCAATTCAGAAAGAGGAAGATTTTTCACAGTAAAGAGAGTTTTGACATCCTTAGCGAACTGATCAAAAAGCATAAAACGGAAAAATTTCTACTCCCTTGCTCCGATATACACAAGAGGGAGATTCCCGATATTCTGGATTCCTTGAAAGTAACCTATAAGAAGGCTATCATCTATAAAACTCTGGCCAGTGACCTTTCCGACCTGGATATCAGCAGATATGACCTGCTGGTATTTTTCAGCCCTGCCGGGATCAGGTCCCTTTTCAAGAACTTCCCTAAATTCAAGCAGAACAATTGTGCCATAGGCGTGTTCGGGCCTTCAACTACCAAAGCAGCCGAAGAGGCCGGACTGAAACTGACAATCCTTGCACCTACCTGTACTGCTCCCTCGATGACCATGGCCATTGAACAACACATTACAGGCGAGAGAAAGAAAGGGTAACTGCCTCTAACCTGAATTGCCCGGTTACATGAACGAGACCTTTTCCAAAGAAGAGCGGCTTTGCCGTCAGAAGATAATCCAACAGCTTTTCACTTCCGGTTTATCCATATCAGCACCACCGTTGAAAGCCCGTTGGCTCTATTCATCTCTTCCAACTTCATTCCCTTTACAGATTATGATCGTTGTCCCAAAAGCCTCCTTTCATGAAGCCTCAGACAGAAATCTGATCCGGCGCCGAATACGAGAAAGTTACCGGAGAAATAAGTCCCTGCTCTATGAATCGTTGACAACGACTGGCAAACAAATGGTTATTGTTATAATGTATACAGGCCGGAAGATCCTCCCCTATTCCAGAGTTGATGAGAAAATAATCTTACTTTTACAACGTTTAAAGAACGAGAATGAAAAAGCTTCTGGGTAGTTTTTTCATTATTCTGATCCGCATTTATCAAGGGGCAATCTCACCTTACCTAATGCCGGCATGCAGATACTCTCCATCCTGTTCTGCTTATGGGGCCGAAGCTATTCGTTTGCATGGACCATTCAGGGGAGGCTTGCTGGCATTGAAGCGGATTGCCCGATGTCACCCGTGGGGAGGAAGCGGGTATGATCCTGTACCGGGAATCAAGGATGAGGGACAAGGAATAAGGAATGAAGAATGAGGAATTAAGAATTTCGAATTAGTCAGTAAAAGATGTAAACTGCCAACTGCAAACTAAGAAACTGTATTTTATGAAACGCTTCCCGTATATTGTTCTTTTACTGTCAATTATCCTATCAGTTCAGACAGTTTTTAGTCAGTCGCCACAGGATCAAACATTTGAGATTCTGAAAAATCTTGACATCTATTCTGATGTGGTCAAAGAACTAAACGCCGAGTATGTCGATGACATCAACCCTGGGGAGCTCACCAAGGAAGGGATTGATGCAATGCTATATTCGCTGGATCCATATACAAATTTCATCCCGGAGACAGAGATCGAAGACTATAAGTTTATCACTACAGGCCAGTATGGAGGCATCGGAGCCCTGATCCACCAACAGGATGACTATGTAATCATTTCAGAGCCTTATGAAGGGTCGCCTGCTCAAAAAGAGGGATTGATGGCCGGTGACAAGATCATTGAAGTAAACGGGCAATCGGCTGTTGGCAAGAGTTATGATGAGGTTAGTGCTATCCTGAAAGGACAGGCTGGGACGGAGGTTCAGATTAAGGTTAAGAGAGATGGTAAGGATCAGATGATAGAGAAAACCATTACTCGTGAAAACATAAAGATCGACAACATCCCATATTTTGGCATCGTTGGCGGTGATATCGCCTATATTAAACTTTCCGGGTTCACACAGGATGCAGGTAAAGAGGTTAAGCAGGCGTTCCTGAAGTTGAAAGAGAAACAACCGGTTAGTGGTGTGATTATCGACCTCCGCAACAATGGAGGAGGGTTGCTCAACGAGTCTGTGGACTTATCGAATATCTTCGTGGAGCGCGGACAGGAGGTGGTTACCACCAAAGGGAAAGTAAAGGAGAGAAACCATGTTCATAAGACATTATACCCACCTGTGGACCTCAAGATCCCGTTGGTTGTGCTTACTGATTATCAGAGTGCTTCTGCCAGTGAAATCTTTGCCGGAGCAATGCAGGATCTCGATCGGGGAGTGATCGTTGGTCAACGGACGTTCGGGAAAGGGCTGGTACAAAATGTCGTTCCTCTTAGTTACAATGCCCAGATTAAGATCACTGTGGCAAAGTACTACATTCCAAGCGGTCGCTGCATCCAGGCTATTGACTATAGCCACAAGGATAACAATGGCTATTCGGCGAAGATCCCTGATTCCCTTATCCGGGAATTCACTACGAAAAATGGAAGAAAGGTCTATGACGGAGGGGGCATCTCCCCGGATGTTTCGGTTAAGCCAAGAAAGTTCAGCCAGATTGCCCTGACTCTTTACGGCAACTTCCTGATCTTTGATTATGCTACAACATATCGCCTGGCTCATCCGGAAATTCCGCCTGTTAAGGAGTTTAAGATCAGCGACAGTGTTTATAACGACTTTCTTGCCTTCATTGCTGGTAAGAACTATACCTATACTACAAGAAGCGAACAGGCTCTTGAACGGTTGAAAAGTGAAGCTGAACGCGAACAGTATTTAGACGCGATTCAGGAGGAGTATAATCACTTGAAAGAACATATGATACGGGACAAAGAGGCTGATATCAATAAATATGAAGATCAGATTCGGGAACTCCTTCGCATGGAGATAATTTCAAGGTATTATTACCAGCGGGGAAAGGTCGAGTCGTCGCTCAGCAACGATCCGGAACTGTCCCGTGCCATTGAGATTCTCCATCAGCCTGAGACTTACAATACGATCCTTGACGGGACCTGGGTAGATCCAGGAAAATCGACAGATGAACCAATTGAACCAGAAACAGAATAACATAGCTTATGAAATTCAAATCTATCCTATTGGTCCTTACTGGATTGCTTATCAGCGCTTCAGTTATGGCCGACAAACCGGCGTACAGAATCTTCAATGCTAAAGGGAAAAAAGCCTCCTATAAAGAGCTTTTAAAAGATGCCGGAGATATGCATGTAGTTTTTTTTGGAGAGTTACACGACAATCCTATCTGTCACTGGATGGAGTTTGAACTTACAAAAGATCTCTATGAGATCAAACAGGATAAACTGGTTCTGGCTGCTGAGATGTTTGAGCGCGACAACCAGTTATTGCTGGATGAATACACTGGTAAGTTTATCCGGAAGAAGGACTTTGAGAAGGAGGCTAAGCTATGGCCAAACTATTCGACTGATTATGCCCCATTAGTGGACTTCGCCTGTGACCATAACTTAAAGTTTGTCGCCTCCAATATCCCCCGCAGGTATGCAGCGTTGGTTAACCTGAAGGGATTAGAAGGACTCGACAGCATCAATGCATACCAGCGTGGGATGATTGCCCCACTCCCCATCAAGTATGACTCTACTATGAATTGCTACAAAGCTATGAACGAGATGTTTGCCGGGGGTGGTGCAATGCATCAGACGATGAACCTGGCTGAAGCCCAGGCCATCAAAGATGCAACGATGGGTTACTTTATTTACAAGAACATTGAAGAAGGAGGCACCATACTCCATTTTAACGGTGCTTATCATAGCGAGGACTATGAAGGAACGGTATGGTATCTCAAGGATTTCGCCAGGAGGTTCCCATTTGACATAAATATTTTGACCATCACGTGTGTAGAACAGGATGACCTTGATAACCTCTCCGATGAGTATCTTGGAAAAGCAGATTATATCATCTGCATCCCTTCAAGCATGACCAAGACCAGGTAAGAAGAGTCACTCTCTATAATTTTAGGCAAAGGTGTAATATGCATTGATCAGGAAGTTCCATGCAGTTACTACAATGGTGGCTACCAGTTTGGCCAAATAGAAATTTACCTTGAGCTTCCCCGACATGGCCCAGATGATGGCACTGTTAATTCCCAATCCGATCAGAGCTATTACAAAAAACCTACTAAACTCCATTAATATATTCGGATTGGCACTCTCAAATGTCCAGACCCGGTTTAGAAAATAGTTAGTTGTGGCAGCCAAGGTAAATCCTATCGCGTTGGCAATGTATTTCTGGACCCTCAGGTACTCCTTGAATACAAATGTGATTGAAAAATCGACAATGACACCTGAGAATCCTACGATCCCAAACTTGATGAATTTTAGCAGGAAGGAGGTGGATAAAATTTCTTCCATACAAGAATCCGGTTAAAGCTGGATCAGCAGTACTTCATTTTTTTCGCCCCTGATCACCTCAACAGTGATTGTTTGTCCGTGCTTCAGCTTTGCGAGTCGTGACATATATTCATAGATATTCTCCACCTTCATACCATTAATTGAGGTGATGATATCACCTTTTAGCATTCCTCCGAGTTCAGCGGGTTTGCCGCTTGTAACACCATCAACACGTAATCCTTTTTTTTCTGCGCCAGCAAAATCGGGCATAATGCCCAGTGTCACCTTCAACTTTCTGCCAGTACGGCCGGAAGCGACTTTGCTCCCCGATTCACGGAATACCAGGGAGTTCTGGGCTCCGGCAATATCTTCAATGATTCTGGCAGCAAAATCGCCTACCTGTGCCTCTGTAGCAAAATCGAGTTTCTCAGTATCATCAAAAGGAGTGTGATAATCCATATGAACGCCAGTGTTGAAATAGAATACCGGGATGTTTGCCGCGTAAAAGGCGGCATGATCAGAGGGACCATACCCATCGGGGGAGTGAACGACAGTGAATGGAAGATCTTTCTCATATATAAGGATGATAGAGTCGGCCTCGGAGGAAGTTCCTGTTCCGCTAACCGAAATGGAGTTCTTCTCCTTGTCGAAGCGCCCAACCATATCAAAATTGAACATTGCTTTGATCGATTTAGCAGGTACCGGAGCGTTGTCGACGAAAAATTTCGACCCAAGAAGCCCCATCTCTTCGGCGCTGAAAGCTACGAAAATGATGCTGCGTGCAGGTGCACCCTGAGCTGCAAGTTTTTTTGCGAGTTCAATTACCATAGCTGTCCCCGATGCGTTGTCGTCGGCTCCGTTGTGCACTGCATTGGTATCCGGCATCCGGGAACCCGAGTTTGGGCCTCCCATTCCCAGGTGGTCATAATGGGCCCCCACTACCAAATACTGATCACACAGAACCGGGTCGTTGCCTTTCAGCAAAGCGACAACATTCATGGTTTGCTGTTTCTCCTGGTTAACCTCCGCTTGAGCCGAAAGGGTTCCTCCTATTTCAAATGAAAATGGTTTTTTCTGTTCAATGATCAACGCATCAAGGCTATCCGTTGTAAATCCGCTGGATAATAAGAGCTGGTTGGCGACAGTACGGGTGATATGGAAGGCTGGAATACCTGCCGTGACTTCGTTGTTTTCTACTACCAGAGGCATCAGCTTATCATCCTTTTCCATACTTCGAGGCGTTACCAGGAGTACGCCTGCCGCGCCTTTGTCTTTGGCTGTCAATATCTTACTTCGAATATCGCTGAAAGGGATAAAAGCACTTTCAGAATTGTCGGGTTCCGGATCGGCACGGAAAAACATCACCCATTTACCTTGGACATCAATGCCTTCATAATCATTCCATTGGACGCTATCTTGATCCATGTCGAAGCCAAACCCGGCGAAAACAATGGGAGCGTCTACGCCTCCGGACGAAGAGAAAGCCAAGGGAACGAAATCAGTCATCAGCTCAAAAGTAGTCCCATCAAATAAGAAGAGATTGTTCTCCCCCAGATCAACACCTGTAACTACATCAAAGTATTGAAATCCATTATCTGATATAAGTTCCAACCCGGCCATGTTAAAATTTTCAAGAATGTAACGAGCTGCCACCACGGCTTCCGGAGTGCCTGGTTTGCGCCCTTTCAGTGAATCGGAGGCAAGAAATTCAACATGTTTTTTGAGATCAGCCGGAGCAATCTTAACAGGTTTTTGGGCGACTGTGGATAAGACAAAAAATAAACTCAGGAAAAAAATTGTAAGAGCTTTCATACATTAAGGGTTAAGTTATAAGCCATGAGGCATAAGGCAAGAGATTTTATCATTCGTAAATCAAACAATGGTTCCTCCTCCAACAACTGTTTCTTCTTCATAAAACACCGCGCTCTGGCCTGGAGCGATCGCATCATTGGGATGATAGAAGGTGACTTTTACTCCACCTTCTGTAACAGGTTCAATGGTAGCTTCGTGCTCCTTCTGGGCCGATCTGATCTTGCAGGCAACCTCCATAGGAGCTGTCAATGTTTCAATGGAGATCCAGTTCAGATCCTTGACGAAAAAGGTCGAGTCGTATGTCTCTTCCCTTGTTCCAACAATTACACGGTTGGCATCCGGGTCTAGTTTCACCACATAAAGAGGCTCTGAATAGGCTACGCCCAACCCTTTTCGCTGGCCGATTGTGAAATTCCAGAAACCAGTATGACGGCCCAGTACTTTTCCATCAGCTAGTACAATCTCCCCCTGTGTTGCCGGCATCTCAAGCAACTCTTTGTAGTCTCCTCCATAGAAATCCTGGCTCTCCGCCTTCTCCACAGAAGGGATACCAGCTTTGCGGGCGATCTCCCTGACTTCCGGCTTGGAAAGTCCTCCCAGTGGCAATAAAATCTTGCTCAGCTGATCCTGGGACAGCCGGTGAATGAAATAGGTCTGATCCTTTTTAGGCTCTATTCCCTTTTTAAGAAGGTATCTGTTGCGGATACTATCGTAACTCACCCTGGCATAGTGGCCGGTTGCGAAGTAGTCGTAGTCCAGGCCACCCTTCTCTGCCATAAGTGGCAGCATACCGAACTTGATCAGTTGGTTGCATTTTATGCATGGATTGGGTGTCCGGCCGGAGAGGTATTCACTCTTGAAATAATTTAGCACCGACTCCTTATAATCGGCGGCACAATCGAATACATGGTATGGAATATCCAGCATCTCTGCGATCTCTCTTGCTTCCCGGATCTCTTCATCTTCATCTGGCCCAAAACAGGCATGTTTCCCTGATGCCGAGTATTTTCCATCCCAGATTGCCATCGTGACTCCGATCACATCGTATCCATCTCTCTTAAGCAGGTAGGCAGCCACAGACGAGTCCACCCCGCCACTTAAACCAACCAAAACTTTCTTCTTCTCTTTCACCAGAACATCTTTACATATCTTAAAAGGTAGTTGCAAAGATAGAGAGAATCCTGGAGAAATGAGAAATGAGGAATCAGGAATGAAGAATGATGCAGGTCAGGTCTGTTAATGAAGGATCACGAGTTTTTTTGTCATAGCCTGTTTGGCGGTTCGAAGATGATAGAGGTAAACTCCCTCAGTGAGATGGTTTGCCTGAAACCGTACCTTGTACTCCCCGGGCTCCATGGATTGATCAACCAACGTCTCCACAAGATTACCGAACAAATCTGTCACTGCAAGCCTGACATGCTCAAGTCGGGCCAGCGTAAAGTGAATGGTAGTATAATCAGTGAACGGATTGGGATAATTCTGATGCAAACTGGTCGAAGGCCGATTATTCAGGGTGATTGCAGTGACCGGATCGCAATCCGCGAACTGAACACCGTCGAGCCACAGGGTGAACCCGTAATCCCAGGTGTCAGCCCAGAACTCCACGTAATTGACCATGTCCCAACTCATCTGTCCTACCATGGTACGTTGAAACGTCGCATCTCCGGAGAGTGGAAATTTGTACCTTTTCCAAGTATCATGTGCTGCATTCAGCAAGTTCGGAGAGACTGAATAACGAAAGTAGTTCCCCGCCAGGTCTCCGATCCGGATCTGAAAATACTGGAATCCAAAAGGGATAAACTTTTTGGTTTTGACCCAGAAACGAAGTGTATCTTCTTCGCTCAGGGCCCAATCGGAGAGTGAATCGCCGGAGGGGCGGTAGTTCAGGGCTGTATACCATCCCCTGGAGGTGACGAACTTCACGGATGCCTCCCCCACCATTTTGTCCTCTGCATCAAAATAGAGGCTGTCGGCAAATTTCACCGGAGCTGGATAGCCCACTTCCGGATAGCCATACCAGATAGAGAGCGGTTCGGCCAGATCGCAGGGTGGATCATCCTGGATGGAGACATCCGGCGAAGGTAGTATAGGCCACCAGACCACCTCTCCTTTAGCTGAGTTATCATGCCTGTCCCAGATCTTTTCTGAAATCAGGGCTGTATCTCCCGGAAGCCACGTATTATTTATCGCATGGATGTCGTAGATTGAACTGTTAGAGATATGGAACACGGTTGGGAACCGGAAGGTATTCCCCGTAATCGTATCCATGTCAGATTGTCCATCCAGGAAAACACTGGCATCGCGATTGAAATCGAAATCATTCCCCAAGGCAACCAGGTGTTCGGTCTTGATTGCCGAAACAGCTACCGTATTTCCGTCAAACAGGTTATTGTGGATGGCATAGTCGTGGGAAAACTGATTTGTATACCCCGTGATGGGAGACCCCTCCCAAAGCTCAACCCCAATTGGGTTGTCGCGGATGATGTTGCCTGTGATGGTATTCTCAAAGCCGCGATCGATAGCGATCCCCGTCTGGTAATTCCCGATGACCTCATTGCTGTCTAGAATGCTGTTGAACGAATAACCCAGCCAGAAACCATAATGGCTGTAGTTACAGTTATTGTGTTTATAGATATTCCCATCAGCGAAGGTGGCTTCTATCGCGTTATGCGGTGAGAAAGAACATTCATTGTAACCGAAATAGTTATTATTGGGAATATTTGAATGCTGATACTGGCCAAGGAATACACCATCTCCGGAATAAGAGAGATCATTGTATTCCACTTCATTCTTATTCGAGACCAGCATCAGCAGGGCTGCACAGTCGCTGGGGTCGGTAAAGGGGCGGTTGACATGGGAGCAGTTATTCTGATAGATCCGGCAGGTATCGGTCCAGTACATTCGGATTCCGAAGGAGGTGTTCCAGGAGAAGTCGTTATCATGCAGCCTGATGCTGTCGCAATGGTAGAGAGCCACGCCATCATTTTGCAGCGTCATCGTGTTATCATAAACCTCCGCAGCCCGGGTCTGATACATCAGTACGCCCCCGCCGAGTGCCTGTGTGTAATCGGTCCAGATGCTTATCCATCCTATGGAGTCCACTTTATTCCCAGAAAATACATTCCCATTGATGGTGATGTGGTGGGAGTTCATGATGTGAATGGCATATTTATAGTTGTAGACTGAATCAAAATGTTTGATGGTGATGTGGTCTGAATTAGCAATTTTGATCATGTATCCCTGGTCGTTCACCCCGTTAACGAAGCAGCTGTCACCATCAAGGGTCACGTTGTTAATACCGTTAATCTGTATCACACCGTCGGCAAGGGCGTCTGTGAAGGTATATTCCCCACCGGCAAACTTGATGTTTGAAAAGCTTTGAATCTGCATGTTGTCGGTAATCGGGACGTATGTCTGACCAACTGACAAAATGTGAGAGGCAATAATGAATCCCAGCGAGGTAATGATCTTTTTCATGATGCTTAAATTTAGCTACAGCGAATATAATTAAAATCATATTCACTATCAACATGTGAATATCTTCTGGCCAGGAAGTTGATTTCAATCACATCTTCCTGTATCTTTATCCTCTTAATTGGACTTGCCGTGAAGGAACTATCACAGAAATTTTTCTGTCTGTTTGTCATATTTATCTCTTTATCAGCTATTTTATTGATATCAGGCTGCAATAAAACCATCGAAACCCGTGAACCGGGTATTGGCAGTATGGATGATCTTAACGTTCATTCCAGTTTTGACTGGCAGACAACCAAGGAGATTGATCTGAAAATAGTAACGAATTTGCCATCTCTTCCTTCAGGATCTCTTTCAAAGATATCCGTTTACCTGGGAGATCCGGTCAATGGCGGCAAGTTAATGAAAAGTGGTTCCGCTGGGTTGAATTACATGTTCCAGGCGAAGTTACGGGTATCTGGCGCCGTTTCCTCCCTCTTCCTGCAGTTAACAACAATCTCCGGATATACTGAAACCGTTGAAGTGCCAGTCGAGAATACCATCAACTTCACCTTTAATGAACAACGAGATGAGAAAATAAGCTCCATCCATGTTGATGAACCTAACTGCGAGTCGGGATGTGATGCCTGGTTGACAGGTACCGGCACTGCTGTGATTGACAACGGACTGGTTTATTGCATTACGGATAGTTATTCAGGACATATTTCCATTAAAGATGGAACGCTTAAAGTATGTGGTACATTTTCGGGGACAATCAGTATGGGACAAATAGATAAACAATGCCAACTCATTGTGACATCTACGGGTTCTGTTTCCATCAGCTCAATTAACATGACCCGGAATTGCTCCTTACGTGTTTTCGGGGATGCAAATGTTACGATTGGCTCTATTTCAATGATTTACGATGCTTACCTTCAGAATTACGGGTCGATCACAATCAACAACAACTTCTCGCATCCCAGCCTGGTCCGGAACTTTGGGACCCTGGTGATCAACGGTCAGTATACGATTGGTGGCACAGCAAGTGAACTGGAAAATCTGGGAAACATCTCTGTCAGCAGCAACTTGGATGTGGCTGGTTTTATTTATAATAGCGGGTCTATTGACGTATACGGGGATATCAACTTCCATGGAAAAACCGTTCAAAACGATTGCAAGATCCAAAGCCATCAGAAAATTACATTCAATACGATGGTATACAAATCCAATAACGGTTACATCCATTCTGACATGGAGATGACGATAAATACAGGGGCTAAAATTGTTCTTCAGAATCAGTCGATGATGTCTGTTCCAGCGTTCATCATGTATAATACGGTGACAGGAGAGGGTTCCATGAGTGTAATTAAATGTACTGGTTCCGGTAGTATAATGGGATCGCAGAAGTTTGTAACCGGAACTATTGAGATGCTAACACCTAATGGGACTCTTCTTGCCGGCAGTTTCCCGGAAAATTTCCTGGAAGGCGCAACATTGTTGCCTATATCCGATGGTACTGCTTATATTCCTGTAGGGGGCTGCAACCCCGAAGGCTGCGGACAACTGAACGTTAACGACGCTGACGGTGATGGTGTAGCGAACCTGCTCGATGATTTCCCTGCCGATGGTTCAAAATCCTTTCTCAACTGGTATCCGAGTGCTTCCGCCTTTGGCACATTGATCTTTGAAGACCTCTGGCCATATAAAGGCGATTATGACATGAATGATGCTGTGATTGATTATCGGTTTCGCGTTACAACCAATTCAAGAAACCAGGTGGTGGATATCCAACCGACATTTTACCTCAGGGCTGCAGGAGCTGCATTGAAAAACGGTTTCGGGTTCCAGCTTGACGGAATCCTCCCTGAAATGATTGGTTCTGTAAGTGGATCCATTTCCAAATTCGGGTATATAAAGTTAAATGAGAACGGGACAGAAAGTTCACAGGAGCAAGCTGTTATCATTGTTTGGGATAATGCCGATAACATCATTCACCGTGCTGGCCCCAGTTCCATGTTCAACACACTACCCGACTACCCTGCAGGCTACTCTGATTCCGTATTTATCAACATTCATTTTGCTATACCTCAGGATCAGTATCTGCTAGGGGCTCCTCCTTACAATCCATTCCTTATCAAAAACCTGGACAGGAGTGTGGAGATTCATATGCCCAACTACATCCCTACCTCACTGGCAAACCCTCAATATTTTGGCACTGGCGACGATAGCTCCGACCCTTCAACAGGAAGGTATTATAAGACAATCAATAACCTCCTCTGGGCTACAAATATCACTGAAAAATATGATTATACATATGAAACTATTGCCATCCTTTACGGGTATAATCACTTTGCCGAGTGGTGCCAGGCCAGCGGAAATTCTTATCCCAACTGGTATGTGAATCTGCCAGGATACAGGAATGAGCATACCATATACACTATCCCACTCCACTAATCTCTTCCTGATTATTTTTCATGCCTGCGACCTCGGTTGCAGAGACCGACTTCTGCGAATGATGATAAGGAAGTAGATTACCGTTATTCCCACTCCTGCACCGGAGATCATAAACATCCATCGGGCCCCCAGGGTGAACCATACGAGTCCGGCCAAACTGCTTGCCAGGAGGGTAAGTAGGCTCGCAAGGCTGGTGTAAAGACCAATTGCGGTGGCAGTGTCTTTTCTGTCGGTCAGGTTGGTGAGCAATGCTTTGGAGATCCCGTCAGTGCATGCTGCAAACAATCCATATCCGAAAAAGAGAATCCCGAAAACGAGTAATGAACTGGCCCATCCAAATCCGAAGTAAACGACGACGAAGATCAACAGCCCGATGATGAGCATCGTCTTGAGGCCTATCTTATCCGCTAACCATCCAATTGGGTATGAGAATGCAGCAAAGATAAGGTTATAGAAAATGTACACCCCAATCATCTGAACATCCGATAAGCCCTGCTCTTTCACAGCCAGGAGCAGGAATACATCCGAACTGTTGAATAAGGTAAAAAGAAGTAATCCGGCAACGACCTTTCGGTATCCTGAACTGGCTTGTTTCCAGTAGGAAAAATAAGAGAGAAAGTGGATTTTCTTAACAGGCATGTTTTCCCCACTCCTTTTCTTCTCTCTGATAAAAAAGGTCATTAGGATAGCTGCCATTCCGGGAATAAATGCCAGGAAAAACAGCCACCGGTATTGCTCCGGGTAGAAGTAGAGGTAAACCAGGGCCAGGGCCGGCCCAATGGCTGCACCAAGGGTATCCATCCCCCTGTGAAACCCAAACACCTTCCCTTTGTGTTCTTTTGTGGTTTCATCACTTAGGATAGCATCCCTTGATCCAGTGCGAACTCCTTTCCCAAGTCGGTCAAGTGTTCGTGCGAAAAAGATCCACAATGGATAGATAAAGAGCGCTATCAGCGGCTTAGAGATTGCACTGAGAATGTAACCAGCCTGAATAAATGGCAGTCGTTTCCGTTTCAGGTCAGAGAGATTCCCGAAATATCCTTTGCTTAATCCGGCTGTGGCTTCCGCTATCCCTTCGAGGATCCCGATCAACAGGATGGAAAAGCCGATCGAACGGAGGTAAACAGGCATCACGGGATAGAGCATCTCGCTTGCGATATCGTTGAAAAAGCTGACAAAAGAAATCAGCAGGACCGTACGGGTAATGATCCGTTGCCTACTCATTAACCAGCTCCTTATATTCATCAATCTGTGCAAAGTAACTCAGGTAGCTGCGGGCCACACCGGACAGTTTGTTGTTCCAGTGTTTAGCGGCCTCTTTCGCATTATTTGCGATAATTTCGTCGATATACCCAAGTTGTTTGAGCGTATTAAACGCATTCATACGAGTTTCAAACTCCTGGTTCTGAGCCGTGTAGGAGATCAACTCCTGAAGCCGGTCCAATTTCCAGTTTTCAATGGAGATCTGTAGCCATTTCATTCGAATGTTCTTGCCTCTCCAACCTGTTTCATTTGCAGTGATCTCAAGGTAACCAGGCACGTCGGCCGGAAACTCCCTGCAAAGTTTATCCAGGGCCAGTTCGACATTTAGGTAGGAGTTGTCGTGAAGCAATGTTTCAGCATCCTTTTTCAACGAATAGGGAATCGGATCGAGAACAAGCAAAACCGTTTCCCGTACTTCGGCATCAGAATCATACATCGCCTGTCTGAAAAGTTCCTTTGTTCCGGAGAGTGTATCGGCAGCAAGCTGCCGGAGAATCTCCGATCGAGTGAGGTGAAATGTCTCGTTATCATAACATCGTATCAGGAGATCCCTCTTTTTGTCCAGTGAAACAGGCATTAATGCGAGGAGTGCATCGTACCGGTCTGACAGGTGGTGAGCCTTGAGTGCTTGGGCGGAGAGTTCTTCAATGGATTTATTGAATGTCAACTTTTTCAGGAGATGCTTCCCCGGATCAAAAAGCAGGTAGTCGATTCTCTTTTTCCCTGCGTTTGGAATCCTGATTTCTTCGACCTTTTTTTCGACCCACACCCTGACAGAGTCAGCAGATCCATCGGTGTACCACACCTGCAACCAGACAGGCATTCGGAAGAGTCCGGTCAGGTCATTCACTGAATGTATCTGTTCTACGTTAACAAAAGTGCTTCGTGCCCCAATGGTATCATCCATCACACTGTAGTTGACGACGTAGTGGGGTTCGCCCGGGCGCAGGACCCATTGATCGAAGAACCAATCGTAGGAACGCCCGGTAACATCGTAGGCTGTCCGGATAAAGTCCTGGGTTTCGGTCGAACCATAACCGAACTTCACCAGGTAGCTTCTTACCGCATCGCGGAATTCACGATCGCCCATCACATCGCGCAGCATCCCCAGCACGACCGATCCTTTGTCGTAGATGCGAGCCCTACCTCCCCGACTGCTCCAGACCGGATAATCGTTGTCTTTTGAAGCCTCCAATGCCGCCGCCTGCTCCTGCATCACCATATTCTCATAGTACTCCTCGCCGAATACAGAGCGCTCGAAAATCTTGGCGTAATAGGTTCCGAAGCTTTCGGTAAGCCATACATCCTGATGTGCCAGGTGGCCGATATAATCACCAAACCACTGATGTGCCAACTCATGGGCATTCACATTGATGTAGTTGCGCTGCCAATAGGCCCTGGGATCGATCAGCATGTAGTCTCCAAAGATGGTGGAGGTGGTACACTCCATCCCGCCATACATATAATCGATCACAGGGATCTCCCGGTAAACATCATAGGGATAGGGAATCCCCATCTCATCCTCGAAAAAATCGAACATCAGTTTAGTAAATTGATAAGTAGGCTCTATCTTCTCTTGCATGCCCCGGTAATAGAGCAATTCCAGGGGAACACCCCGGCTCGTATTTTCGGATTTGAAGTCGTAATCGCTGATCCCTAGCGCAGTAGAAAAATAGGGGTGGTTTTGGGCCAGGCGGTAATGCCAGGAGGAGGTGCCATCTTTATTGTTCTTGACAGAGATCCTGGTTCCATTGGTAAAAACTGTATAGTCGCTGTCGAATGTGATCCGGATGTCCATGGTTACCCGGCCATCCATATAGGGCAGCCACCCGAAGGGCCGGTGGGCCCATATCGCCTTTCGCTTACCCTCTTCCCCGGGTTTCCATCCAACGAAATAGATCCCGGTAGCTATGGGGTTTGACTCGTAAACCATGGAAAGGGTGTACTCCTCTCCTTTCCTCATGCCGGCATCCGGGAATATAATGGTATTCTTCTCATCACTCGTGAAGCGAACGGCCTTCCCATTGATCAGTACTTGTTCAACATCAAAACCGGGCGTGAGAAAGACCATCGAGTCTGTAGTGTAACCCAACGGTACAAACCGGATAGCCGCTTCGCCTATCACACGCCAGGCAGCCGGCTCGAATTTCAGGGAAGCTTCGACGTGGCTCAGGGATACCGGCGAATCAGGCGGGTTTGCATTGGGGTCTTTGACATAGGAGACAGTCTCTACTTGAGCTTGAATGTGCGTTCCAAGCAACCATAATAGGGTCAAAAAAATGGAAAAGAGGGATCTCATCGCTTCGTTTTTTCTGTTCAGAGCCGGAATTTTAGTAAGTTTGCTTCGACTTATAATCCTCTCCGGATTGACCAAAATTAATAAAAATAGTGTGCAACCACCAGTCGTCGATCACGACCCGTTCTACAGCCTGAAATCGTTCATCGAAGGGGAGGAGAAAGAGCGACAACGGTTATCGAGGGAGTTACACGACGGAATCGGGCAATACCTGGTATCGGTTAAGATGCAGCTTGAGAGCCTGCTCTATAGGGATGAGAAAGATGTGCGGGAGCAGATCCCAAAGATCAGGACCGACTTCGACAAAATTGTAGATGAGATCAGGCGGATCAGCAATAACCTGATGCCATCCGTACTGGAGGCTTTCGGGATCGTGTTTGCTATACGAAACCTTTGCGTGGAGACCAGTGAACATACAGGTTTGAAGATCTCTCTTGACTTCAAAGGGGACTTTGAATCCCTGAACAAAACCATCAAGACTTATATTTTCAGGATAGCCCAGGAGGCGTTGAATAACATTGTAAAGCATGCCAGAGCGAATCGGGTGGAGCTGGTTCTGATCAGGCAGCGAGAGGATGTCCTTTTTAAGATTCGCGACGATGGCAAGGGGTTCAACCTGCAGGAGATCAAATCGGGTACCGGTCACGGCATGAACAACATGCGGGAGCGGGTCAACCTCCTTAACGGTTCCATTGAAATTGACTCCCATGTAAATAAAGGCACACAAATCACCATAAATATTCCCCTATTTCAGTAAGTCATGGAAACTGTCGAGATCTTTCTGGTAGACGATCATCAATTGGTGCGGGATGGTATCAAAGCGCTTCTTGCCGGCATCACAGATATCTCGATCATTGGTGAAGCAAACAACGGAAGCGAACTGCTGGAAGCTATCAAGAGTCAACAGCCAGACATTATCCTGATGGACATTTCTCTGCCAGATATCTCAGGAATCGATCTTACCAGGATGCTAAGCCAGAGTCATCCCGATATCAGGGTGCTTATTCTAAGTATGTACACAAATGAAGATTTTGTATTCAATGCAATGAAAGCCGGAGCCAGGGGGTATTTGCCGAAAAACACTTCCCGGAAAGAGCTGCTGGATGCTATCTATGCCATCCAGGATGGTCATGAATTTTTCAGTGATTCGATTTCAAAAGTCATCTTAAAACGGTTTTTACGACAAGCCACACAACCTGAAGCAAATGCAGAAGATAGCCCTCTGCCACTGACATCCCGCGAGCAGGAGATTCTGAAACTATTTGCTGAAGGGTACAACAATAAAGAGATCAGTACCAGATTGGAGATCAGCATCCGGACAGTTGAATCACATAAAAATCATATTGTCAAGAAGCTGGGATTGAAATCGACAGTTGAAATGGTGAAGTTTGCAATTAAGAACAAGATTGTGGAGCTATGAACACATACATCCTTATTTCCGACCTCCAAAAAGAGCTTAAGGTCTCAAAGGATGCTAACCAGTCTATCGGTTTCGTTCCTACCATGGGGGCTTTACATGACGGCCATCTTTCACTGATCAGAAGATCGAAAAAGGAGAATGAAATCACCGTTTGCAGCATTTTCGTAAATCCAATTCAGTTCAACAGCGAGGGGGATCTGACCGGATACCCGAGAATGATAGAGCAAGACTCAAAGTTGCTCATTGAGGAAGGAGTGGATATCCTGTTTGCGCCTGAAGTGGATGAGATGTATCCTCCCGGAGAAGAACCGCAATTGGATCTTGATTTTGGAAGGCTCGATAAAGTGATGGAGGGGAAATACAGACCCAATCATTTCAAAGGGGTTGCCATCGTGGTGAAGAAGTTATTTGATATTATAAACCCTACCCGTGCCTATTTCGGAAATAAAGATTTTCAGCAACTTACCATCATCCAGCATATGGTTGACAAACTTAAACTTCCAGTAGAGATTGTTCCATGCGAAACGATCAGGGAGCCCGACGGCTTAGCTATGAGCAGCCGAAATCTTCGGCTGACAATCGGTGAGCGAGAGATGGCTTCTCTGATCTATGATGTGCTGATGTTCACCAAAGCCAATGCCGGCTCGATCCCTGTCAAGAAGTTACAGATCATATCGCAAAAGAGACTTGCTGCAAATCCTGAGTTCCGTGTCGATTATTTTGAGATTGCAGACAAGCAAACCCTTCTTCCTGTCGCCTCGTGGGAGGCACCGGAAAACATCATCGCTTGCACGGCTGTTTATCTTGGAGACATTCGGATGATCGATAATATGGAACTTTTTTCGTAATTTTGCTGCATGAAAATAGAGGTACTGAAATCGAAGATTCACAGGGCTACCGTTACAGAAGCAGATATCAATTACGTAGGAAGCATTACGATTGATGAAGCATTGATGGAAGCCTCCAATCTAGTCGAATATGAGAAGGTACACGTCCTGAATATCAATAACGGAGAGCGGATTGAAACATACGTGATCAAAGGAGAGAGAAGCAGTGGAGTCATTTGTTTGAATGGTGCTGCCGCCCGTAAATTCATTAAAAATGACCTTGTCATTATCGCATCCTATGCTTTGATGGACCTTGAGGAGGCCAAATCATTTCATCCTGCGGTAATTTTTCCCGATCATCATAACGGCCTTCCCATTAGCTAACCTTTTCCCTGATGCCTTCAACCCAAACTGATGTTAAACCCTTTAAAGCCGGGTTCCTTACAATCCTGAAGTTTATTTTTTTTCTTGGTTTGGGCATTCTGATCATCTGGCTATCCCTGAAAGATCTGACGGATGTGGAACGACAGGAGATCGTGAAAGCATTTCGAACTGCTAACTATAACTGGGTAATACTCGGGATTTCCCTGGGCATATGTAGCCATATCTTACGTGCCCTTCGCTGGATGATGTTCATGGAGCCAATGGGCTACAAACTTCATTTTAAGAACTCCTTTTATGCAGTCATGATTGGCTACCTGGCAAATCTTGCCTTTCCCAGGCTTGGAGAGGTGACACGTTGCGGCATTCTGGCTAAATACGAGAAGATCCCTTTCAACCGATCTCTCGGAACCGTCATCACAGAACGTGCCATTGACATGCTGATTTTTTTCCTTCTGTTCGCGCTGATGATTGTAACACAGATGGGGACCATCCGGGAGTTTCTGGATGACACGATCTACCCAAAACTGGTTGAAAAGTTCGGCGTGATGCATTATTCCCGTATCATCTGGATCTCCGCAGGAAGCATCGCTGCACTGTTTGTCTTTCTTGTCTGGATCTTCCGCCGCTGGCTTCAGAAGTTTAAACTCTATCAAAAAATGAAGAATCTGACTATCGGATTCTGGGAGGGATTGAAGTCGTTGACACAGATTAAACATCCATGGTTGTTTGTGATTAATTCTCTCGGCATCTGGGCTCTCTATTTCCTGATGCTCTATGTTTGCTTCTTCTGTTTCCCGGCTACCTCTGATCTATCACTCGGAGCCGGATTATCAGCTCTTGTGCTTGGAAGTATAGGTATCATGATTACCCCTGGAGGAATTGGACTTTATCCTGCCCTGATCCAGGAGACACTGAAGTTATATGGCATTGCGCTGGTAACCGGATTGGCACTTGGATGGATCGTATGGACTACACAAACCCTGATGATCCTGGTGCTTGGGGGAGGATCACTGTTACTGCTTTCATTTAACAAAACCTATCATGGAAAGAGCGGAGAGAATTAAATCAAAGATACTTACACATGCCCAGATCAGAAATCAACGTAACATCTGGAGGTTTAAGGACAGAAAAGTTATCTTCACAAATGGATGTTTTGATCTGCTTCATCTGGGGCATATTGAATACCTGTCGAAAGCAGCTGACCTCGGCGATGTTCTGGTGATCGGGCTGAACTCGGACAGCTCTGTCAGAGCGTTGAAAGGACCAGGTCGACCGGTCACAAATGAAAATGCCAGGGCTATGATCCTGGCATCCCTTTCGTTTGTCACAACAGTGGTCCTCTTCGATGAAGAGACCCCTTATGACTTGATTGCCCTTGTTCAACCGGATATTATAGTGAAGGGAGCTGATTACCGGACAGAAGAGATAATAGGTCACGATATTGTACTTGCACGAGGAGGAGAGGTTGTTACCATCCCACTCACGGAAGGGTATTCGACCACCGATCTGATAGCAAAGCTCAGTACTAAATAAACCCAGTTGGCAGTTTGCAGATGCACCTTGCCAACTGCCAACTTTTCCTTCATGGCAAAAATTAAAACATCATTCTTCTGTCAGAACTGTGGCGCACAGTCGGCCAAATGGCAAGGGAAGTGTCCTTCTTGCGGGGAATGGAACACGTTTGTGGAGGAGGTGATCCAGCGGGAGGAAACCAAACGGGGATACCGAATGCCGGATACAGGGAGCAGGAGGCCAGTTCGGATCTCGGATGTTACAGTTGATACCCAAAAGCGGATTGACCTTCAAGACCTGGAGTTAAACAGGGTCTTGGGCGGGGGATTAGTTCCCGGATCGGTTGTTCTGATCGGGGGTGAACCGGGAATTGGGAAGTCGACCCTGATGCTCCAGGTAGCTCTTCAATGTGAAGGATTGAAAGTGCTCTACATCAGTGGAGAGGAGAGCGAACAACAGATCCGGATGCGTTCAGAACGAATCGGGATGAAACAGGATGATTGTTTTATCCTCACTGAAACCTCCACACAAACAATTTTCCCTTTCCTGGAAGAGCTGAAACCCGGATTGGTGGTCGTAGACTCAATCCAGACACTCACTACCCAGGTGATCGAATCCACAGCAGGCAGTATTTCCCAGATTCGCGAATGTACTGCAGAGCTGCAGAAATATTCCAAGGTCACCAACATTCCTGTGATTCTTATCGGTCATATCACCAAAGACGGAACGCTTGCCGGCCCCAAGATCCTGGAGCACATGGTAGATACCGTCCTGCAGTTTGAAGGAGACCGTAATTATGGTTACCGGATCCTACGGGCTGTGAAGAACCGGTTCGGCTCCACCTCCGAACTGGGGATTTACGAGATGCATGACCGTGGCCTCCGCCAGGTATCCAATCCATCGGAGATCCTCCTCTCCCACCGCGATGAACCTACTAGCGGAATCGCTATCGCTGCAACCATCGAAGGATTGCGTCCGATGCTGATCGAAACCCAGGCACTGGTCAGTTCGGCAGCATATGGCACCCCGCAACGCTCCAGTACAGGATTTGACTCACGCCGGCTCAATATGTTGCTGGCAGTGCTGGAGAAACGGAGCGGGTTCCGGCTGGGAGTCAAAGATGTCTTTCTCAACATTGCCGGAGGGATCCGTGTGGATGATCCCGCGATCGATCTCGCCGTGGTTGCCGCCGTGCTCTCTTCCAATGAAGACAAGCCCATAGACACAAAATCTTGTTTCGCAGCGGAAGTTGGCCTTTCTGGTGAGATCAGGCCTGTTACCCGGATTGAACCGAGAATTCTTGAAGCAGAGAAATTAGGCTTCAAGCAGATTTTTGTCTCCTATTATAACCTCAAGGGGATAAATTCGAAAAAATTCAAAATAGATGTGAGGACGGTGAAAAAAATTGAAGATCTCTGGGTGGCCCTTTTCCGATAATTTCTTATCTTGGCACAAATTTTAAACACCAAGCCCATGACACTTACACTTATCATTGTTCAAATTCTGATCCTGACATTTGCTGTCATCCTGACAAGCTATTTGTTGCCGGGAATCACCGTCAAATCATTCTGGACCGCTTTGCTGGTTGCCATCGTGCTGGGTCTGTTGAATGCGTTTATAAAGCCCTTCATGATTGCCCTTACCATACCCTTTACGCTTGTAACCTTCGGATTGTTCCTGTTTGTAATCAATGCGTTGATCATTATGCTGGTGGGTGCACTTGTAAAGGGATTTGAAGTAAAAGGTTTCTGGTGGGCATTGATTTTCAGCATCATCCTTTCGCTTGTCGAATACCTGCTTGAGTACCTGATCCTTCCATCCTTCGCGTAAGATGCGGCATCGAGTACTATCTAACCGCAACGAGATCAATGAGATCATCAAACGTTGTGAGCTTTGTCATGTTGCTATGATAGATCCTGACGGGAAGCCCTATGTTGTTCCCTTGAACTTTGGGTTTGAAGAGGATGTGATCTACCTGCATTCCGCTCAGAAGGGGAAAAAAATTGATTGCCTGAAGCACAACCCTGAAGTCTGTATCAACTTTACGACTGACCACGTACTGCGTTATCAGCACGAAGAAGTTGCCTGCTCGTGGGGCATGAAATACCGAAGCGTTTTGTGTTACGGTACCGTTGAGTTTCTTGAAGATGAAGGGCTCAAACGCAAAGCTCTGGATGTCGTAATGAAACAATACACTGATCGTCAGTTCACCTACAATGATCCTTCAATCCGTGAGGTGAATTGCTGGATCGTTAAGGTTCAGCAATTCGATGCCAGAGTGTACGGGTATTAATATTCTTTGTTCCATTGCCAGATACTGGGAGAGTCACTTCCCAAACTCAGGAAGAATATCTTTTTTTCGATATGCATGGTCCGACATTTCGTAAAAATTTGTAATTTTGCGTTAATTATTTCACAATGAACTCGCAAATCTACATTGGTATTGATGATACGGATAATCTGGAAAGCAGGGGTACCGGCTATATGGCCCGAGCGTTAGCTCAATCGTTGCATCATACCGGTCTGGTCAATGTTTACTGTATCACTCGCCACCAACTCCTTGTTGATCCCAGAATTGCATATACGTCACATAATTCGTCTGCCTGCATCGCTGGAAAGGTTTGCGGGAATGAGTACTGGATCCGGAATTACTGTTCCGACTTTCTCCTCGAGAACGCCGCTTTCGATTCAGATGTGGGGCTCTGCATCGCATTCGGGGAGGAGATTCATGAAGATATTATCCGTTTCGGAAATCAGGCAAAAAAAGTTATTCTGACCAAGTCAGCTGCAGAAAACCTGGCCCGCCAGCACCAGATCTTTCTGGCCGGACTGACCGGAAGAAAGATCGGAGTGATTGGCGCACTGGCTGCAGTGGGCCTCCGGTTTGAAGGCAATGATGGCAGGCTGCTATGGATGGAGAGACTCCGGGAGATAAAGGGCGTATTCTCAGTGAAGAAATACAAGGAGATGGTGTCCGTTGACATAATAGTTGATCTACCAGGCAACCCTCTCCTTGATGATGCTACAATCCGGATAACAGAATGGTGCCGTCCCATTGTCAGGAACAAAAAAATCGTTTTATTTGCAGAGAAATTGAATGGGGATGAAAATTGCGACTACCAGTCCGCTTCCAAGGAGTATATCAAGCTTATTTCCGAGTAGAATAACAGGAACGCTTGCAGAAGTCTTGTTCCTTTTATTCCTCGGCATGCTTGCTATGGTCATTCATGCCAAGCTGCGTATTCCACTGCAATTGCCTGGACGCCAGGGTGTCATATTTCTCACGCTGATCATCGTCGGGCGTGGGTTATCCAAATTCCCCTTTGCCGGATCCATCGCCTGTACCGGATCCGCACTGATCCTGGCAACCTCCTTGTTGGGATTTCGTGAGCCTCTGACGCCGGTCATATATATCCTGATCGGCTTTATCCTGGATATCCTTTACATGAATTTCAGGAAGGTGATGCCCTTCGTGATGGCGACTCTCTTATCCTGTGGGATCGGGTGGATGTTTGTTCCACTGATTAAATTTGGGATCGCATCTCTGACGGGGCTGTTGTTTACCTCTTTCCGTTTTGGACTGGCATGGCCTGTTGCCACCCACCTCTTTTTCGGACTTGCCGGCGGTCTGCTTGGAGCAAGCATCCTCAACCTCTCAGCTCATTTACTGAAAAAAGATTAATAATCATGAATGTTAATCAATCATTTAGTGGTCTGTTTTATCGATATGTTAAAATCAACATATCGGTATCAATTTCATTATTTTTGTTTCTCCTGATATCTTGTAAAAAAGACCCTGGATCTATGCCACCTGATCTTGTTTTCAGAACCGATTCCGGATCTGTGTGTCACGACACCACATTATCGATCGGAGAAACAATCAGGGTTGGGATTGAAGCACATGGAATGGGAGCAACCCTTACATATTTTCATATCGGCTGGAATAACGGGCAGGAGCAGACTGTTCTTGACAGCGGGATGAATCAATCCGCATTGATCTTCAACATATCCATCATGAAGACTGCCAGCGAATCGGAATGCTGGAAGTTCCTGGTGATGGACCGTGACCGGAATTTCAGCAGCATCATGCTGACCCTCAACCGGAACTCATCTTCTCAATACGGGCCAATACATACCTTCTCCAATATCCTGCTGGGTTCCCAGGGCAACCTGGTTGCAGGGAGCTTCTTTTCTCTCGGCGCAAATCATAGGTATTTTCTGGATGAAGCATACCAACATCAAGATTCGATCGATATCATCTATTATTTCGATCTCTATGATGCCACCCTTGCTTCTCCAGCCGAAGCAGATGCCCCTTCCGTTTTCATCGGCCCAACCGGAGTGGCCAACTGGACAATAAAAAACGAGACCAGGTACGATACGACTGAATACACTTCTGCCGATTTTAATCTTTCGACAAACGACAGCCTGATTTTAGCTGCCTACGAACCGGTTAACCTGAAACGAAAAGCCAAGTACCTCCTCCCCGGAATGGTGATTTCATTCAGGGACCCTCAAGGGAAACTAGGGTTGATTCATGTCAAAGAGGTAGTGCCAGGTACGACAGGCCACGTATTGATTGATCTGAAGTTCCAGCAATAACAGGCCATGAGAAGATATATCACACATCGTCTGCGATTGCTGTTCACCGGGATTGCTTTTTCAGCACTTCCGATCTTTGCCCAACAAGTGATTACCGGGAAAGTTCGTGATTGCACCACAAGTGAACCACTTAAGGGAGCCAACATCATCATTTCCGGAACTTCACAGGGAACTGTTTCAGGGCATGATGGAAATTTTGTCCTTCTTATTGCAACTGATCAGAAAGTCAGACTGAAAATCTCCTACATTGGATACCAGAATCTCCAACATAGCCTGACAAGTAATCCGGTGCATGATACAATCAGGATTTTCCTTTGTATGATGCCTGAGGTACACCAGATGGAGGAGCTCTTTGTCACTGCTACACGAACTCCCCAGAAACCAGCCGAGATCCCTGCCCGAATTGCTACCATTCCGTCAAAAGAGGTGATGGAGATGCCTGCCAACAATACCGATGAAGTATTACAACTCGTTCCAGGTATCAAATTCGACCGCGATTTTGGTATTTTTTCTAAAAATTCCAGCGTGACCATGCGGGGACTGAACGGATCATACAGAACCCTGATCCTGCTGGACGGAGTTCCCCTCAACAAAACCGACGGAGGAGGGATCAACTGGAACCGGTTGATCCCTGATAATATTGAAAGGATTGAAGTGTTAAAAGGTCCCGTATCCGCTGTCTACGGCAGCAATGCGATGAGCGGCGTGATCAACATTATCTCGGAGCAGCCATCGGGCAAGTTCGAAGGTGAAGTGAAAGCATTATACGGAACCTACCAAACTTTTGGCGCCCTTATACAACTGGGAGGCAGCCAGGTTAAGCAGGGACGGGGTCTCTTCTACTCCATGTCGGCCTTCTACCGTCAGGGGAAGGGGTATATTACCGAGCCCGATTCCACACGCGATACGTTGGATACAAACCGATACCTCAAAGAAGGAACTGTGACCGGAAAGATTGGATACCAGTTCAACGAGAGAAACGGGATTGAACTTGAGTACAACTATTACGATGACATAAGGGGAGATGGCACCAGGATCCATGAACCGCTTGGGAGTTATAACCGATATCCGACACATTTTGTCAGACTATCGTCCCGAAACGGATGGGGCAAGTATAGTTTGTTAGCCAACGGATTCTATCAGCATGAAAACTACCTCCGGCAAAATGAGACAAAAAGCACCAAACGCAGTGGAAAATACACTCTCTATGAAACCGACAGTAAGCGGGTTGATTATGGTTTATGGTTGAACCTGACCAACCAGATCAAACCCAACCAGGCTCTCACAGTTGGCATGGATCTGAAGAAGGGAAGTGTAAATGCCAGCGATACCTATTATACCTCTTCCGACATCCTGACGAACAAAGGGACCATGTCCTTCTTTGCCCTCTTTACAGAATATGAAATCAATCTATTGAAAGCCCGGATAACAGTGACTGCAGGCATCCGATGGGACATCGCCTGGTTCACAAACGGATCCTTCACGATTGAATATCCCTCAACCCTTTCCGAGTTCATGACATCCTACCCTTCCGACTTCTCCGATGAAACCTGGAATGCAATCAGCCCGAAACTAGGAATCCGTTACAACTTCAATCCACTGCAAAACATATACCTTTCCTATGCACATGGATTTCGTCCTCCTATCCTCGATGATATGTGCAAAAACGGGAATATCAGCAAGGGGTTCAAGATGGCCAACCCGGGTTTAAAGCCGGAATCACTGGATAACATGGAACTTGGAGGAACATTAACGCTGTTCAACCGGATCATTTTGGAGCCTTCAGGTTACCTCTCCCTGGGGAAGGATTTTCAATACTTTGTTACGAACGGTGACAGCGTTTATACCGGGGGTGACAACCTTAAACCGGTTATGCAACGAGATAATATCAGTGGGGTAAGGATCCTTGGAGCCGAGATCACGGTCACTGTTCCCATCATCAAAAACTTATCCTTTCTTGCCAATTACGCTTATAATGACTCTCGGATTATCCGGTTCGACACAACCAAAAATCCCGGGAAAGACCTTTCCGGAAAGTTCCTGATGGAAGTGCCTGCAAATCAAGCCTTCGCTGGATTGATCTTCACACCTAAATGGCTCAGTGCTGCCCTCACCGGCCGGTATGTCGGAAGTCAGTGGATCGATGATGAAAACACTGCCCAAACACTCGGCTACTTCACCATCGACCTGAAGGCATCGCATACATTCTTTAATCGGATTACTACAGGGATCACAATCCAGGACCTGCTGAACCGGCAATGGACCGACAGCAAGGGGCAGCTCAGTACAGGTCGGTACATTCTGTTAAATCTTTCATGCCGTTTCACAAAATAATAATTACTGGTATAATAATAACAAAACAACGTCCCTATGAAACAGTTTCTTACTTTCGTTTACCTCATTTCTCTGTGCATCACAGCATCACAGAGCCAGGTTCTAATTGCTGAATGGACCTTCCCGACAGGGACTGGAGCCGACAGCATCGCCGATGGAGGGATCCCTGCCAACCTCGACAAGGCGATTCATACTGAAGGCGGTACCAGCGCAATTGATTTCTCTAAGAACGGATTTACCACGAAGGCTGCCCAGGCTACGGGCTGGAACGATGGCATTGATCTGAAATGCTGGGTGGTTGAGATTACAACAACCGATTATGAAGATCTGACATTGAGTTCTAAACAACAATCGGGAGGGAATAATCCCGGGCCTCGTGACTGGAAATTACAGTATCGACTGCCCATATCAAGCTTCTGGACTGATGTTCCGAATGCCAGCTTTGAGGTTCAAAACGATTGGACAACGGGAGTTCTGGACTCTGTTGAACTGCCTGTTGAGTGTAAAAACCAGCCATCTTTCTTCCTGAGGTGGGTGATGACAAGTAATACCAACTCAGCAGGTAATCCTGTTGAAGCTTCTGGAATTGATAAGATCGATGACATCATCATTTCGGGGAAACTGATCAATACGGCTATCCCCGAAACACGGAACACCCTGGTCCTTTCTGTATACCCCAATCCTTGCATAAGTCAAATCACCGTTTCATCATCAGAATTGATCACTTCACTGATTGTAACAGATGCCTGCGGTAGAGTGGTTTGCAATAAAACCCCTCAGCGCAACAGGGTCTCTTTTGAGGCAGGGAATCTGCTCCCTGGTTTTTACTTTTTCAGGGTGTTGACCAGTTCGTTACAGGTGAAAACGATCCGGTTCTTCCGCATGGATTAATCGAACTCCCGGAGGATATTCGTCTGATTATTTGTACAAACAGAGGTAGGCTGTCTCTTCCGCTATCTCAAGTTTAAATTTTGAATTCATCGGCACGATGAATGTGTCCAGAGGCTGGAAGGATTTCCACTCGGCATCACCGGGTAACAATACATTCATCCTACCTGAAACAACCGTCATATATTCAACACTGGAAGTTCCGAATTCATATGCTCCGGGAGCCATTCCGTACACCTCACTTCGTCTATTTCACCATCTCACTATCTGGTGTATTTGAATACCTTTGTCCTAATAAACCAGAATATGAAAGATAATCCAACATTGGTTGTAATCGGAGGAGGCTTTGGCGGGATCGAGCTGATAAAAAAGCTAAAGAAGAAACCGTTTGATATCATTCTTATTGACCAGAATAACCACCATACTTTTCAGCCTTTATTATATCAGGTTGCCTCGTGCGGACTGCCAGATGTCTCTATAACTTCTCCTTTTCGCAGAATCTTTAAAGGGTATAAGAACTTCAGGTTTCGAATGGCTGATGTTACACGGATTGAACCTGAGGTAAAAAAAATTATCACCAATATCGGGGAGATCTCCTATGATATTCTTGTAATAGCGACCGGGTCGACAAGTAATTTTTTTGGAAACAATGCCCTGGAAAAACATAGCCTCTCGCTGAAATCAGTAGCCGATGCTCTCACCATCCGAAATACGTTACTTCGGGAGTTTGAAGAGGCAATTTCCCGAATGCAGATCGACGAGAAGAAGATTCTTCTGAATTTTGTAATCATCGGGGCCGGATCAACCGGAGTAGAAATTGCCGGATCACTGGCAGAGTTTAAAAAACATATCGTTCCTTTTGACTACCCGGAGCTGGACCCCGGATTGATGAATATCCACCTGATCGAGGCCGCTGACCGCGTGCTACCGATGATGTCGAAGATCTCTTCGGAAAAAGCCGATGAGTACCTGACAAGAATGGGGGTTAAAGTGTGGCTGAATACCCGCGTGAAAGATTATGATGGTTTGAATGTGGTTCTTACTGACGGAACTGTTCTCAGATCGGTCACATTTATCTGGTCGGCTGGTGTGAAAGGGAAGGTTATTGAAGGATTGAAGCCCGAATTGATCTATCAAAAGAGCCGATATATTGTAAACTCTTTTAACCAGGTTGAAGGGTACGATACCATCTATGCCCTTGGAGATGTTGCTGCCATGATCTCTGAACAGCGTCCAAAAGGCCATCCAATGCTTGCTTTACCGGCTATCCAGCAGGGGCATAACCTGGCTCGCAACCTGGTTCGGCTTCAGCAGGGAGAATCCCTGAAGCCATTTGTTTACAACGACTTTGGTATCATGTCTACGGTCGGAAGGAACAAGGCGGTGGCTGAACTAGGTTTCGGGAAATACCATGGATTTATTGCCTGGTTTATGTGGATGTTTGTGCACCTTATCCGGCTAATTGGTTTCCGGAACCGTGTGGGAATCCTCTTTGACTGGATCTGGAATTACTTTACCTACGAATACTCTTTCCGGGTCATCACGCAACCATTTCGCAAGGCAGCATGTCGCGACTGCGAGGATTAAGGATATTACCAGAAGAGGGGGCCATCAAGATATAAAAACAAAGGACACAAAAATTGAAATTATTTTAGCTCACACCGGGATTGAGACCTGATAGCATAGCCAGTTAGCCAGGCAAATAGACTTCCCAGTATCACTCCCACCAAAATTCCGGCCAGGATGTCTCCCGGGTAGTGGACTCCCAGGTAGATACGGGAATAGGCCATAATGGATGCCCAGATGAGAAGGACAGGGATCATCCAGCGATATCTTCTCCTTAAAAGAAAGATTAAAAAGATGGCGATAGCAAAGTTTGTTGAGGCATGAGCTGAAAAAAATCCGTATTGTCCCCCTTTGTAATCGTTTACTGAATGAACCAGCTGCTCAATCTCAGGTTCGTGGGAAGGGCGCAATCGCTGGGTCCCATACTTGGAGACATTTGCAAGTTGATCGGAAGCTGCTATCATCAGAATAATAGCTATGACGACGGTGATCGTCTTCCATTTGACTTCGCGTACAAGAAGAACAAAAACTAACAGATAAAGGGGCAGCCAGATTATTGGTTTGGTAGCATACCAGAAAAACTGGTCGAAAAAAGAGCTATGCAGGCCGTTCAGGGTGAGGAAGAGTGATTGATCGATGTGTATCAGGGAATCAAGCATTTTTTATCGCAGATTTCGCAAATTACAAAGATTTGTTAAGTTCATTCCATAACATGCCTTTGAGCTTCTCGAGCCCGGTTTTTTTATGTGAGGAGATAAATATATAGGGGAGATCAGGCAGATCCTTTTTTAGCTCCTGTGTAATCTCGTCATCGGCGAGGTCGGCTTTTGTCACAGCCAACAAACGAGGTTTATCCAGCAACTCCGGGTTGTAGAGCCGAAGTTCATTCAATAGGATCCTGTATTCTTCACGGATATCGTCACAATCGACAGGAATCATAAACAACAGCAAGGAGTTTCTTTCAATGTGTCTAAGGAACCTCAATCCAATCCCTTTTCCATCATGGGCGCCTTCAATGATTCCGGGAATGTCGGCCATCACGAAGGAGTGATTATCATGATAGCTCACAATACCAAGATTTGGAACAAGTGTCGTGAATGGATAATCCGCTATTTGTGGCTTGGCGGCAGATATGACGGAAAGGAGTGTCGACTTCCCCGCATTCGGGAAACCAACCAGGCCAACATCAGCAAGCAGCTTTAGCTCAAGGATAAACCATCCCTCCTGCCCAGGTTCTCCAGGCTGGGCATATTTAGGCGCCTGGTTTGTTGACGACTTGAAGTGGTCGTTTCCAAGCCCCCCCCTACCTCCCGGTACCAATACCAACATCTCTTCATCTTCAGTAATCTCACAAAGAAATTCATTCGTTTCGGAATCCCGGGCTACTGTCCCAAGTGGGACTTCGATAATCACATTCATTCCATTGGCGCCAGTTCTCTGGCTTCGCGAACCATGCACGCCATGGCCCGCTTTGAGATGTTTGGTGAACTTCAAATGAAGAAGTGTCCAAAATTGCTTATTTCCCTTGAGGAGGATGTCGCCTCCTTTGCCACCATCTCCTCCATCAGGACCTCCTTGCGGATTGCCCCGGGTTCGGAGGAAATGGGCTGAACCCGCTCCCCCTTTTCCGGAGGCGCAGAAAATCTTCACATAGTCAACAAAATTGGATTCTGACATCGAGGAAGTATTATCAGGAAAACCCAGGCTGCATTATGCTTAGTACCTGTTATCAATCACATTACAGAGGGAGGTAAATATAACATCAATCGTACCAACACCAAGTACTTCAACAAAAATACCCTGTTTTATATAGTAGTCGATAAGAGGTTTTGTATGTTTATGATAAACAATCAGGCGATTCTTGATCACATCAGCCGTATCGTCAGTCCGTCCCTGTTCAATAGCCCGATTCACAAGCCGGCGAAGAAGTTCATCCTCAGACACTTCGAGAGCGATCACCTTTGCAACTTTACAATTCTTGCGCTCCATCATTTCATCAAGCGCTTCGGCCTGCCTGAGTGTCCGCGGAAAACCATCAAAGACAAACCCGTTAGCTCCTTTGAACTTATCGCATGTATTCTCTAAAAGCTCAATCAGGAGATCATCCGGAACCAGTTCCCCGCTGGCCATGATATCCTGAACCTTCAGTCCAAGCTCTGTTTTTAGCTTAATCTCTATACGCAGAATATCCCCCGTGGAGACATGAACCAGGTCGTAATGTTTCGCCACCCGAGCGGCCTGGGTCCCTTTTCCTACTCCGGGGGGACCAAAAAAAATCAAGTTCAGCATATTTTCACTTTTTCGCTTTGCTTTGTCTCAATATTCCTTATAATGACAGATTTCTTTATCTCGCTACTTTGCTATCTTGCGAGTTAGTTTTCTAGTTTATATATCTCCGAAAGGTTCCGTCCATAACCATCGTAATCCAAACCATAGCCGACAATAAAAGCATTCGGGATCTCCATCCCAAGGTAATCGATTTTAAACGACTTCACAAAGGCTTTCGGCTTCAGGAAGAAACAGGCCAGCTTCACTGATGCAGGGTTGTAGTTGCCAATATCTTTCAACAGGTGATCCATCGTAATACCAGAATCGACAATGTCTTCCACTACAATCACGTGACGGCCCCTGAGTGCTTCATTCAACCCGATCAACTCTTTCACCTCCTCCGTGGACTTCGTGCCAACATAAGAAGCATATTTTACAAACGATATCTGACATGGGATCGTCAACGCTCTCATCAGGTCGGCAGCGAATATAAAAGCCCCGTTTAACACCCCAAGCAATAAGGGATTCTTTCCCTTATAGTCAGCGTTTATCCGGATAGCAATCTCTTGAACTACCTGATCTATCTGCTGTCGGGAGATGAATCTCCGAAATACTTTATCTTTGACTTCTACAAACTCCATAAACCATTCGTCATACAAGTTCTACAAAATAAAGAAGAAAATCTTAATTTCGCTTCTTAAATTAGAAAATAGTAACCATGAAACCCATTGTTAGCATCATCATGGGCAGTACATCCGATCTTCCAGTGATGGAAGCTGCTGCCAAATTCCTGAACGACATGCAGGTCCCTTTCGAGATCAATGCCCTGTCGGCACATCGTACTCCGGAGAAAGTGGAAGCATTTGCCAAAGGCGCCCACAACCGGGGCATCAAAGTAATCATTGCAGCCGCGGGTATGGCAGCTCACCTGCCCGGTGTGATCGCTTCCATGACCACCTTGCCCGTAATTGGCGTTCCCATCAACGCTTCGCTCGACGGGCTGGATGCTCTGCTGGCAATCGTTCAAATGCCTCCTGGAATCCCAGTTGCGACTGTGGGAATCAATGGCGCCCAGAATGCGGCTATCCTGGCAGTTGAGATGCTTGCTCTTTCCGATGAAGCCATTCATCAGAAGATGGAGTCATTTAAAGAAGATCTCAAAAAGAAGATCGTGAAGGCCAATGAAGAACTGGCGGGGATTAAGTTTGATTTTAAGGTAGACTGAGAAGTTTTCTGATGATCATCAGCCCATCCCTGACGGGCAACAACAGATTCTCCACCCGTTCATCCTGTTGAATCCTTTCGTTGAATGCAACAATTCCCTTCGTATCCTTATCCCATTTTTCCGGGGGGTCCAGCACTTTCCCATCCCACAATACATTGTCGGCCAGGATAAACCCACCAGATCGTACCCGGGGCAGCACCAGGTTATAATAATCAACGTACCGGGATTTGTCAGCATCGATGTAGACAAGGTCCCATATCTCATCCAGAGTTGGAATAACGTCCATTGCATCTCCAATGTGTAACACAACAGAATCGGTCAGGGAGGCTTCATCCAGGTATTTCCGAATGATGAGTTCGAGTTCGGGGTTCAGTTCAATTGTATGGAGGATACCGGTATCTGAGAACCCCGCTGCCAGACAAATCGCAGAATAACCCGTGAAGGTCCCGATCTCCAGGATTCGCTCTGGCATGATCATCTGACTGATCATCCGCAACAGCATTCCCTGCAGGGATCCGGCCAACATCTGGGGATAGACCTGGGTGAGATGGGTTTCGCGACTTAATTGATGGAGTAACGCCGACTCTTGAGTTGATTTTTCCCGGGCATATTCAAAAATCTCCTGATTCATGCTTTATAGATTGAATGAGGAAAGTTACTGATTTTTATGACAATTTATGTCAATGATAATATTGAAATTGTAACTTTGTTAAATATTCGTCACTCTCATATGAAACAAATAATCATTATTCTACTTTTGCTTTCTTGCACTGGATTTGCAAGAACCCAGGATATCACTTGTGAAGATCTTTCACGTGGGTCCCAACAACTGATGAAAAGACACAACCCCGAATCGGTTCTCCGTGGGACAGATGCCCTGGTTTCTGATGAAAACCGGCCTGTGGGATATATCTTCCGGTTTTCACCAACCGGTTTTATCATTACCTCCATCTCCAACCAGATCCGCCCGGTTTACGGATACTCTTTTACCAATGATTTCAACCTGTCGGAACAAGAGTGGGAAAAAATCAACGCCATCTTCTCCCAAGACCTGCAACAACGAATTGGTTTGGCCAACCGGCTTCCGGCATCCACAAAACGAGCTATTATCTTGGAGTGGGAAGCGTTTCTTGCCGGAGATCTGGTTTTGAACCCATTCCAGCAATGGCCTCCGGAAGGGAGCACTACCTCTGGCGGCTGGGTGGAAACCAACTGGAAACAATCCGCTCCTTACAACACAATGTGCCCAATGGATCTTAATGCAGGAGCCCGTAGTGTGGCGGGTTGTCCGGCCACAGCCATGGGACAGATCCTCAACTACCACGAAACACTGAATGGGACTAACTTCGACGACGGAGATGATTATTATCACAGCTACGGCTCCGGGAACCAGTACTGGATCGACGATGACCACGAGGCCAGGGGATTCCCCTCCTGGGATTCATTGAATACCTGGCTAAACTCTATGGAGTATGCATATCAAGTTCAGTTACCTATCACAACAGAGATGAAAGCGGCCTTGAGTTTTGCCTGTGGGGTAGCAGCCCATCAGGTTTATACTGCCTCCGTTTCGGGAACCTTTGGCATTGATCAGGCCTGGGAATCCTTCCAGCGTTTTGGCTTCATCGATTCAAGATTGATCTATCCAACCGATACTACTCTAAATTATGAGATCGCCGAAAACGTCAAAGTGGAGCTGCCTGTTCAGTTAGGTTTACTGGTGCAGCCTCCGGGAGGAGGTGGCCATAATGTGGTGGTGGATGGCTACAACACAGATGAATTCTACCACTTTAACTTCGGCTGGGGTGGATCCTCAAACGGCTGGTATACCCTTCCTCCAACCACCATCGCCTACAACCTCACCATCATTGAAGGAGCTGTGATGGATATCAAATCTGCCAATTACACCGGAAGCCCTGAAGTCCAGGAGAAGGAAATGGTCAGGCTATTCCCAAATCCAGTTTCATCTGATCTGACTATCGTTACAGAAAGGGATGGAGCAGAAATGACTGTTTATTGGGTGACGGGAACCCCTATGGAAGTTCATGATCTTCAGGTTCCTTATTCCAGAATCTCTCTTTCCCATCTTTCTGCAGGAATATATCTGGTAAGAATTACTGTTGAGGGGAAACAGATTTTTGCAGGGAAAATCGTGAAAGAGTAAGCGTTCAGGTTATTTCGTCTTACTTTTTACTTTCAATTAATATTTCCAACATCTTTATCCCCGCTTCCGGGATGATGGTTCCGGGGCCGAAGATGGCAGCAGCGCCGGCTTTATAGAGAAAATCATAATCCTGGTGAGGGATTACACCTCCTACGATAACCATAATATCTTCTCTCCCAAGCTTTTTTAACTCTTCAATGACTTGTGGAACAAGGGTTTTATGACCTGCGGCCAGGCTAGATACACCCAGGATATGTACGTCGTTCTCCACAGCTTGTTTAGCAGCCTCGGCGGGGGTTTGAAAGAGAGGGCCGATGTCTACATCAAAGCCGATATCAGCGTACCCCGTAGCGACCACTTTCGCCCCACGGTCATGGCCATCCTGGCCCATTTTAGCGATCATGATGCGGGGCCGGCGTCCATCCATCTCTGCAAATATGTCAGCCATTTCCCGTGCCCGGGTAAAGGCATCACTATCGTGTGACTCTGAGGAGTAAACTCCCGATATTGATCGTATCACTGCTTTGTACCTCCCATAAACTTTTTCCAGTGCAAGAGAAATTTCCCCTAGTGTAGCCCTTTTTCGGGCAGCATCGACAGATAAAGCCAGCAGGTTCTCCTCTCCTGTTTCCGCAGCCCTTGTTAGCGCATCAAGGGCTCTCTCAACATCCTGCGTAACCCTTTCATCCTTCAGCTTTTTCAGGTGTCCGATCTGTGCGTCACGAACTGCCGTATTATCCACCTCGAGGGTCTCCATGGGCTCCTCCTTTTCAAGGCGGTAGGTGTTCACCCCGATGATCTTGTCTTTGCCAGTATCAATGCGTGCCTGCTTGCGCGCTGCTGCCTCTTCAATACGCATTTTGGGAATCCCCGTCTCAATGGCTTTGGCCATGCCACCCAGCTCTTCAATCTCCAGGATATGCTGCCATGCCTGGTGAGCGATCTGGCTGGTCAGTGTCTCAATAAAATAAGAGCCTGCCCAAGGATCAAGAGAACGGCAGATATTTGTTTCCTCCTGTAGGTATAACTGCGTGTTACGGGAAATCCTGGCCGAGAAATCAGTAGGCAGAGCGATTGCCTCATCGAGGGAGTTGGTGTGCAACGACTGTGTATGACCCAGGACTGCTCCAAGAGCCTCAATACACGTTCGGGTAACGTTATTAAACGGATCCTGCTCAGTAAGACTCCATCCCGATGTTTGGGTATGTGTCCGCAACGCCATCGACTTGGGATTTTTCGGGTCAAATTGTTTCACGATCTTTGCCCACAACATCCTGGCAGCCCGCATCTTGGCAATCTCCATGAAGAAGTTCATCCCCGATCCCCAGAAAAATGAGATCCTGGGAGCAAAGGCATCAATATCCATCCCGGCATTTACTCCGGTTCGAAGGTATTCCAGTCCGTCGGCCAAGGTATACGCCAGTTCGATATCGCAGGTAGCTCCGGCTTCCTGCATGTGATATCCACTGATACTGATAGAGTTAAACTTAGGCATAAACTCGGCGGAGAAGGCAAAGATGTCGGCAATGATCCTCATTGAGGGAGCAGGAGGATAGATGTATGTATTCCTCACCATGAACTCCTTAAGAATGTCGTTCTGAATCGTTCCGTTTAATGCTTCAATTGGAACCCCTTGTTCCTCAGCAGCTACGATGAAAAAAGCAAGCACTGGCAATACGGCGCCATTCATTGTCATCGAAACCGACATCCGGTCCAGTGGTATCTGATCGAAGAGCACCTTCATATCTTCCACGGTATCGATCGCCACACCCGCTTTCCCCACGTCGCCAACAACTCGTTCATGATCGGAGTCGTAACCGCGGTGTGTTGCCAGATCAAATGCAACAGACAGGCCCTTTTGCCCTGAAGCCAGGTTACGCCTGTAAAAAGCATTGGACTCCTCGGCTGTGGAGAAGCCGGCATATTGTCTGATGGTCCATGGACGGGTCACGTACATGGTAGAATAAGGTCCGCGCAAAAACGGAGGCAAGCCAGCTGCATAATGGAGGTGTTCCAACTTCTGTAGATCTGATTCGCCATAGACCTGTTTCAGTGGTATCTGCTCCGAGGTTAGCCAGTCTGGTTTTATTCCATGTTCCTTCTCCCACTTAGCATAAGAAGTCAGGTTTTTCTGCTGGATTTTATAATCGATGTTCTTAAAACTGGGTTTCATAAAAGTTAGTCACTAAATGAGTTGTGGTTGATAGCTACAATGAGAGAATAAACACCAGGAATGCTTTTTTTGATAAAGGATTGAAAACGAGGTTCGACTGGACGGGAAGGCGGAATTTTTTGGAGATAGGAATCTCCTTTCGTACATTGATCCCCACATTGTTAACCCCTGCTTTTGGCCCATACCATGAGCTTCCGAAGGGAATTCCTCCAATGAATGGCCTGATGCCGAATCCCTTTATATTAAACAGGTATGAGAGTTCAAAATAGGTTGAATAGTTGTTATTCGCCCCAGCTCCAAAAATTCCGGAGGTATCCTTTCCTTTATCGGCACCATATATCAGGGTAGCTGCAATGAACTGGATGGGAAATTTTTCCGGACCATCCAAAATCAGTGTGAGCTCAAGGGTGTGCCATGTTGTCGCATTCTTCCAGTTAAAGTAGTTCATCCCGGGCAGGGTATCAATGGGGATTGGAGCATAATAGTCGGTCAGCATCAGGGTGAAATACTTATATGTGTAAGCTAGAAACAGATCGATCTCGGAATAGTTATCTTCCAGGGAGGTAGAATCATCAACCCAGAACGTATACCTTGAGAATCCATAGGACCCCCATGCCCCTAAACTGAATCCGAAAGCATCCAAAGCTAAAGTAGGCTGAATAGCGGCTGACTTTCCAAAATCCAGGCCGCGCCATACATAGCGGCTTACCAGATCAGCGCCAACGTTGAGTGTAACTTTTGCCGGATTACGCTCCTCCTCAATGTTCATGTCCTCTTTTTCCTGAGCAAATCCCGGATTTGCTATCCAGATGATGATCAGAAATAATACGAGAACTTTCCTTTTCTTATACATAAAGCATCTTCTGAAGTTCCTCAATGTTAATTGGTTTATTCATTATATCATCCATGCCTGCCTCCAGAAAAGTATTCCTGTCATCCTCAAAGGCATTGGCTGTTACAGCGATGATCTTCATCGGTTTTGCTCCGGAAACGATCCGTTTTTGTTCCATCTCCCGGATTATTTTACAAGCTGTCACTCCGTCCATGTTAGGCATCATAATATCCATCAAAATCGCATCATACATATTTATCTTAACCTTATCAACGGCAATTTGTCCATCGGCTGCACTATCCACTATGTGACCTACCCGTGCCAGAGATGCCATAATCATACGCTGATTGATAACGTTATCCTCCACTACCAGGATAGAGAGGGGGACTCTTTCAGTATGATGGTTATGATCTTTCAGACTCATATTCGCTTCATTTAACACCCAACCGGTGTTGGTATGATGTCAATTCTTCCAACAGGTTGCTTTTAACGTGGATAAAACCATCAATGCCAGCCTGCTTTAATTCTTCAATGATCTCAATAGGATAGCCAGCAACGACAACAAGCAAGGATGAATTTTTCTCTTTAAGACTGCGGATGATTTCCGGTACAATCTCCTTGTACTCCTCATCCGAACTGCAGATAACTACAATGTCCGCTCGTGACTTCAATGCCGCTTTGACCCCCAGATCAATCGTCTTGAAGCCAGGGTTATCAATGATCCTGTAACCAGCACATCCGAAGAAATTAGTCGCAAACCCGGCCCTGGCTCGCAACATTGCCAGATTCCCTATGGTGAAGAGGAATACAGTAGGTTCTTTTTCCCCTGAGGCAACATGCCGTTCAATGGCTATCCGAAGCTTTTCAAACGGCTCAGCTGCACGAAAAGGGAGCATCTTTTTATAGGTTGAAGATCTCTCATTTGGTATCGGGACTTCGGTTTTGACCTTGTCGGGCATCTTATCTGTGAGACTGGGATACTGGTTTGTTCCCAGAAGCAATAGCTTGCGCTGAGCGATAGCTTTCTCCGTTAGCATCCTGGACTGAGCAACGGAATCCTGGATAAAATTCTGTTTGATGGATTCTACCATTCCTCCCCGATCCTCGACCTCCTTGAAGAGGTTCCAGGCGTAATTGGCTATGGAGTCTGTCATACTTTCAATGAAAAATGCGCCTGCTGCCGGATCCGCAACCTTGCCGAGGCAGGATTCCTCCTTGAAGATCAGCTGTTGGTTTCGGGCAATCCTTTCGCCAAAGGTCCCGAAGGTATGGTATGGCATGTCAAAGGGAAGGATCGAGATAGAATCGGCGTTTCCCAGAGCGCCTGACATCCCTTCTGTGGTAGTGCGCAGCATGTTAACATAGGGATCGAAGATGGTTTTGTTCCATCGGGCCGTTACGCAATGGATATTCATCCTGCACGATGACAAATCATCCGGTTGATATTGCTCAACAATTTTAGACCAAAGCAGGCGCGCTGCTCTCAACTTGGCAATCTCGAGAAAGTAATTAGAGCCAAGAGCGAAAGTAAAACTGATTCTTGAAGCCACTGCATCTGATGAAAAGCCTTTTTCAGTCAGCCCAGCCATGTATTCATTCCCTGAGGCCAGGGCGAATGCAAGTTCCTGGACAAGCGTTGAACCGGCATCCTGAAATCGGTATCCGTTTACACTGATTGCCTTGAACTGAGGTATCTTCTTATGCAGTTTTTTCACCAGGTATTTCGCCTCTTCCATGTTATTGGCGAGAGAGACATAGAAGTCACCGTGCACCAGCAAGTAACTCACCGGATCAAAATCGATAGAACCGTTGACTCGTTTCGGATCTACTCCCTGGCGGTCAATTTCATAAAGTAACAGTTCGGCTGTCAAAGGATAGGATTGTGAACTAAAAAAGTGAATGGCAATTTGTTCCAGGTCGATACCCTCAAGAAGTGTTCTAATTTGATGGTGATTCGTAATTTCTCTTGCATTGAAGCCGATAGCCTGTGCTCCTTGGTTGATAGCATCTTGAGCGAATTTGTTAGCATTTTCGACCTGTGTTAATGTGATATCCTGGCGGATGATCCATTCATTGCCTCCCTCCCGGAAGCCCCGGATGAAAGGAAACTCCCCCGGCAGGGTTTTAAGGTATTCCAAGCCTTCCAGATCCTCACTGCTGTAATAGGGTTTTACAGGAAACCCTTCAGGGGTTTCCCAAATCAGTTTTTTGGCATAGTTTGCCCCTTTCAGGTCTTTCCTTATCTTTTCCTCCCACTCCGCGATTGTTACAGGCGGGAACTCTTGAAAGAGGTTTTCAGAATCATTCAACTCCATATAAAAGTCATTTGTGGTGAACAAAAATAATCATTATCAACTGAATCGCTTTATCTTTACAGAAAAATCTTCTTCCATGAAAATTGCACTGTTTGGCGCTTCCGGATTTATCGGAACCCATCTGAAGATGGCATTGCGTTCTCATGATCATGAGCTTACCCTGGCGACCCGCAAAGGGTTTGCAAAAAGTGATGCCGACTTCTGCACAGATTATATCAATGACCAGGATGTTATCATCAACCTTGCAGGAGCTCCTATTTCAGGAAAATGGAGCAGTACATATAAACAGGAATTATATGACAGTCGCATCCTGACTACCCGGAAAATCGCCAAAGCAATTCTCGACGTTCCTGATCCCCCGAAGTGCCTGATTAACGCTTCTGCTGTTGGCATCTATGACGACAAAACGAAACATACAGAAGAGAGCCAGGCGTTTAGTGATAATTTTCTTGCGAAACTCTGTCAGGAGTGGGAAGCCGAAGCCATGAAGGCAGATACTGCTTGCCGCGTGGTAATTTTTCGTATGGGTGTAGTGCTTGCCAAAGATGAAGGTGCGCTGGAAAAGATGGCACCTCCGTTCAAAAAGGGGATTGGTGCACGGATTGGTAACGGCAACCAAGGCGTATCATGGATTCATATCGATGATCTCACAGAGATGTTCCTCTTTGTCATCAATCACCCGGAGATTGCAGGTGTTGTTAATGCAGTAGGGGAGTATCCGACCGACAATTACAACTTTTCAGATTCCCTGGGCAAAATGTTCGGACAACCTGTCTATTTCGCCATTCCTAAATTCGTAATGAAATTGATTTATGGTGAAGGAGCCATCTTACTTACTGAAGGGCAGAAAGTAATACCTGAGAAATTATTGAATAACGGGTTCAAGTTCCAATACGTTTCAATCGACAAAGCACTGTTCGGAATATACAGGGAGTAGCTCTCTATCTGAGATCCATCTCTTCCACCAGCCACCCGGCACCTGCATATTTATCCATGATGAAGAGCAAGTACCGAATGTCGAGAACGATATTCCTGCACTGATCCGGATCGTAAATCAGATCACTCATCGTTCCCTCCCAGTTCCGGTCGAAATTGATCCCGATCAGCTCACCGTTTCCATTCAGCACCGGTGCACCGGAATTGCCACCGGTAGAGTGAATAGTAGAGATAAATGCCACATGCAGCGTGCCGTCAGCATCGGCATACTTCCCGTAATCAGCTGATGCAATCAGCTCTTTTAGTCTGTGGTCCACTGCATAATCATAGATTGCTGAGTCCTCTTTTTCCAGTATTCCCTGTGTTGTCGTAAAGTAATTGTATATGACCCCATCGGCCGGTTCAAATCCATTGATCTGTCCATAACAAACCCTCATGGTGGAATTTGCGTCGGGATAGAACTGGCGGTCAGGTTGCATCTCAATCAGTGCCTGCATGTAAATTCGTTGGAGGCTGTCAATAACAGAATTAATTGCCTTTCCCGCTGGGAGAACATCGTTCCTATATTTTTCAAGAATGCTTTGCCCCAGGAGGTACGCAGGGTCAGCAGTCACCTTTCGGGCCGACTTCCGTTTGAAATTATTCAGGAAGCTGTATAATCTGGTTGAGTCGGTGAAAATTGAGGATGAAAAGAGATTTTCGGTATATGTTTTTATATCTCCATGGTACTTCTTCCCGATCATCGCAAATATATCCGGCAGGTAGTTCTTATCCATATGATCCTGCATCTCCTGAAGCATCTCTATGGTTATCATCTGGTCTATCAATGGTTGATAATTTTTATAAAAACCTCTGGCCGATTGCAGTAGGCTCTTCACTTCAGCATTCACCTTTTCTTCAGAAATTGTATCATCCCCGGCGATCCTGACCAATTCCTTTGCATCTGTTGCAAGACGGAAGATCTCTGGCGTCATTCCGGCTTCACGAAGGTAAGTGTAAGCCATATCAATGGAATAAAGTTCAGTATATAGCTTCTCAAACATAGGAAGAATTCCGCTGTACCTGTTGTAGTCATCGTCTTGAGAGTTTGCCCATTTCTGGAAGTTCTCTTCAAACTGCTTCTTCCTGGTTACTCCATCAGTCCGGCTAATTCCACGTGTCTCTCCAATCATCTTCTTCCAGTAGTTAGCAATTCCGGCATGCTTAGAGGCATATTGGATCCGAACCAGCCGGTTTGTATCCATGGCAAAACCGATGATATCCAGCCGTTTCTGCCGCAGCCTGATTTTCACCGGGTTCTCATTAAATGCAATCAGATCCACGGCAAAAGATGGCAGGTACTCCCTTGTAGAACCAGGGTTCCCGAATAATAAGGTAAAATCCCCCTCCACGTATCCTTCAAGAGAGATTGGAAAATAATGCTTCGGTTTGTACGGGACATTATCTTTGGAATACTCGGCAGGCAAGTTATTGCTGTCAGCATAAATCCGAAAGACAGAGAAATCACCGGTATGTCTTGGCCACATCCAGTTATCAGTATCTCCTCCAAATTTTCCAATTCCAGAAGGAGGAGCACCAACGAACCGGATATCCTTGAAAACTTCTGTCACATAGAGGTAATACTGGTTCCCATGAAAATAAGGAATCACGCTGGCGCTGTAATGGTTTCCTTCCTCAGCTTTATTCTCAATGGATCGGCTATTTTTTCTGATAATAATATCCCGCTCATTCTCTGAAAGGTTGGCGCTAACTCCGGCGAGAACACTGGAAGTTACATCTTCCATCCTAACCAGGAACGTGACAATAAGTCCGGGGTTTGGCAACTCTTGTTCCATCGATTTCGCCCAATATCCATCGGAAAGATAATCGTGTTCCAGAGAGCTGTGACGCTGGATGACCCCGAAACCGCAATGGTGATTTGTCAGCAGGAGTCCGTTCGGAGAGACCACTTCTCCCGTACACCCCCTGCCGAACCTGACAATGGCATCCTTGAGGCTGGATTGGTTTATGCTGTATATTTCCTCTGCTGATAACTTCCATCCCATCTGTTGCATCTGATCGATGTTTTTATTTAACAGCAGTGGGATCCACATGCCTTCGTCAGCAAATAGTGTATGGTGAAAAGTAAACAAGGAAACGATGGCAATAACTCTAATCAGTTTGCTCATAATCGCAGATTTTAATTAAGTGTTTTTGAATTCTTCTGTTTGCTTGACGAACCGGAACCTGAGATAGGCAATCTTTTTACCCTGTTCCAGCCAGATTGATTCATAAAAGGTCTGGATCCTCGCAACCGGTTCATTTTTATATTCATGGTATAGATCCTCCGTTGCCAGCAAAATCTCAACAGGATGCTCCTTCAGGATCTCTTTCGTGTAATTGAAGAGGGACTGGTCATCCGTCTTCAAATGCACGATTCCATTTAGGCTCAGAATCCTTTGATACCGCTGCAAGAAAATTGGGGCAGTAAGCCTCTTTCGCTCTTTTCCTGGGTGTGGGTCAGGGAACGTTATCCAGATCTCGCCTACCTCTCCCGGCTGAAAAAGATGCTCAATATGATCTGCACGCGAACGGATGAAAGCGACATTGTCAAGATTGTCCTCTTCAACAGTTTTGCATCCTCGCCACAATCGCGCCCCTTTAACATCAATCCCGATAAAATTTCGATTATGGCACTCCCGTGCAAGTCCGACCGTATATTCACCTTTTCCACATCCCAGTTCAAGTGTGATGGGTTGATCATTTTTGAAAAAATCAACTCCCCATCTCCCTTTCAACCAAAACTCTGGTTGCAATTCCGAATAGCGGGGTTGAAAAAGATGTGTGAACGAGATGTTTTCGGTAAAGTGGATAAGCTTCTTTTTTGCCACCTCTTCCCCTATTTTTCCAGAATCCAGGCTCCCGGGAATCCGTTGGCTTTCATGGTGTTCATCATTCGGATTGCTTCAGTCTGGGTTGTAAAAACCCCGGCTGCAACCCTGGAGAGGCCTCCCGATGACCGGTCAAAGATTGTTGCTTTAACCCCTTTTTGGTTTAGCTTGCTGACCAACCTGTGTGCATTGCTCTCCACTCCGAAGGCACCAACAATTACTGCATAGTTGCTCGTTTCGGGTGCGCTGGTTTTGGGAGCGCGGGTTTGCTGTTGGACAGTTCTGGGCTCACTGGCAGGGTCTTGTGTTCCTGCAGGTTCAAGCTTATCCCTGACGGGGCCTGGAGAGGGTTCCCTATCCAACGGTGGTTTCATACTGACAGGAATCTCTTCACCCGGGATAGAAGAAGGGTATGTTTCTGGCGGGGCCTGCTGCATATCGGATTTGCTGAACGGAGAGAGAGAAGAGAGGATCTCAGCTGTATTCCATGAGCCCGATTTGATGGAGTCGTACCCGGCAAAGCTGAGCATAACGGCAACTGACACAGGAACTGCAAGGATAGCAGCCCATTTCAATGGTTTTGGAATCGCACGCATCACTAACTCCTTGGTTTCTCTGCGTGCTTGTACCCGTTTCTCGATCCGGTCCTGATAAGCATCCCGTTTAACAGGTGACGAGAAGAAAGGCTGCAACCCAAATGATTCGGGTAACAAATTGGAGCGCAGGTCCTGGTCAAACTGAATGTTCCCTTCTTTCCCCATATATAGTTTGCCGATATTTTGAAGAATCAGGTACTTTCGGATTTTCAGGAATTTGATTGTCTCATCTGCAAATTGACGGATCAGCTCGTTGGCTTCGTTAAAACTAACCTTCTTATCCTGTGCTATATGGTTAGCCAGAAGGCCATCGTTCTGCCTTAGATTTATGTTGAATAAAATCTTTTTTGATGGAGGTTGGAAAGTATGGTACACCGAATGGATCTGTGCAGGGAGGTAGCTACCGACAAAGCCACCCAATCCGGGAATAATTACGCAGTCGTGTTCCGACAGTAATTCAGCGATGTAATATTGAATTTCCATAGCCAGGGGCATTTGAACTGCTAAGATACCAATAAATGGTGTAGTTTAGCTTTTCCTGTTCGTAATTTTTAGTAAATCTGCCGGGGAATCGATAGAAATGCTTTCGTATTTCGTTTCATGAACATGGATCAGAAATCCATGTTGCAGCCAGCGGAGTTGCTCTAGTGATTCGGCCCTCTCAAGAGAGCTCTCAAGCAACTTCACGACCTCAAGCAGGATGGATTTCCGGAATCCATAGATGCCAACATGCTCAAAGTATGCTAATTCTAATAACTCCCGTGAAGTTTTCATCCTGGCATGTGGAATCGGTGAACGGCTGAAATACAGGACACGATGATAGTCATCAAATACCAGTTTTACAACATTGGGATCGTTGATATCTTCAGAATTCTGGATTTTCCGCGCAAGGGTTGCGATCGCTATGTCAGGATTTGAAAAAGTGCGAATTACCTCAGATATCTGTTCCGGGAAGATGAACGGTTCGTCTCCCTGGATGTTTACTACAAGATCGAAATCCTCTTGTTCGCCTGTTAGCACAATTTCAAGTGCTTCGGCACACCTTTCGGTGCCGGATTTATGCGTTTCTGCAGTCATTACAGCTTCGCCTCCAAAACGATGGACATGCTTCAGGATGCTTGTGTGATCAGTAGCCACAAGAATTCTCGAAAGATCCTGGCACATGGCAGCCTGTTCATAAACCCGCTGAATCATCGATTTTCCATCAATAACAATCAATGGCTTTCCAGGGAACCGGGAAGAATCATAGCGTGCAGGGATGATGCCAAGGCTTTTCATCAGGATGATTAAAATAGTCCGTGAAGCTCAGCATTGACCCGTTCTATCACGGTGCCAAGATCTTCAGGATTCTCAGGAAAGTCAACATGATCGACGTCAACAATAAGCAGTTTCCCCTGTTTGTATCCGGAGACCCATTCTTCATACCGCTCATTCAGGTTTTTCAGGTAATCGAGACGGATTGCACTCTCATAATCGCGTCCCCGTTTCTGAATTTGTTTCACCAGGGTGGGCACGGTGGCACGAAGGTAGATCAGCAGATCAGGAGGCTGGATTAGAGAACTGATAAGCTCAAACAGGGAGAGGTAATTGTCGAAATCACGGGTACTCATCAGGTTCATCGAATGCAGGTTGGGAGCGAAGATATAAGCATCTTCGTATATGGTGCGATCCTGAATGACTGTTTTGCCCGATTTCCGGATGCTGACAATCTGCTTGAACCGGTTATTCAGGAAATAGATCTGCAGGTTGAAGGACCACCGTTGCATATCTTCATAGAAGCTATGGAGATAGGGATTGTCATCCACACTCTCATAATGAGGCTCCCAGTTGAAGTGTTTGGCCATCAGCTCAGTAAGCGTTGTTTTTCCGGATCCGATATTTCCTGCAATGGCAATATGCATAGTTCTGATTTTATTTCAAAGATAAACAAAGAGCGGGAGTTACGAAATCATTTGAAGGATTTCGTCAACATATTTACGGTCATTAAAAAGCCGGGGAACTTTGTGCTGGCCTCCCAACTTTCCTTTCGACTTTAACCAGTTATAAAAGGTATTATGAGGCACTACCCGGATGATGGGCTCTCCCAGTATCATATTGTGGTAGCGCTTTGCCTCGTAGTCAGAATTTAAGGATTTTAGCGCGTTATCAAAAATCTCTGTAAAAAAGGCCATCTCTTCCGGTGGTGTATCGAATTCTATCAGCCATTCGTGAGCACCACGGTGGTTCTCTTCAATGTAGACCGGAGCTGCTGTATAGTCGATGATATTACATTGACACCTTTTGCAGGCTATCGAGAGAGCCTTCTCTGCATTATCAACGATAAGTTCCTCGCCAAAAGCATTGATAAAGCTTCGGGTGCGTCCTGTTATCTTGATCCGGTATGGATTTGTAGAAGTAAACTTGACGGTATCCCCAATCATGTATCTCCAGAGGCCTGCATTTGTCGTGATCACAATGGCGTAATTGGTATTTAACTTTACATCTTCGAGTGGAATGGCTTCAGGAAATTCTGAAGGAAGTTCGCTTGCCTGAATGAATTCATAATAGATACCATAGTCGAGCATCAGTAGCATATCATCTTTGTCATCACGGTCTTGTATTGCAAAGAATCCTTCCGAAGCGGTATAGGTTTCCAGACAATGCATCCGTGTAGAAGGGAACAACTGTTTGAACTGTTCCCGGTAAGGGCGGAAACTTACACCTCCATGGATGAACAGTTCAAAATTTGGCCAAACTTCAAGCAGATGCTTTTTGCCGGTGATCTCAAGAATCCGTCGTGCAAGTAAAAGAGTCCAGGAAGGAACTCCTGAGATGTTGGTTACATTATGCTGGATCGTCGCCCTGGCCATCTTCTCAATCTTAGATTCCCATTCATCCATCAGTGCGATCGAGAGGTTCGGCGTGCGTAGAAACTCAACCCAGAAGGGAAGATTTTGCATTAGGATTGCTGAAAGGTCGCCCTGGTAGTAAATCGATTCACTGGAAACTTCCACGATCTGATGTGTTCCCCCCATCGCGATAGCTTTGCCCGAAAAGAGGTTGGTATCAGGATGGTTGTTGCAGTAAATACTTAGCAAATCTTTCCCTCCCTTAAAGTGACACTCTTCCAGTGCTTCTTCACTTACGGGGATGAATTTACTTTTATCAGCAGTTGTTCCCGATGATTTCGCAAACCATTTGATCTCGGTAGGCCAGAGAATGTTCTGTTCTCCCTGTTTCAACCTGTCAATGGATGGCTTCAACTCTTCATAGTCAAGGATTGGAATCCGTTCCCTGAACACATCCGGAGAAGTGATAGATTTGAATTCATACCTCTGTCCCCATTCCGTATCACGTGCCGTACAGAGAAGTTTTTTTAACCATTCGTGCTGAACGTCATGCGGATATTTCAGAAAAAGCTCGATCTGGTGAATACGCTTTTTCATCAACCAGGAGATAACCGCGTTTAAAAGTTCCATGAGTAGATGCCATGTTCGGGTTGTCAAAAATACGATTAATCTTGAAAAATGATCCAATCGGGTTTGAAAGTAAAAATTTCATGAGTACCATAAATTATCCCCAATATAAAAAAGTGAAGAGTTGTGTCTGCCACCATAACATTTCGAAGGATCAAGATGGGTACTTAAATTTAGAAGAATTCAGCAGAAAAATTGATTATAGCGAATATATAATCATATATTTTTTTTGTTTATCCTGTGAATCTGCCTATATTTGTAGCCCTAACATTCCAGCCTTGAATACTTGCTTTGAATTCAAGAAAAACCTTAAAATACAGTTATTATGACAAAGATCAAATTATTTATTGTCGAAGACGAGTTGATCCTGGCACATGATCTGAAAGTCAAACTTACAGACCTTGGATATGAGATCATGGGGATGGACACCAAAGGTGAAAGTGCTGTGGAGACAATCGCTGCCATGCAGGAAAAGGATCAAGAGCCCGATATCGTAATTATGGACGTCAAGCTGGCCGACTCAATGGATGGGATCGAAGCCGCCAGAATCCTGACTGAAAACTCAAACTGCGGAATCATATTCCTGACATCACTGAACCGGAATGACGTATTTACGAAATCATTCTCCTTAAAACCTTATGCATACCTCTTCAAACCAGTTGATATTGACCAGATAAGAGCAGCTATTGAAGTGGCTAACTACCAGCGAAACCTGGAGATAACAAACGAACGGATCATCTCTGAGCTGAAAACTGAGATTCAGCACCGTAAGAGTGCCGAGAAAGAGAAGAACCAGCGGTTGCAGGAGCGAATCAGGGCCGAACAGAAAGTTAACCAACTGCTCAAACAGAAGCATCAGATGGAACTAGACCTGATTAATCGCGAACTGGCTACTTCTTCTATCTTCATTTCGCAGAAAAATAAAATCATTGGTCTCATCCGGAAAGATTTAAACCGGCTGCTGAAACGCGGGAAGGTTATCACCAAGAAAGAGATCACCGAAGTGCTCGACACGATCGACGAAAACATAAAGTTTGACAATGACTGGTACCGGATCAAAGCGCATTTTGAAAAAATCCATCCTGGATTTTTCGATCGGCTCAGGGAAAAACACCCGCAGCTAACACCAACTGATCACAAATTGGCCGCTTTGCTTCGTATGAACCTGGCAACTAAGGAGATCTCCCATATTTTGAAGATCACTGCACCCAGTACTGAGATTTCAAGAATCAGGCTAAGGAAAAAATTGGAGTTGCCGAAAGGAACGAACTTGGTGCAGTTTATCTGTAACGTCTAGTCCTCCATCAACTCATCGGTAAGCGTGATATTGTGAAACACCTGTTGAACATCATCATCCTCTTCGATGAGATCAATCAGTTTAAGCAATTTCCGGGCACTTTCGATATCAAGGGTTTCGGTTGATTTTGGAATTCTCTGAAGAGAAGCGCTTTCAGGCTCGATGTTTAACTCCTCCAGTTTCTTCATCATATTCCCGAAATCTTCCATCGCTGTAGTGATAGTAAAAACCTCATCATCCACCTCAATATCTTCGGCTCCGGCATCAATCAACTCCATCTCAAATTCATCCTGGTCAATATCCGCTTTGGGAACAACAAAGATTCCCTTGCGATCAAACAAGTAGTTGAGCATCCCGTTTTTACCGAGTTCCCCTCCGTGTTTGCTGAAGTAGGAGCGGATATTACTTACCGTTCGCTGTGTGTTATCGGTCATGCACTCCACATAGATGGCAATCCCATGGGCACCTTTCCCCTCATAAGTAGTCTCCGTGAGGGCAGCAGCATCTTTATCCGCTCCTTTGCTTATCGCACGTTGAATGGTCTCCTTTGGCATGGAAGCCCCTTTTGCGTTGGCAATTCCTAATCTCAGTCGCGGGTTGCCGTCGGGGTCACTCCCCCCTTCTCTTACAGCTATCGTAATCTCCTTGATGATTTTAGAAAAGATCTTGGACCGTTTTGCATCAAGGGCCCCTTTTTTACGTTTGATTGTCGACCATTTATTATGACCACTCATGGAAAAGAAGATTTAAGGATTCGCTGTGTAAAATTAGTAAATTTTTTCTCCTCTTTCGAAAACGATTGGTAACTTTGGGAGGTTGTAAACCCAACACCATAACCTTTGCGAACCAGATTATTTTCCACTTCTCTGTTCCTTCTCCTGTTTTCGGTATTGATGTTTCGCTGCGCCAACCCGGTAACACCAGTAGGAGGTGCCAAGGACATCTCTCCTCCTGAAGTAGTAGCGTGTGATCCCAAAAACAATTCGATCCATTTCTCGTCGCCCGATATCCAAATTACATTCAACGAGTTTATCTCCCTGAAATCCTCCAGTACCGAGATTATCATCTCTCCTCCACTAGAAGAAAAACCTGTGTTCAAACTGAAGGGGAAGGCAATAATCATTGATTTTAGCGATACACTCACTGCAAATACCACCTATATCATTAACTTCGGAAAATCCATAACCGATATCACGGAAGGGAATGTGATGAATAACTTCCGATATGTATTTTCCACAGGAGATTACATCGACTCCTTGACGATCTCGGGCCAGGTAATTAATGCGATTGACAATGAGCCAGTTCCAGAAGTCTATGCCGAACTCTATCTCAACACAATCGATACAATCCCTTTTGATTCTCTCCCTTATCTCGTGCCCCCGCTCTATATAACACAAACCGATAAACAAGGCATGTTTTCACTTCAAAATCTCCGCAATGGAGCATACAAACTGATTGTACTCGACGATCAGAGCGGGGATTTTATTTACAATATGCCTACAGAAAAGATCGCCTTCTCAGATTCATTGATAACCCCGTGGTATGATCCGGTTGCAATCAATGATAGTGCTACACCAGATAGCCTAATGCAAGATCGTAAAACGCCTGATAGCGCAGCACTTGACAGCGCAACACCTGACAGCCTAATTGTCAACAACAATCCTGCTCATGCTCACTTATTGTTGAAGATGTTTGAAGAAGTTGATTCCACACAGGAGGTTATCAAATCGGAACTTCTGAGAAACGACCTGTTTAGGGTTATCTATAAATATCCACCCCACTCACCAGAGATCATCGCCCTGAATATTGACACGACGCTTGCCTGGTGCATGGAAGAGTATAGCCTCAATAAGGATACAATCCTGCTTTTTACTACAGTTGTGGTCCCCGATACATTGATCCTTGAAATTCGTGACGGACAAATTATCCTGGATACCGTAACGATTGAACCTACCCGGATGCCTGAGGAAAAACGCACGAAGAAAAAGGAGGAAGAAAAAGAGAAACCGGAGCAGATTATTTTTACGTGGGAGCCAAGAGGTGCATTCAATTACTTTAAAATCCCATTAACATGCCAATTATCGTACCCGGTGTCGGAGTGCGATCTTTCAGGTTTCCAGTTAATCAGTGGCGGCGATACCGTGACTCCTTCAGTTGAATTTACAGATCCGCTGCTGCGACAATTCAAGGTGACATCAACATGGAAAGAGGGCACTTCGTACAAGCTATTGATCCCGGATTCTACATTTATCTCATACAACGGACTGAGTAATGACACGACGATTCACACATTCCAGACTGTAGTTCTAAGGGACCTCGGTTCCCTTGCGATCAACATCGATATCTCTGAGAGGCCCGGCAACTATATCATTCAGCTTCTGGCAGAAAAAGGTAAAGTTGTAGAAGAGAAATATCTTAGTGAATCCGGACAAATAAAATTTGCCTTTATCGTACCTGCAAAGTATACGATAAAGGCGATTCATGATTCCAATCAGAACCGACGTTGGGACACAGGAGACTACATGAACAAAATTCAGCCTGAAACAGTCTTCTTTTTTCCTAAGATCGTTGAGATCAGGGGGAACTGGGATGTTGAGGAAGAGTGGAATTTATAGAAACCCAAGCTTACAATTCCATGCAACGGTCCAGTGAATTGATGATCTCTGTCAGCTTGTCATGCTTCAACGAATAAAAGATCATTTTACCTTCTCTCTTTGATTCAAGAACACCCTTATTCTTCAGGATATTCAGGTGATGAGAAGCCGATGCCTGTTCAATGTTGAGTTTTTCGTATATTTCAGTAACTGAGAGCCTTTTTGTTGCGGTTAGCAATTCAATAATAGCTATTCTCATCGGATGCGCCATAGCCCTAAGCATGCTTGCACCCATCTCCAGTTTGTCAAGTTGTAACACGTTCTTTTTCATAGTTTAATGAATAACAGATTCTAAGTTGATGCAAAATTATGAAAAATATTTTACAAAAATAAATATATATATGTATTTTCAACAAAAAAGTGAGGTAAACGCAAATTTTCTTCCGTTAAAAAGACCTTTATCGCTTAATTTTAAGTCGGGAATCACCAGTAATGCCATAAATGAAAGTGTCATGTAAGGCGCCCGCAGAGTACTCCCTAACCGTTTGGCCCATTGATCCATCTGTTCGTAAACCTGTGCGATGCTATACCCATCCTGATCTGACATGATACCTGCAAACGGCAATGGGATCAACATCTCATGATCCCCTTCCACAATAGAGATACCGCCTCGTGAGGAGATGATAAGGTTGATGGCACGGGCAATCGAATCATCATCTGCACCCACAGCAACAATGTTATGGCTATCGTGCGCTACACAGGAGGCTATCGCCCCATGGTTCAATCCAAATCCACTGGCGAATCCAACGGCTGGAGGAGCAAGATGATACCTATTCCTGACAACCAGCTTCAGAATATCCCGCTCCGGATCTGCAACCACTTTATCATTGATGATCTTTGGCGTCAGATGAAGCTCTTCGGTGATCAGCTGGCCATCGATCGCTTTTTGCACACGGATATTTCCTTTGGAAGCCGGAACCAATAGCTCTTCTGCTTTCAGAAGATTCGTAGAGAAGTTATTTGATGGGGTTTCCTTAACTGAGTTAATATGTGTTTCCCCATTCTCCGCCACTTTTATTCCATCAACATAGGTGGCTTTAACATGGAATTCTTCAAGATTATCGACTACGATCAAATCGGCAGGATCACCAGTCTGCAACAGACCCACCGGCAAATTATAATGTACTACCGGATTATAGGTACAGCTTCGGATCACATCCATGAAAGCTGATCCTTTTTTCAATGCTCTGATTACAAGTTCATTGATATGGCCAATTGCCAAGTCATTGGGATGTTTATCGTCTGAGCAGAGCATAACCATCCTGGGGTATTCATCGATCAGGCTACATAGCGCTTCGAAATTTTTTGCCGCGCTACCCTCCCTGATCAGGATCTTCATCCCATATTGAAGTTTATCAAGCGCTTCAGGTTTTGTAAAACATTCATGGTCGGTGCTGATTCCTGCTTCAATATATTTTTTTGCCTCCTCGCCTCGCAAGCCGGGAGCATGACCATCAATTGGTTTTCCCAATCGCTTTGCTACATCCAGTTTAGCCATTACCCCGGAATCTCCCAGAAGAACTCCGGGGAAGTTCATCATCTCTGAGAGGTAGCGTATTTCACCCATTGCAAGCAAGGTTGTTACTTCCTTCACTCCAAGAGAAGCGCCTGCCGTTTCGAAAGTTGTGGCCGGAACACATGAAGATGCCCCAAAATTGAATTTAAAGGGAACTTTTCCGCCATTCCTGATCATAAACATCACTCCTGGAATTCCGAGGACATTGGCAATTTCATGTGGATCCGAAACGGTTGCAACGGTACCGTGAACCACAGCCAGCCTGGCAAATTCTGAGGGAATCAGCATTGAGCTTTCAATATGGATGTGTGCATCCACCAATCCCGGCAGGATATAATGATCTGCATCAACGCTCTCTTCCAGGATCCTCGTAATCCGTCCATCTGTGACCTGAACTTTACCAGGGAAAATCCTCCTTTCAACCACATCCACAATATTTCCCTGAAGTTCAAATGTTCGTGTTTCCATTTTTATAATTTTTAATGCTTACTGTAAAGTATCCGATGCCAGATCCCTGATGCCAGATCCCTGATGCCAGATCCCTGACACAAAACTCAACATCGTACATCTTACGTCTCACGTCTCACGTCTTACGTCTTACGTCTTACGTCTCACGTCT
>CAYUZX010000020.1:0-46210 GCA_964449285.1 uncultured Prolixibacteraceae bacterium
GGAACCTCAGCTTCCATCCCATCATCCAGCTCATCAAATCGTGGAGTGGCATCCGGGAAGAGGATTCCCAGACCACATCCGCCAAAAAACTCAATGACTCAATCCGGAGGGTTTCACAAGAGCAGTCGGAGGAGATCTTCCCCTTCATCGCCACCATGATGGGATTGCCCTTGACTGGTAAATACAAAGACCGTATTGCCGGCATCGAAGGGGAAGCGCTGGAAAAACTGATCCTGAAAAACCTCCGCGACCTGTTGACCCTGGCTTCAATAGTAAGGCCGGTGGTGATCATTCTCGAAGATTTGCACTGGGCCGACAACTCCTCCATCCTCTTCCTGGAATCGCTGTTCCGGTTGGCAGCTAATCATCCGGTGTTGTTTATAAACATCTTTAGGCTTGGATTTGAGGAGACAGGTGATTACCTGTTAAATTATCAGGCGGAAAAACTTCCAGAAAATCATCTCATCCTTCAGATTGAACCGCTGGAGAAGAATGAATCTGAGAATCTGATAGGCAATCTGTTGCATAACAATACATTGCCCTCTGATATCAACGATCTGATTATCCGGAAAACAGAAGGGAATCCCTTTTTCATCGAAGAGGTGATCCGCAGTTTTATTGATGAAGGAATTATTGAGTTCCATGAAAACAAGTTTCATGTAACAGAAAAAATTCACCTGATCAATATCCCGGGAAGCATCAATGAGGTGATCCTTTCACGCATCGACAAACTCGACGAAAAGACCCGTGAGCTGCTGAAAACGGCTTCTGTGATCGGGCGTAATTTCTATTACAAGGTGCTGGAAGAGGCAGCCGATACCATCGGAGAGATCGACGACCGGCTGGAGTACCTGAAAGAGGTACAACTGATCAGCGAAAGCAAGAAGAAAGAGGAGATCGAATACCTCTTCAAACATGCGCTGGCTCAGCAAGCCACCTATGAATCGATCCTGCAAAATTCTAAAAAAGAACTCCACCTCAAAATTGCCCGTTCTATTGAGAAAGTCTTTGCCGGGAACCTGAATGAGTTTTACGGGACGTTAGCATACCACTATGAACAGGGTGAGAATCCTGAGAAAACAACAGAGTATCTCATCCTTTCGGGAGATGAGGCGATGCGGACAGCTGCATCATCTGAAGCCATAAATTTTTATTCAGCCGCATTAACCCGGATCCGAAACAGGGAGATACAAACGTTCGAACCTCAAAAGATCCTGGATATCGAAGAAAAACTGGCTTATGCCTATTATGCCAACGGGCAAAATGTAAAAGCCTCTGATCTTTTCAATAAAATTTTAAGCACAAATAACTTACCGAGCATTTCTAAGAACCGGCTGGTTACTGTTCTTAACGTTTTAATAAGTTTGATCCGGCTTAGACTCAAGATCCTGTTCTGGAATAAAAAAAATCCGAAAAAAGCTTCTGAACGTGAAACGCGGTTACTGAAGATGGTTGTATTTAACGGAGAAGCCATTGCCACATTTTCGCCAAAAGAGACCTTTTTTCGCACATCTATCCTCGTTAGCCATTTCCCCATCCAGGTACTGATTACATCAAGTTATGGAATAGGAGCCATTTTGGGATTAAGCGTTATTTTCCCCTGGATTGGCAGAGCGATAGGATATGGGCGAATGCTACAAAACTTTTCCTCGGGTATCATGGACAACCAGATTCTTGTGACCTGGTTGTCGAGGAAATATACAAATGCCATGTTTGATTATTTTGCTGGTAAACTTTCGGTCGATGAAGAAGATGAGGAAGTATTTCGCTTATGTATGGAATCGGGACAGGTCTGGGCCCCAACTTTTTATCATACTTACAAGTCAATGGCCTATTCAGAAATGGGAATGAAAGTTCAGGCGGAAAAAGTCACTGACAACCTCGAGAAACTGGCGACTACTCTGGAAAATAGTTTAAGTCTCGTTCTGTACTACAGGACCCGACAAACGTTTTTGTTAAAATACCGAAGGATTGAGGAAGTCGTTGGAAATGCGCACAACTATATTCCATCAATCATAAATACGGACCATAAAAGCCTGCTCCTCGTAAATTATTGTCTTGCTTCGATGGCTTGTTGTATTCATGGGGATCTGAAAGAGGCAACATTCTATTATGAAAAGGCCGAAGATATAAGAAAAGAATTGTTTTTGAAGTATTATCAGGCAATAACCCTTTTAACCCGGGTTTTTATTGAATTCTCTGAGATACAGTTGTCCAGCCAAAATCCCGGAAAAGAGGTGTTGGCAAAGTTATCTGTATCCACAAACTTGCTTGTCTCTGTTTCTTCTAAAGTAAATTGCATCAAGACCGAGGCTTTCCGTTTCAGGGCTATTTCATTTGTACTTTCAGGCAAACCTGGAAAAGCCATGAAATATTTCAAAAAATCCATCGAATTTGCCAAATGGTATGGCGCCAGGGTCGAGCTTTCACGAACCTATTTCGAGCTGGGAAAATTTCTTTCTGCTCCCCAATCAGGTAAAAAACAACTCAACGAATTATCCGGACACGATTATCTCGAAAAGGCAAGATCCATGTTCGAGGAGATGAATCTGCAGTGGGATCTGCAAGAATATGAACGAATGTTGAAATCCCGGTGATTTTCATCCCAGCGTTTGTCCAAGAATCCCATACGTTCACACAAAACCTTCCGGCATTCAGGTATCTGTCTCCCCCATCAGGTCCTCAGATTGTTACTTTGTAAGAAAAAACACCATGAAAAAGTTTTCGATTATCATCATGATTCTATTATCAGTTCATTCCCTGTCAGCACAATGGATTCAGCAGAATCCCTACTTCCCGGAACAAGGATATTTTCAGGACATCTTTTCCCTTGATCAGTACCATGTGTGGACTGTAGGATCCGAATGGGGTTCAGGAACGACTGATGGAGGATCAACATGGGAACCTTTGTTAATCGAATATATGAACGGCATACACTTTTCGGATCAATTCAACGGATGGGCGACAGGAGATAATGGGGGGATATGGCATACGGATGATGGAGGAATCGGATTTTTTGCCACCTGGGAGCAACAAGAAAGCGGGACCGACTATAACCTGGAAAATATATTTTTTGTGGACTCTCTGACAGGCTGGGCTGTCGGGTGGAAAGATGGTTACATCACCTGGGCCTATGACATTATACTTTCTACAAAGAATGGAGGTAATACCTGGGAAATTCAATACCAGGGTCATAGTGGTGGTTTAAGCGCCATTTATTTTATTAATGACACAACCGGTTGGGTCGCTGGCTGGGCAGGTCTTCTTTTCACAAACAACAGGGGAAACGACTGGTCTTTGGCATCTATCAGCGGAGAGCTTGTTCAATCTGTATTTTTTACGGATATACTTCATGGGTGGATTGCAGGAGGATATGAATCATCTGGTTTTATCTCTTTTTCATCCGACGGTGGCATAACCTGGGAGCAACAGATTTCGGATACAATCCCGGTACTCCATGATATCACATTCGTGGATTCCATTACCGGCTGGGCTGTAGGTGACAGCGGAACCATTCTCTATACCTCGAACGGAGGTTTAGACTGGCAGTACCAGGAAAGCGGAACCAATCTATGTTTACACAGCGTCTCTTTCGGGGATTTGGACCACGGCTGGATCTGCGGAGACAGTTGCATTATTCTTTATACAAGCAATGGCGGAATAGTTGGGACAGATCAGCTGGTCCAAGATCCAGGTTTTCAGGTTCAGGTTTACCCGAATCCTTTTTCCGATCAGGTCAGTGTCGAATTTGAGGTAACCAACCCTTCAAGGGTATCGATCGAACTGATGAACTCTCTTGCAAATATCGTATGGACAAAAGACCTTGGGACTCTACCATCAGGAATATACACGAATAGCCTGGACATTCGGCATCTGGCATCCGGGATATACTTCTGCCGGCTGCAGGTGGGGGATCAGGTTGTTGTGAAACGATTGGTGAAGTTGTAGCTCAGGGCTCAGGGCTCAGAGCGCAGAGCGCAGGGAGTAAGTGGAGGTATGAGGGTATGAGAGTATGAAGGTATTTCTGGTATCCCGGCTGATAAGCCCGACTTGTCCAACACAAAAATAAATTTTATCTTCGTGGAAAACAACTGGATGATCAAAATCTTACTGGTTGCGGATGAAGCTCATATCTCTGAGACGGTTGCCCGCGTAGTAGAGACCTGCTGTCCGCATGTGACCCTGGTCGCACGGATTGATGGCGTTACTGCAGGTGTGGGTTCGATCAACGAACATGAGCCCGACCTGGTCCTGGTGGATACCCGGTTGAAAGATGGAAGCGGATTCGACCTGATCCGGCATTTTGACAAACCTTTCTTTAAGATTATCTTCATCTCCTCCTCCATCGATTATGCCGTCAAAGCCATCAAGTTCAATGCGGTGGACTACATCCTTAAACCCATCGACGACGAAGAACTTACATTGGCGATTAACAAAGCCGCCGACCTGATCCGTTTTGAAGAGAACCTGCAGCAGAAAGCACTGGGTGAAAGCATCAGGGATCTGGAACTGGCGCAACGTCTCGTATTGAAAACCAGCGACCAGGTGCATGTGATCAACATCGCCGATGTCATCCGGATTGAAGCAGACAGCAATTATTCCACATTTCATCTGCAGGATGGACGAAAGATCGTGGTCACCAAATCCATCAAAGAGTACGAGGAAACCCTCCTGGAACACGGCTTTCACCGGATCCACAAATCCCACATTTTCAACATCTACAAGATGAGTCACCTCGACAAAGCCGATGGAGGTTATGTGGTAATGGTCGACGGTTCCAGAGTCCCGGTCGCCTCCCGAAAAAGAGAGATGTTGCTGGAATTGTTTGAGGAGATCAAATAATCAAGGCCGAAAAAGTTGATTTATACAAGATTGGACACCTTGCTAAGGACTTCCGGAAGATTTACAACTTCTACCCCCTGCTGAATAGGCCAGCCAGATTTGACCGGAGCAACGACAAAGGTGGCTTTTGGATTAACATCATGTATTGCCGTATATGTGCCTCTTGACAAGGATGGATTTGTGGAAGATTTGCATTCAATGGCAACCAGACCCTTTGTTGATTCAATGATAAAGTCTATTTCAGATCCATGACTTGTCCTGTAGAAGGAGAATTCCAGCTTTGGAAATGTATTCGAAAGATTAGTCAGAACCATGGTTTCCCATATAGCACCAACAGAGGGATGTCCCATAAGCTGGGAAAAATCTGAAATCCCAAGCAGTGCATTAGAGATCCCTGTATCACTTAAGTACACTTTTGGTGATTTTATCAATCGTTTACCAGTATTTGCAAGAAAAGGAGGCAATAACTTCACCATGAATGTGGAAGAGAGTAGTTCGATATAATTTTTTGCCGTAGGAGGGCTAATTCCAAGTGAATTAGCGATCAGATTAAAATTGACAACCTGACTGTTTAAATGCGCGAGCATTTGCCAGAGTTTTCTCATGGTTGCTGTCGAAAACCCCGACCACATCAATAAATCACGTTCCAAAAACGTGGTAATAAAGTCTTCCCTCCATTCAAACGATGCGGTATCCTTTTCCTTTAGTATACTTCGGGGAAAACCACCTTTGAGCATATAGTTTTCAATCAGAAAATCACCATGAAGTTCCTCAAACAAAAAGGGATAGAGTTGCTTATAAGTAATTCTCCCTGCCAGACTTTCCGATCCCTGCCTGATCAAATCCCGTGAGGCAGATCCTAAAATCAGAAAATGGCCATTGCCTCCCCATTCGTCAACGAGGCTTCGAATCAGGGGGAACAACTCTGGCTTGCGCTGGATTTCATCCAAACAAATCAACTTTCCCTGTTGATGGCCTAAAAACCACTCAGCCTGGTCCAGTTTGCTCAAGTCCTGTGGTCTTTCCAGGTCAAGATAAACAACTTTAGTTTTAAAAGCGCTTGTGATATGCCTTGCCAGCGTTGATTTGCCGCATTGCCGTGGACCAATTATAGCTGTAACCGGATTGTTTTCCAACCCACGGATAACTTCACTCTCAAGCCTCCTCGAATAATACATAAGGTGTAATTTTACCGTGTAAATATAATATTATATTTTAATATTACACGGTTATTGAAGAAATTTTGCAATTAATTGTTTGGTCACAATCACAAAAATCAAGGGATTGAAGCTGATCCACTGCCTACTGCGCATTGCCCACTGCCTACTGCCCACTGAATTCCTCCGTCTTCAACAGTATCCCCTCATCGTAGTACTCCTTGAGCGTTACATTGCCCTTGTCATCGTAATAAACCCAGGTGCTGTCCTGGTGACCATTTGTGTAAAAACCCGAAACAAGTAATTTGCCGGTCACAAAGAAGGTTCGGAGGATGCCATCTTTCTCGTTGTTCTTGTAAGAGCCTGTTAGTTTCGTAGCTCCGTCATCATAGAATTGCTCCCATTTGCCATCTTTCATGCCAGAAATCCAGGTGATGGACTCAGAGATGCCTTTCCCGGGATAAAAGATCTTTTCAAGTCCGTGCTTCTTACCATTCTCGTAAACCTCTTCCGACACCAAAGAGCCGTCATATTCGGAGAAAAACTGCCAGAGTGAATCACGCTGCTGGTCGAGGTACTTGCCTTTGGCCATCAGTTTGCCATTAGGGAACCAGGAAGTGGTGCGGGTAATACTTCCCTGATTGGAAATCGTTGATATTGTTCTGACCTTCCCATTCTGATAAAAGTATATGAACCTGCCATACGGAATATCATCTTTGAACTGTCCTTCATAGACCCTCAAATTGTCCTTGTCCATCTTTCGCCAGAATCCCTGTTTCCTGCCCTGGGCATCCACCTGGTTGATGGTATCCTGAGCAAATGAGGCGGTACAGAAAATGAAACAAACCGAAACAAGAATGGCTTTCAACATGTCGATGAATGGTTATCTTTGCAAAGTAAACAAAATTCACCGCAGATTACGCAGATTACACAGATTATTCCATGTACAACTTCCCGTCGCGACTGCTTGAAAATGCTGTAAATGAACTTGCCAAACTACCGGGGATTGGACGAAAGACCGCCCTTCGGATGGCGCTGCATCTGCTACGCACTCCCCCTGAAGAGGTCGAAGCCTTTGGCAAGGCAGTGATCAAAATGAGGAACGAAGTAATTTACTGTTCCAGATGTAGGAACATCTCCGACAAAGAGTTGTGCGATATCTGCGCCAGTCCGAAACGGGATGCCTCCATGGTTTGTGTAGTGGAGGATATCCGGGATGTGATGGCAATAGAGAATACCGCTCAATATTCCGGAGTATACCATGTTCTGGGCGGGATCATCTCCCCGATAGAGGGAATCGGACCACAGGATCTGAATATTGGATCCCTGATTGAGCGGGCTTCATCGGGTGAGTTACGAGAGGTGATTCTGGCACTGCCAACCACTATTGAAGGGGATACAACCAACTTTTACCTCTTTAAAAAACTGAATCCATTCCAGATTCCGATCTCCATGATCGCCCGCGGTATCTCCATTGGCGACGAACTGGAGCACACGGATGAGGTAACGCTTGGGAGGTCGATCCTGAACCGAACGCCTTATCAGGTAGCAAAATAGCGAGGTAGCGAAATTTTGCCCCCAACCCCTTAAAGGGGGAGTAAGTCCCCTTCAGGGGATTTAGGGGCAAGCAGGAGGTTTAGGGGCAACTGGATTCAAGGGTTCTCGCGAAGCGAATCAAACAGTTTCAACTGATTCACCTTCTCATTATTGACACTAACTTCAAGGTCGGCATAGTTTTCGAGCAGGGGGCGGATCGCTTTTTTGATGAGTTTGGTTGGTGTGGTTCGTCTGGACTTTGCAAAGCGTTCGAGGGAGCGCTTCTGGCGCGCAGTCAACGTGATTGATAGGCTCTTGTACCGTATTGGCTTGCGTTTCTTTTTAGCTTTTGGTCGTGGCATACCAACTACTCTCCGTTGATGATCTCTTTGAAGTCGTTGAGTATTTTCCCGGCTAGGTGATCTGCTTTTTCAGGCATGTCGCTTTCAGCATAAATTCGGATGATCGGCTCAGTGTTTGACTTCCGGAGATGGACCCAGGATTTGTCGAAATGGATCTTCACTCCATCGATCCGGATGATATCATTCTCTTTATATCGCTCTGCAATTTTATTCAGCACATCGTCCAGCGCTATGTCAGGTCCAAATTCAATCTTATTCTTTGAAATGAAATAATTGGGATACTCTGCTCTTAGTGTGGAACAGGTTTTCCCCGATTTCGCAAGATACGTGAGGAATAATGCGATTCCCACAAGGGCATCACGGCCATAATGAAGGTCGGGATATATCACTCCTCCGTTGCCTTCACCACCGATGACAGCCTTTTTCTTCTTCATCATCTCTACCACATTAACCTCCCCAACGGCCGAGGCAAAGTACTGGCCTCCTGCTTTTTCAGTAATGTCTTTCAACGCTTGTGAAGAGGAGAGGTTAGATACTGTGTTCCCTACCTTTTGTTGAAGCACAAAATCGGCTACGGCAACGAGAGTATACTCCTCACCAAGGGGCTCGCCAAGTTCGTTGATAATGGCCAGACGGTCAACGTCAGGGTCGACAACAAATCCCACATCTGCTTTTTGCCTGACTACCTCTTCACAGATGGCCGCCAGATGTTCGGGGAGTGGTTCGGGGTTGTGCGGAAACTGGCCGGTAGGCTCGCAAAATAATCGATGGATCGTACTCACACCAAGCGCCTGAAGGAGCAGTGGAATAGCGACACCTCCTGTTGAATTTACTGCATCCACGACCACACTGAAGTGAGCATTTTTAATGGCATCACGATCTACTATGGGAATATCAAGAATATGGTCGATATGCTTCAGCAAGTAGGTGTCACTGGTACTATAATTTCCCAGTTTATCAACATCCACATAAGAGCTCTCCCCCTGTTCAACAATCTTCATCAGCTCTTCACCATCCCTGGCAGAAAGGAACTCTCCCTTGTTGTTCAGTAACTTCAGGGCGTTCCATTGTTTGGGGTTATGGCTGGCTGTAATGATAATCCCTCCATCTGAATCACTGTCGGTAACGGCCATTTCAACAGTTGGGGTGGTAGTAAGGCCAATATCAAGCACATCAATACCCATCCCGAGAAGGGTTCCGCAAACCAGGTTATTAACCATAACTCCGGATATCCTGGCATCCCGGCCGGTAACAACTTTCAGTTTTTTATCCGGAGACTGATCTTTAATAAAACTTGCGTATGCAGTAATATACCTGACGATATCAGGTGGGGTCAATCCTTCATCTGGCTTCCCCCCTATTGTTCCACGTATGCCGGAAATGGATTTAATCAGTGTCATACCACGGAATTTGGAACAAATGTAAAGTATTTTTTACGTTATCATCGGGAATGTTGAAAACTATTGAAATCTCGCACACATTGCGAAATGGTTCAGAGATAACGGAATTTATTAATTTTGCAACGGAAAGCATATTATGGAGAATCCTTTTGATCCTTATTCAGATCCTGAGATCACAAACCTGATCCACCGCTATGAAGAGGTTACCGGTGGCGGTCAGCATGGATTCTTTGACCTGGATGAGTTTGAGGATATCCTGGATTATTACCTATTTCACAATAAGAATTCCCGATTCCAGAAAACACTGGATATAGCGTTAAAACAGCATCCTGGAAATATATCGTTGCTTTTGAAACAAGTACAGTTTCTCATCAACACCAACAAGGAGAAGCAGGCGTTAAGATTATTGGAAGAGACTGACCAATATCTGACACATGACTACGAAACTCATCTTTTACGAGGTGCTTTGTATAGTCAGCTCAATAAATATGAGCGTGCTATTGATGCGTTTACCAAGGGGATACACGATACTGATGATCTGGATGAGGTCTACTCCAGCATTGCCTATGAGTATGAAAACCTTGGGAAATTTGATCATGCGATTGACTATCTGATCAAGGCACTTAACCATAACCCTGAAAACGAATCTGTTCTGTTTGAACTCTCTTTTTGCTGCGAAATCAATCAGCAAACGGAGAGGATTATCGGGTATCTTCAACAATTCCTCGATCATCATCCATATAATAAGGCTGCCTGGTTCAATCTCGGGATTGCATACAGCAACCTGGAACTGTTTGAGAAGGCAATCGACGCTTATGATTTCACGCTGGCGATCGATGAAACCTTTGCTTCCGCATATTTCAACAAAGCCAATTGTTATGCTAACATCAATGAGTATAACAAGGCTGTTGAAACCTACATGGAGACCTTCCTTTATGAAGATCCTGAAGCTCTGACGCACTACTACATTGCAGAATGCTATGAGAAACTGCATCAGTTTGAATTTGCGATCGGGCAATATAAGAAAGCGATCAACCTGGACCCTGAATTTGCCGATGCATGGCTTGCTGTTGGCATGTGCTTTGATGAATTGGACAAACCTAATATAGCCTATGCCTATGTAAGAAAGGCTGTCCGCCTCTCCCCCACCATGCCCGAATACTGGTTTATCCTTGGCGATCTGCAGATCAAATTGCAACAGCATCCCGAAGGTATCTCCTCGTACCAGAAAGTGATCGAACTTGATCCCTCAGACCCGGAAGTCTGGCTGGCCCTGGCCAATGCGCATGCGGAGTTGAAACATTACGAGATGGCTCTCCAAACGCTTCAAGATGGACTGAAACATCATGAGAATCATGCTGATTTTTATTACAGTATGGCCTATTTTCTGCTTCTTCATGGAAGATCGCAACAAGCTCATGAGTCTCTTTACAAAGCCATGGATATTGATCCGGAAGGGTATAAACGGTTGTTTGTGACCTTCCCGGATGCCGGCAAACATCCTGCAGTTATTGATATTATTGCTTCTTACCGTAAATAGTCCAGGCCTACTGCTCTATGGAAAAAATCGTTGGATTGATCGGCTATCCGCTCGACCATTCATGGTCACCCTCCTACTTTAGACAGCAGTTTCAGTCACATGGGTTAGAAAATTTTAGCTACCTGCTCTTTCCCCTGGAGTCGCTCGATAATTTTTTTCCACTCCTTGAAAGAACCCCGAATCTCTGTGGTCTGAATGTGACGATTCCACATAAGGAATCGATTCTTCCTTACCTCGATTCCCTTGACACGAAAGCGGATGAGATCGGAGCTGTCAATACGGTTCTGATTCATGGGTTGGGTTCGGAAAGAAAGCTTACAGGGTATAATACCGATGCAGAAGGATTTATACGGTCAGCTGATTTTTCAGGACACCGGTCAGCGCTGGTACTTGGAACAGGAGGAGCATCTAAGGCGGTAACCTGGGCATTGAAAAGAACAGGAATTAAATACACCCTGGTTTCCAGAGTGACAGGAGAGGAGGATACCATTGGTTACTCTGATGTAAACGCTGAGATCCTGGAAAATCATTCGCTCATCATCAATACTTCACCACTCGGGATGTATCCAACCCCGGATTCATTTCCTCCCCTTCCCTACCATCTGATCACTCCCCGTCACTTTCTCTACGACCTTGTTTATAACCCGGAAGAGACTCTATTTATAAAATACGGCAGAGAGAAGGGCGCCAGGGTGCAATCTGGACTAAAGATGCTGCATCTCCAGGCTGAGATGGCACTTCAGCTTTTTCTGGATGCTGGATCCTAGATTCTGGTTACGGGATATTCATGAATGTACAGCCGCAATTTATTGTGGCTCAGATTTTCGAATAAATTTTCGATTCGTAAATCGACATCCGAACCGGAGCGAAGCGGAGCTCGGTGGAGCCACATGCGAAGCATTCTTGAACACTCTATTCGGAATTTGCTTCGACCCTCGACCCTGTCACCTCGACCCTCATACCCTCATATGCCTTACGTCCCACGTCCCACGTCTCACCTCCCACATCTTTACTCTTTCTCCTTCTCCTCTGTGCGAACCACTTCCACCGTAAATTTTGCTGCCATGACTGCAATAGCTCCTACCGCAGCAAGGATTGGCGCAACCAAAGCGCCGATAATACCAATCGTAATAGGAATCTCCAGGAAGGTTTTGCCCTCTTCATCCTTGATGATGATACGCCTGACATTACCTTCATGAATGAGCTCTTTGATCTTGCTGATCAACTCTTCACCTTTTACCTTGAATTCCTCTTTAAATGTCTCTTTTTCCATAATCAGAATTTTTCACGTTATCTCAACAACCACTTTACGAATGCCAGTTTATTTCTATACGGAGGATACCTCAATGGGATGTCGATCCAGGTTGCCTTTTTCAGTACGGAACGCCGGTGTGAGAAGATCTCAAAACTGTATTTTCCATGATAACTTCCCATGCCACTGTTTCCGACACCACCGAAAGGCATGGAATCGGAGGCGAAATGCACGACGACATCGTTGATGGATACGCCTCCTGATGAAGTTTTCCCAAGAACCAGCGCCTGTTTTTTCTTATCCCGAGAAAAATAGTATAATGCCAGTGGTTTTGGTTGTTCATTCACAAACCCAATCACCTCCGAAAGGGATTCAAACTCCATCACCGGCAAAAGGGGGCCAAAGATCTCTTCCTTCATGATTGGGTCATCAAAGTTAACATCAATGAGGATGGTTGGTGAGATATAGCGCTCAGCAAAATTCACATCTCCTCCGTAATGGGTCGTCATCCCTTTAAGAAAATCGGCCAGCCTCTCTGTTTTAGGAATACTGACAATTCTCACATAATCGATACTATCTCTTGCATTATCTCCGTAATACTTTCGGATATTTTTCTCCAGTAATTTCAGGAATTCACGCTTTACCTGCTTGTGAACAAACAGGTAATCGGGAGCAATACAGGTTTGCCCGGCATTTATGAATTTCCCCCAGGCAATACGCGCGGCAGCTTGTTTCACGTTCGCATCCGCATCAACTATGCATGGATTCTTCCCTCCAAGCTCCAGCGTGACAGGTGTCAAATTCCGGGAAGCAGCTTCCATAACGAACTTTCCCACCTCCAGGCTTCCGGTAAAAAAGATATAATCCCACTTTTCAGCAAGCAGCGCCCGACTTACATCAGCATCCCCCTGGTATACCGAGATGTACGAATCCGGAAAGAATTCAGTGATCATCTTCCTGATAGCATCAGATGTATGAGGGACTTGCTCAGAAGGCTTCAATACAACACAATTTCCTGCTGAGATGGCTCCAATAAGCGGACCAAATAAAAGCAAAAACGGGTAGTTCCATGGCGCAATGATCAATGCAAGCCCATAAGGCTCCTTAAGGATCCGGCTGGATGACCAAAAATGAAGCAACTGATTTGTTGGAACACGCTCGGGGCGAGACCATTGTCGTAGTTTTCGAATATGCAGGGCAATCTCTTTCAGTACCATGCCTAATTCAGTCACATAGGTCTCGAAACGTGATTTATGAAGGTCTTGCCAAAGAGCCTGATAGATAGTCTCTTCATAGGCAAGAATTGCTTTCTTTAGAGTTTTGAGCTGGTCAATCCTGAAGTCGATATCCCGTGTCTGGAACGAATTGAAAAAAACCCGCTGGTTCTCTAGGTTTCTGTGAATATCCTGAGTCATATCCCATGAAAATAAATGTAAAGATAGAAGATTAAAAATTATTTGCGGTTCTGAAAGAAAAATATTACTTTTGCAGCCCATTTTAAACAATTATCGCACAATGAATTTTGCTCCTGAAGTTAAGAAAACAACATTTAAAGAGTACGGAAAATCAGAATTTGACACAGGCTCAACCGAAGCACAGGTTGCCCTATTCACCATGAAGATCCAGCACCTCACCGAGCACCTGAAAAGAAACAAAAAAGATCTTGTCACAGAGAGATCATTGGTTCTGATGGTTGGAAAGCGTCGCTCCCTGCTGGATTATTTAAAGAAGAAAGATATTGAACGCTACCGTACAATCATCAAGAAACTAAAACTTAGAAAATAAATTATCCTTCTGACTGAACTGAAAGAGGCAATTCCCGGATTGCCTTTTTTAGCATCTATCAGTTGCAATTCAAGAAACATTACAGACACAAAAGATATGAATGGAATTATTAAAAAAATCCAATTTCCGGATGGTCGCGAGATCACCATGGAAACTGGCCGTCTTGCCCGTCAGGCCGACGGAGCTGTTGTAGTAAAAATGGGCGACACCATGTTGCTTGCCACTGTTGTTGCCAAAACTGAAGCCGGTGAAAACGTAGACTACATGCCACTCAGTGTTGATTACCGCGAAAAATACGCCTCTGCAGGACGATTTCCTGGTGGATTCTTTAAACGGGAAGCACGTCCATCCGATAGCGAAGTTCTTACATCCCGGCTAGTTGACAGGGCATTACGTCCTCTATTCCCGGATGATTACCATGCCGATGTACAGGTTATGATCACCCTGATCTCAGCTGATAAAAATATTTTACCCGATGCGCTTGCCTGTCTGGCAGCTTCTGCAGCCATTTCTATCAGCGATATTCCTTTTAACGGACCCATTTCAGAAGTGAAAGTTGGCAGAGTAAACGGCAAATTTATCGCCAATCCTGAAGCCTCTTCACTGGTGGATTCAGACCTTGATATCATGGTTGGCGCCTCCAGGGAGAACATCATGATGGTGGAAGGTGAGATGAAAGAGATAAGCGAAAAAGACATGGTAGAAGCCATAAAGTTCGCTCACGAAATCATCAAAATTCAATGTCAGGCTCAGATTGAATTCGCTGAGATGGTTGAGAAATCCAGGACCAAACGGGAGTATTGCCACGAAACGAACGACCTGGATTTCAAAGAGTCTATGCACAATGCCACCTACAAGAAAATCTATGACATGGCCGTCAAAGGGATTGCCAATAAGAAGGAGAGAAAGACAATTCTGGACTCCATCAAAACAACGTTTGTTGAATCGTTGAGTGATGAAGAAAAGGAAGCTAAGAAGATGATGATCTCCAGGTACTACCACGACATTGAACGCGAAGCTATCCGGAATGCAACCCTCGATTCGAAGATCAGGATTGACGGACGGAAGCTTGACGAAATTCGTCCTATCTGGATAGAAGTTGACTACCTCCCAGCCGCTCATGGATCCGCCATCTTCACCCGTGGAGAGACCCAGTCACTGACCACTGTCACACTCGGAACCAAACTGGATGAACAAATCATCGATGGAGCTATAATCGAAGGAAGGTCAAATTTCATGCTACATTACAACTTCCCTCCCTTTTCAACGGGTGAGGTTAAGATGCTTCGGGGGACAAGCCGCCGTGAAGTTGGGCATGGGAACCTGGCATTACGCGCGCTCAAATTTATCCTTCCCAATTCAGAAGACAACCATTACACCACACGTATCGTATCAGATATCCTCGAATCGAATGGATCTTCGTCCATGGCTACCGTTTGTGCCGGGACACTGGCTCTGATGGATGCTGGGGTAAAAATTAAAAAGCCGGTTTCAGGCATCGCCATGGGCTTGATCTCTGACACTGGGACCAAACGATACGCCGTACTGTCAGACATTCTTGGTGACGAAGACCACCTCGGGGATATGGACTTTAAGGTTTGTGGCACACGTGATGGTATCACCGCTTGCCAGATGGACATCAAAGTTGACGGGATGCCTTATGAAATCCTGGAACAAGCACTCGAACAGGCCAAAGCCGGAAGGCTGCACATTATGGGCGAGATGATGAAGTCCATCTCCGAGCCCAGAGCCGATTTCAAATCATTCGTTCCGAGAATCACCCAGATAAAAATTCCTAAGGAGTTTATTGGTGCCGTCATTGGACCAGGAGGGAAGGTGATTCAGGAGATGCAGCGAGAGACTGGCACTACCATCGTCATCGAAGAGGTTGGGGATTTTGGCGTCATCGATATTGTTGCCAGTAATGTTGAGGCTAAAGATGCCGTTGTTGAAAAGATAAAACGGATCTGTGCCGTTCCTGAAGTAGGCGAGATTTATAAAGGAAAAGTGAAGAATATAACCACTTTCGGCGCTTTTATCGAGGTCCTACCCGGACAGGACGGACTGTTACACATCTCCGAAATTGAATGGAGACGCTTAGATAAAGTAGAAGATGCCCTGAAAGTTGGCGACGAAGTGGAAGTGAAATTGATTGATGTTGACCCCAAGACCGGGAAGCTGAAACTTTCAAGGAAGGTGCTTCTTGAAAAACCGGAGAATTATCAGGATCAGCGACCGAAAAAATTTTAAGGGTCGTTGAAACCCCAACCTCCTGTTTTCCGTAAACAAGGAGACCGATACTTCATTATTGTTTTGAAATAAAAGAGATCCGGATGAGACAACTAAAAATCATTAAACAGGTCACAAACCGTGAGACAGCATCTCTGGATAAATATCTGCAGGAGATTGGCAAGGTTGAGCTGATCACTGCCGACGAGGAGGTAACCCTGGCGCAGCGAATCAAACAGGGAGACCATACAGCACTGGAGAAACTCACCAAAGCCAACCTGCGTTTCGTGGTTTCCGTCTCAAAACAATATCAAAACCAGGGACTTAGCCTGCCGGATCTCATCAATGAAGGTAACCTCGGGCTCATCAAAGCCGCTCAGCGTTTTGATGAAACCAGGGGCTTCAAGTTCATCTCTTATGCCGTATGGTGGATCCGCCAATCGATTCTTCAAGCACTGGCCGAACAATCCCGGATCGTTCGCCTGCCACTGAATAAAATCGGATCGATTAACAAGATAAATAAAGCCTATGCTCAGCTTGAGCAACTATACGAACGGGAACCAAATATTGAAGAGATTGCCAAACTTCTTGAGATCTCAGAGAACGAAGTAAAAGAGTCGATGAAGAATGCCGGACGGCACGTCTCCATGGATGCCCCACTTGTTCAGGATGAAGATAATACAATGTATGATGTCTTGAGAGGAGAAGAAAATTCAACCCCTGAGAATGGGCTACTATATGAATCCCTGAAGCGTGAAATCGAACGGGCAGTGTCTACGCTCACGCAGCGTGAAGCCGATGTAATCAGACTCTATTTCGGATTGAACGGAAGCCACCCGATGACTCTCGAAGAGATCGGTGAAAAATTTGACCTTACAAGGGAACGTGTCCGCCAGATCAAAGAAAAAGCCATCCGCCGGCTGAAACATACCAGCAGGAGCAAGATTCTTAAGACCTACCTGGGATAGGGACGTAAGATGTGAGACGTGAGACGTGAGACCACGGGCTTTATTCCAAAACCAGTAACCAGTAACCAGTAACCAGTAACCAGCAACCAGTAACCAGCAACCCAAAACCCAAAACCTACAAGCGACAATTCCTTAATTTGTAATGGCACACCTAATAGCTCCTTCCTTATTATCAGCCAACTTTCTCAGACTTGAGGAAGATATTGCTATGGTGAATCAGAGTGAAGCTGACTGGCTTCATCTGGATATCATGGACGGTATTTTTGTCCCCAATATTTCATTCGGGTTTCCTGTCTTAAACAGGGTTAAAAAAGTAACCGAGAAACCGATGGACGTCCATCTGATGATTGTTGACCCTGACAGGTATTTGGAAAAGTTCAGGGAATCGGGGGCCTCTATCATCACAGTTCATTACGAAGCCTGTACACATTTGCACCGTACAATCCAGGCAATCAAACAAACCGGGGCCAAAGCCGGGGTTTCTCTCAACCCACATACCCCGGTTCTGCTACTTAAGGAGATTATAAACGAGGTCGATCTGATCCTACTGATGTCTGTCAATCCTGGATTTGGAGGCCAAAAGTTCATTGAACAGACCTATCGTAAAAGCCGGGAGTTGAAAACACTGATTCTGGATCACGGGTCCGATGCCCTGATCGAAGTTGACGGAGGTGTCACACTGGAAAATGCCCGCTCACTCGTTGATGCCGGCGTAGATATCCTTGTCGCCGGAAATACTGTCTTCGGATCCCCCGATCCCACTGAATCAATCCATCTTTTGAAACACTGCTAACAGCAGTTGACAGTGGGCAGTACACGATCCTCTTCACATCTCACATCTCACATCTCACATCTCACGTCTCACGTCTCACGTCTCACATCTCACGTCTCACATCTCACGTCTCACGTCTCACATCTTACGTCTCACGTCTCACATCTCACGTCTCACGTCCCTCTTCCCTAATTGCTAATCGTTATTCGCTAATTTTGTACTTTTACGAAAAATTGTAGGAATGAATTTTCCAGCTGCACGTGATTACATTCTGCACCGGCTTGAACATGAGTTGGATCAATGGCTGGTTTATCACTCATACCTACATACGGTTGATGTATACAGAGTCACATCAGAGTTGTCGAACCTTGAAGAACTGACTGAGGAGGATCAGCGGTTGGTTGAAACAGCAGCACTATACCATGATGCAGGAATGTTAACCGGATACAAGAATCATGAAGAGAGTTCTGCCCGGATGGCTGCTGATTTTCTAAAACAGTTTGACTACACGGCAGATCAGATAGAGATAATCTGTGACTTGATTCTCAACACACGGTTACCCCAGTCGGCCTCTTCCACTCTTGGGAAAATCCTGTGCGATGCTGACCTGGATTATTTGGGCAGAGATGACTATTTCATAAACTCATTCCAACTCAAACTTGAATGGCAACTCAATGGGATAAAAAACTATTCCCTCTCCGATTGGTTCTTGCTGCAGGAGGAGTTTCTGCAAAACCACAACTACTTGTCGGACACTGCTAGAAAATTAAGAAATGTTGGAAAAATAAAAAATCTGGAGTCAATCAAGGCATTAACGAACTCAAAAAAGGCATAACCAAACAAACTATATTTTATATATGGAAGCAAAAAACGAAACAAAATTCAACAACATTGTGTTGATCCCAACCGATTTCTCCGAGGTTTGTGACAACGCCGTGAACCATGGCGTAGAACTTGCCCGCTCGCTGAAATATAAGGTTACCATTCTCCATGTCATTAACAGAGAGACAAAATCCAAACTCAAAAAGGAAGACATGGACATTTCATACATTGAAAAAAAGCTGACAGATTACAAGAAGAGATATGAAACCGGATCCGGAGTGCAAATAGATACAATGCATGTAGAGGGAAGTATCTTTTCGGTTATCAATGAGGTCGCCATCAACATCAAAGCAAACATGATGGTACTGGGAACCCATGGTAAAAAAGGGTTACAGCATCTCTTCGGAAGTTTTGCCCTCAAGGTGGTCCTGGAATCTCCTGTTCCGGTAATCGTTGTTCAGAAGAAGAGTTTTGGTGATGGGTACAAAGAGATTGTCTTCCCGGTTAGCAACGACGTTGAGCCAAGGCAAAAGGTGCAATGGGCAAAACTGATGGCCAAACTATTCGATGCAAAAGTGATCATCTTCCAGAGTCTGGAAAAGGATCCGGTAATGAATAACCGGCTTGATATAATTACGCGGCAAATCACAGACATCTTCGATGAATCTAAGCTGGAATACTCTGTGAATATTGCAGGGAAAACAACGGATTATGCCGATCAGGTTCTCTCCTATGCCGTCACTAACAATGCAAACATGATCATGATCATGACAAGGCCTAACATCGATCTACCGGGCTTCAGCCTCTCAGGATGGGATGAACGCCTGATGTTCAACGATGCACAGATCCCTGTCATGTGTATCAATCCTGTAGAGATTGGAACCTACTATTGGGAGTGGATTGGAACATTCTAAGCATGCATCAGGCGGAGGCAAAAAGAGTGGTCGGGGAGTTGACTGAAGAGATCAACCGCCATAATCATGCCTATTACACGTTGTCGAATCCCGAGATCAGCGATCTGGAATTCGACCTCCTTCTGAAAAAGCTGGAAGCCCTTGAACATGCGTTTCCTGAACTAATATCCCCTAACTCACCAACTCAACGTGTAGGTGGAGATGTCACCCGAGAGTTTCAACAGGTCAACCATCAGTATCCCATGCTCTCTCTCAGCAACACTTACTCTGTTGAGGAGGTGGAAGAGTGGGAAACGCGTATTCATAAGCTGATTGGGGAAGAGGTGGAATATGTCTGCGAAATGAAATTCGATGGCGTAGCTATTGGTCTGACCTACCAGCGAGGCTTTTTAATTCAGGCGGTTACCAGAGGAGACGGCACACAGGGCGACGATGTGACGATTAATGTACGAACTATCCACAACATACCATTACACCTTAGAGGAAAGAGTTTCCCGGATTTCTTTGAGATCCGGGGTGAGGTCTTTATGCCTCATGCCAGCTTCAGCCGGTTAAATAAAATGCGGTCAGAAGAGGGTGAAGAGCCGTTTGCCAATCCTAGAAATGCCGCATCAGGAAGCCTGAAGATGCAGGATTCAGGAGAAGTTGCTAAGCGTCGCCTCGACTGTTTCCTCTATTACATGCCAGGATCCAACCTCCCGTTTGCAACACATTATGAAAGCCTCCAGGCAGCCCGCAGCTGGGGCTTCAATATTTCCGATTACGTCGCCAAATGTTCCACAATTCATGAGATCTTCGAATACATCCGGGAGATTGACCAGGTGAGAAAAGGGCTTCCTTTTAATATCGACGGGGTTGTTATCAAGGTTAATCATCTCAGGCAGCAGGAGATGCTTGGAAACACGGCGAAATCTCCACGCTGGGCCATCGCTTACAAGTTTAAAGCAGAACAGGCAGAGACATATCTCATTTCGGTCGATTTCCAGGTAGGCAGAACCGGAGCTGTTACGCCGGTAGCAAACCTGAAACCAGTTCAGCTGGCTGGCACGGTAGTAAAAAGGGCATCCTTACATAATGCCGATATCATATCAGCCCTCGATGTGAGAATCGGGGACACCGTTTATGTGGAAAAAGGCGGTGAGATCATCCCCAAGATCACCGGAGTCAGGCTGGACCAAAGGCCTAATGAAGCAAGTACTGTGACGTTTCCAAGGGTTTGCCCCGAATGCCAAACAGCGCTTATCCGCAGCGAAGGTGAATCGGCATGGTATTGTCCAAACAGAGGGGGATGTCCACCCCAGATCAAAGGCAGGCTTGAACATTTTATCAGTCGGAAAGCCATGAATATCGATACACTCGGTGAAGGTAAGATCGAGATATTATATGACCATGGGCTTGTCAGAAATGTTGCAGATCTATACGACCTAAAGCAAGAGGATCTCTTGGGACTTGAAAAGACATACCTGGATCCGGCTTCGGGAAAAAAGAGGAAGATGAGCTTCAAGGAGAAAAGCGTGGCAAATATCCTCAATGGAATCAATCGCTCACGATCTGCCAGCTTCGATCATGTTTTATATGCACTTGGAATCCGTTTCGTTGGGGAAACAGTGGCCCGCAATCTGGCACTCCACTTTCATTCCATTGAAGCACTCATGGATGCCAGCCTTGAAGCGTTGACGGATGTGGAGGAAATTGGAGATAAAATTGCCGAAAGCGTAACTGCGTTTTTCAGACAATCAGAGAATCTGGAACTCATTCTCAGGTTGAAGGAAGACGGACTTAATTTTTCAATCGATCCCAATACGGAAAATTTTAAAGGGACGGAACTGGAGGGAAAATCCATTGTCGTCAGCGGGCTCTTTGATCGTTACTCAAGAGATGCACTGAAGCAGATGGTGGAAGCGCACAGCGGTAAAAATACCGGATCAATCTCATCGAGAACCTCATTTATTCTTGCTGGAGACAACATGGGGCCAGAAAAAAAGAAAAAAGCGGAATCGCTTCGGATCCCGCTCCTTTCAGAAGAAGAATTTTTACAGATGATTGGTGAAGAATAAGCCTTAGTTAACCCCTTTCACACTGCAGGCACCTGATGTGTGGGCATTCACACTGGCACCTCCTTTGTAACGAACATCACAAGCCCCTGACGCCGAAATTTTCAATTGGCCGGAAGCGTTTACATCAGCTTCCGTTGCTCCACTGGCAAAAAGAGAAAGGTCTTCCACTTCCAGGCCGAAAGCATCCAGTTCTGAGGCGCCGGAAGCTTCAATGTTAACCTCCTGGACCTGACCAATCAACTTGATCTCGCTGGCTCCACTGATATCCATGCTGAGCTTCTGGTATTGCAGATTCAGATCAGCTTCAACAGCACCGCTGATTTCAATCTCCAGCTTTTCGCCTTTAATAGCGTTTTTTGTGGTGATTTCAACAGCCCCGCTAAGAGAAAGCGCATTCAGGTCAGCAACTGTAATATACACGTTCAGTGTGTGGACGTCGTTCCAGAGTTTTGGAGGGGCTTTCTTCATACTGATTTTCAGGGTACCGCCAATCACTTCTGTCACAATATAAGGAAGCACATCGGTATCCGCTTCCACTTCAACACCGGGTGTGCCGGTTTGTTTAATGAAGACTTCGAAAGCTCCACCTACTTTAATGCTGGTAAAGGAGCCAACATTGCGTGTCTCTTTTTCTATACTTTCATTTTTATGGAAATTGGTTGCAGGCGTAGCTATGGCTGCCGACATTCCTGAAAAAAGAAAGATAATTAGGATTGTTTTGATTTGATTCATTGTTTTCATGATTTAAGTATTTAGGGTTACAATTTAATACTGCCAAATTCATTTCTGATTTTCACATTTGCAGTTGGTATGGTTCCAACGGTTCCCTTGTATAGTTCATCTTGTCCTGAAACATTTAACACCGAGAATGAAGCATTTGCTTTAGGGAATTTGATGGATCCGAAATGTGATTCAGCATCAAGAGTATAACTCATCTCCATGGGCATACCTATTTCTACGCTGCCGTGCTGGTTCTCTATCACAAGCGATTTAAAATCCGGAGTAACCGTTTCAACCTTGAAGCTCCCAAATTCGGTGTCGAGGTTGATCTTCTGTTTCACTGACCCGATTGTAAAACTCGAGAACCTGGTTTTCAGTGTAAGAACAGATGCGTGGTCCAGGTCAATCGTTCCTCCTTCAAAAGTTCCCTCCATCATGATGACCTCTCCAGCCTCAATATCAGAGTACTTGGAGTTGATCTTCAGGCTGCCGGCATAGTCCAGTCGCATCCTCGAGAACTGAATCATCACTACAGCTCCTTTCATGGATCCAACGGAAGCACTGCCAAATCCCACCTCAAGGAGATTATCGCCATGATTGAGTTTCCCCAGCGATGCTTTCCCATATTCTACCCGAATGGCACTTTTGGCATTCAGCTCTTTAATCATGACATCTCCGAATTTATTGATCAGGTCAAGAGAGACAACTGCAGGCATCAGCACCTGATAATCGATACTGAAATGGCCATTAGAGCTCAAATTTTTAGCCAGCTTTGTCACCACTTCAACCTCGGATTCCGATCCACTTGAAAAAATATCGACTTTGGAAAATATCTTTTCGGCGGTCTGCTCTGATTTGGTATCAACAGAAATAGTGACTTCCACAGAGATCTCATCCCTATCCCAGATGCTACATGTTATATCTCCAAACCTGTTATTTAGTTTTAGTTTTGCGTCCCGTTGAACAGGAAACTCTTTTTTGATTACTTTCTTAATACCCTTCTTTTCTGCAGCATTGGTAATAGAAGGAGTAGCCGGGAGAACGATCAGCAAAAGAATAATATATCTCAGGCTTTTCATCGGTTTATTGTTTCGTTGCATTTCTTCATTTTTTTCTGTAGGATCACATCACTCAGGAGAGATTCTTTAGCTTTGCAATTCTGGATCATCGCATTCTGAACACGCTCGTCTGAAGGGTTTTCCTTCAATGCATATACCAGGTCATCCATGTTCCGGTTAAGTTGGTCCACCTCTTTCTGAGTGGTTTTGACCAGATTGGAGCCATTTGGGCAATTTTGAGCTAACTGGCTCAATTCTGACATTTGCTGATCAGTCCGGCGTTCATAGATATCAAGCACTTCAATCAAGTCGTCGGGAAGTCCCAGCGTAGCCTGCTGCAGGTTGGTTCGATTCGAAAAATCATGAGTTGCAAGCTCGAATATGGTTAGTCCGGCAGTCATCAGGATAACAATCCCGGCAGCAATTTTCATCCAGAGACGAATGGGAGCTGGTTTGATACCTGATGCATGAAGCTTCTCCAACCGTTGTTCAAACCGATCGAAATGGCCTTCAGCCGGATCCTGGTCGTTAAACTTTTCAGCATGGTCTTTTATAAATTTATCGAGGTTGTTCATGGTTAATTATAGTTAATCTCTTTAGTTAATCTGTTCTTGCTGATAATCTGTAGCAGCCTCTGGCGAGCTCTTGAGAATCGTGTACGGCTATTGTTGTATGAGATTTTCAGAATTTCACTGATCTCTTCATGATCGTAACCCTCCAGCAGGTACAGAGAAAGAATGATGCGATATTCTTCCGGCAATTGGTTTATAGCCGCCTTTATTTCCTCCACCTGAAGCTGAATCTCTTCTTCAGAAGCCTGATCCTCCTCATCAGGAAAGTCGATGCCGGCATCATCAATAGAGATCAGCTCACGCCTCTTACGAAGTGCATCCAGGGCATTATTGACAACGATCCGTTTTAACCAGGAGCCGAATGTACCGTCGCCGGAATAATGATCAATCTTGCGAAAGGCATCCAGAAATGACTCCTGCATGTTGTCTTCCGCTTCTGCTGTATTATTCAGTATTCTCAGGCTGGTATTAAACATCGCTTTGTAGTATAGCTTGTAAATCTTAAACTGTGCATTGCGGTCCCCCAGTTTGCAGGCTTCAATCAGATCCTGGTGAATGTATTTCAGGTTATGCTCCAACTGGCAAGATTTTAGTCAAATGACTTGATCCTATTTTCGTTGTTACAACTTTTTTATAAAAGTATTTAAAAAATGTAATTTCGCGTCTTGAAAAAACTCCCATTACCCATTTACTTTTATGCCCTGGCAGCTATGTTATTCTGGGGCATGTCTTTCATTTGGTCCACTATTCTCCTGAAGTCTTACCAGCCCATCACCATTATCTTCATTAGACTGGTTCTTTCATCGATCTTTTTATTTGCGATAATCCTTATCTTCCGGAAAAGGAATCGTATTCTCCGAAAAGATGTTAAATGGTTTCTTTTGAGTGCTCTCTTCAACCCCTTTTTCTATTTCCTGGGAGAGAATTATGGACTGAAGTTTTCAACAAGCACGATCACAGCCGTGATCATTGCTACCATCCCAGTATTTTCACCCCTGGCAGGTTACTTAGCATTTCGGGAAAAACTACGCTGGTTCAACCTCATTGGAATTGCCCTCTCTTTTTGTGGAATCACCATCATGCTTCTTTCAAAGGGGCTCCAGCTTGAAGTATCGGGCATCGGTATTTTTTGTTTGGCCGGTGCAGTATTTTCAGCCCTGATGTATTCAATCATGCTCAAGAAACTGGCGGAAACGTATTCACCTCTTTTTATCGTTGCAATACAGAACCTCATCGGTGTTTTCCTGTTCCTCCCACTATTCGTTTTTTTTGAAGCACAGCAGGCATTCACTGTCATTCCAACCCGGGAGATCATCTCCTCTTTTCTATTTCTCGCTATCCTTGCCTCTTCGTTATCCTTTGTCTTATTTGCCCACGCTGTCAAGATCCTGGGTGTGAGCAAAGCCAACATCTTCTCCAATCTGATCCCCGTTTTCACAGCAATATTCGCGTTTCTAATTCTTGATGAGAGGTTTACAATTCAAAAGATCATCGGCATGATCATTGTCATTGGCGGGGTTTATATCTCAGAGCTGAATCGCAAACGACTCCGGCTATAACACCCATATATTTTGTATTTTTGCAGGTATTACCAGAAACCTCCTGCAATGATATTCCGCCCCGAAATCCTATCCGTCAAGGATCAACGCATGAAGCCTTTTATCGACCCTGTAGAGATACTGGATCTGATCACTCAAACCACCTCAGAACCACAGCATGTCAGGGATGTGATCGCCAAAAGCATGGATAAACAGCGCCTCACCATGAAAGAGACTGCTGTGCTGATTAATGCCAGCGATCCGGAGTTGATTGCCGAAATCAAGGAGGGGGCCCGGCAGTTAAAAGAAAAAGTTTATGGTCAGCGCATCGTCCTTTTCGCACCTTTATACATTGGTAACCTCTGTGTCAACAATTGTGCTTACTGCGGATTTAAGTCAGATAACCTAGTCGTTAAACGAGTTACACTCACCCGGGAAGAGTTGATAGAACAGGTCAGAGCTCTCGAAGATGTTGGACAAAAACGGCTGATACTGGTCTATGGCGAACACCCAAAATATGATGCCCGGTTTATCGCTGACACAGTTCAAACCGTCTACTCCGTTAAATCGGGCCGGGGTGAAATCAGAAGGGTCAACATCAACGCAGCTCCCATGGATATTGATGGTTTCCGGATCGTCAAGGATGCAGGTATCGGAACATATCAGATTTTCCAGGAAACGTATCATGAAGAGACTTACAAAAAAGTTCATCTGGGTGGAATTAAACAGGATTATAACTGGCGACTGACCGCTCTCGACCGAGCTCAGGAAGCAGGGATTGATGATGTCGGTATCGGAGCGCTTTTCGGATTGTACGACTGGCGGTTTGAAGTTCTCGGGCTGTTGAGACATACCAATCATTTTGAAGCTGTATACCAGGTTGGCCCCCATACGATTTCGTTTCCCAGACTCCAATACGCTTCTGAACTTAAAATCGACAAGTCGCATCTTGTCAGCGATGAAGAATTTACGCGTTTGGTTGCTATTCTACGTCTGGCAGTTCCGTATACTGGACTGATTCTCACAGCTCGTGAACCTGCTTTTATTCGGGACGAAATTATGCAATATGGTGTTTCTCAGATTGATGGAGGTACAAATATCGAAATGGGAGGATATGCTAAGAAGAAAAAAGGAGAACTTCAGGATATCGACTTCGAGCAGTTCCAGATTAACGACAGCAGATCCCTTGATGAGATCATGGTGGAACTCATTGACCACGGTTTCATTCCCTCTTTCTGTACCGCCTGCTACAGACTTGGCCGCACAGGCGAACACTTTATGGAGTTTTCGGTACCCGGATTCATCAAACGCTACTGTCAGCCCAATGCTCTGATGACGATGGCAGAGTACCTGGAAGATTACGCTCCTGTTGAAACGAAAGAGAAGGGATATAAACTGATTCGTGAGAAATTGAGCGAGATACCAGAGGACAAGTTCAAAGTCCTGCTCAAAGACAAACTCGATCAAATCAAAGAAGGAAAACGAGATATATATTTTTAAACATGACTGAAGAAATCAGAGTTCTTGGGCTCCTGATCAGAGATCGTATCAAAGAGTCGGGTCGTACACAGGAAGTCCTTACCAGAAACGCTCACTTGATCCGGTCCCGTCTGGGATTTCATGAAGTTTCTGAAGATGTTTGTAGCCGAGTCGGTGTCATTATTCTGCAATTATCAGGAACACAGGGAGAGTGTGATCGCCTCGAGGCGGATCTCAATGAAATCAGAGGCATTGAAATGCAAAAGATGGTTTTTAACCTCTAGCCTGCAACAAGATGGACAAGAAGGATAGAAAAATACTCAACAAAGAGTTCCTTGACTATTACCTCTATTCATCCATCCCAATTATGAAATGGGGATTGATTGTGAATCTAATGCTATTCCTGGCGTTTGCGGCAGTCAATGAGCTGATTCTTCCAGATGTAGCAGAACTTCATTATTTCATGAGATTCGGAGTCATGATTCCCTTTTTCATTGTCTCTATTCTAGTATTATTTGTCCGCAGATGCCGTCCCTGGTTGTCAACCATCTTTATCATTTCCAATACATTGCTCTGTATCGTCATTTTCTTTGTCGGAATATTATCCAATACCAGGGAGTGGGGCTACCAGTATTATTACGCATGGGTGATGCTGGTGACCATTGGACTCTATACATTCCATCGGCTCCGTCTTCCAATACTTGTGTCACTGGGACTACTTCAACTCGCGGCCTATATCCTGGCTAATATACTGAACCATTCGTTCCAGGACAATTTTATCCTGGCCTTGAACAACCTCTTTTTCATCATTGGGACGGCTATCCTTGGCTTCTTCATTGCCTATACATTCCAGAATCTAAATAAGAAGAACTTCCTTCACCAGAAAGCGCTGGATGCTCAATATAAGCGTTTGTTAGTCGAATTCAACGAAAAAACGAAAATTGAAGAGGAGCTCAAGCAGGCGTCTGAACAGAAACTGATCATGCTAAAGGAGATCCACCACCGGGTGAAGAACAACATGGCTATCGTCATCAGCATGTTAAACATGCAGATGAGGCAGGTTGATGATCCGAATCTTAAACGCGTAATATCCGATATCGAAATGCGGATCCGGTCGATGGCACTTATCCACGAACATCTCTACCGATCGGATGACCTTGACAGAATAAGGCTCCATGAATACCTAAAATCATTGACAACAATTGTCTTGAGCTCCTATTCTTCACATCGAACGAACCTGGAAACTGACTTTGAACCGTTGGATGTCTCAATTGAAACAGCCCTTCCTATTGGTCTGATAACCAACGAACTGCTGACAAATTCAATCAAATATGCTTTTCCCGAAAATCAAGGCGGAACCATTAAAGTAAGGTTAAGCCAAGCAAATGGGGAGATTTTTCTAACTATATCTGATAATGGGATAGGGTTGCAGAAAGACTTTCAACTAGACGATCAAAAAACATTAGGGATGTTCATTGTCAGGTTATTGGTAGAACAGCTTAATGGAGGGATTCATTTGGAAAGCACGGAGGGAACAGCTTTTACTATTAATTTCCCGGTTACCCCAATCCGGAAACTATTTAACCAGTAATTTTCTTTACCATGAATGAAAAATGGATATTAGGGATTCGAGTCACGAACAGAGAACATGATTCAACCAGGGTGCAACATATACTGACCAAATTTGGCTGTTCTATCAAAACCAGGCTGGGAATCAATGAAGATGAGGGTTCAGGGTCTTCAGCCCAGGGATTGATCCTCCTGGAACTCTCTGGTGATCCCTCAGAATTTGTAAAACTGATGGATGAACTAAAGAAGATTGATGGGATAGAAGTAGAGAAAATGGTGTTTGCTAAATCAGTGTGACCCTGGTACCTCCGTTGTCAATTCCCAGCATGGTGGTTTTTGTGATGATCGTATCTTTCCCCGAACGTTCCACGAAATGAATCGCTGCCCTGATTTTGGGACCCATACTTCCTTCTGGGAACTGTCCCTCTTCCAGATACCGTTTAGCTTCTGCGATCGTCATCCGATCAAGGCTCTTCTGTTCTGGAGTATTATAGTTGATACAAACTTTTGGAACATCTGTAAGGATAAATAACTTGTCGGCATTGATCTGTGAAGCCAGTAGCGACGATGCCAGATCCTTGTCGATGACTGCATCGATACCCTGCAGCTTGTTGGGCGCTATATAAAAAACAGGAATCCCACCTCCACCAACAGCGATGACAATCTGCCCCTGCCTGGCGATCCGTTCGATGGTTTTCTTGTTCATGATCACCAGCGGAGTGGGTGAAGCAACCACTTTCCTCCATCCACGTTCTCGGGCATCTTCAGCAAAAATTGAACCTGTATCGTTGGCTATCCGATCAGCATCCTCTTTGGTATAATATGGTCCAATGGGTTTCGTTGGTCTTTCAAACGCCGGATCATCTTTATTTACCAGGACCTGAGTTGTGATCGTGATGATATCACGCTCCATGTCATGGGCTTCCAACACATTTTTCAATTGCTGCTCAATCATATAGCCAATAAACCCCTGTGAATAGGCTACACAGATATCAAGAGGCATCTCAGGAATTCCAAACATTTTCTCACCGGCAGTGTTAGCCAGCATAATATTTCCAACCTGGGGTCCATTTCCGTGGGTGATCACGATATTATACCCTCGTTTCAGTAGTTTTACAAGACATTCGGAGGTCTCTTTTGCATTGGTTTCCTGTTCATCAATGGTACCTTTCTGACCACTTTGCAACAATGCATTCCCTCCTAGAGCAACAACCGCAAGTTTCATAATAGTTTTCTATATATGTGGCAAAAGTAGGAATTTTTTATGATTAGAAATGAGTACATTCGCCTCCCGGATGAAAAACCAGCGTAAAGCTTACCTGTTTGCCTTAAGTGCCGTGCTCTTCTGGAGTACTATTGGCTCTGCCATGAAACTATCCCTCAGGTACATTGATTTCATCCAGCTACTCCTGCTTGCGAACCTGGTTGCAGTTATTGTCTTGTTTAGTATCCTGGTTTCCCAGCAGAAGCTTCAGTTGCTGCAGAAACTTCGTCTTCGCGACTGGGGCAATTCTGCGATTCTTGGATTGCTCAATCCGTTCCTTTACTATATGGTCCTGCTGGTTGCTTATAACCTGCTTAAGGCCCAGGAAGCGGGAACGCTCAACTATATCTGGCCAATTGTATTGGTTCTGCTTTCCATCCCATTACTCAAACAACGGATTAGCGCCTGGAGCCTGATAGCTATCCTGATAAGTTTTACCGGCCTGCTGATAATCTCAACCCGCGGAGATATCCTGGGACTTTCGTTTTCCAGCCCGCTTGGTGTAGTCCTGGCTGTTGGAAGCGCTTTTTTCTGGGCTCTATACTGGATCCTTAATATGAAAGATCCCCGTCAGGATGTCAGCAAACTCTTTTTGAACTTTTGTTTCGGATTCGTTTACATCCTTGCCGTTTATCTCATCCGGGGTGAATTTTTGATCCCATCATGGCAGGGAATTGCCGGCTCAGCCTATCTTGGGATTTTCGAGATGGGACTGACATTCGTCCTCTGGCTAAAAGCGCTAAACTATTCAAGTAACACCGCCAAAGTCTCAAACCTGATCTACCTATCTCCCTTCATTTCATTGATCATCATCCGTTATACTGTTGGGGAGACGATCCTCCTTTCGACAGTAATCGGATTGTGCTTCATTATCAGTGGGATTATTCTTCAGCAATACCTCAGAAAGTAATATCTTCCGTACTTTTGCATTATGAAGCCACCCACTATTGCCTTTCGCCACTTTGGATGTAAAGTAAATTTTGCTGAGGCCTCTACCCTATCGCGACAGTTCGCAGATAAAGGTTACCAGCTCAATGGGTTTCACGACAAGGCAGATATCTACGTCATCAGCAGTTGTGTGGTCACTGCTATGGCAGAGAAGAAGTGCCGGGCCGCCATCAGGCAGGCACATAACCTTAATCCGGATGCCAGAATTGCCGTCATTGGTTGTTTCCCGGAACTAAAAGCCGGTGAAGTCTCGAAAATGGAGGGTGTTGATATCGTACTCGGACATCAGGGGAAATTTAACCTGCTGGAGGAGATCGAGGGACGAAGGGCGAAGGAAGAAGGACGAAGGACGAAGGACGAAGGAAGAGGGAAGCCCCCTTCAGAGGGTTGGGCGGGGAGTTCAGAGGGTTTGGAGGTATATCCGGCATCCGGTCTCCGGCATCCGGCATCTGATGATCTTGTATCCAGCTTTATTCCCTCCTACTCGGTTGGTGACCGTACGCGCTCATTCCTGAAGATCCAGGACGGCTGCGACTACCACTGTTCCTATTGTACAATCCCTCTTGCACGGGGGAATAGCCGTAGCGACACCATTGCCCATATACTCCACGAAGCTCGTGAAATCAAGGATTCAGGAGTTAAAGAGATCATATTAACAGGAGTAAATATTGGTGACTTCGGGAAACACAACAAAGAGACGTTTTTCCAGTTATTATACGCGCTTGAGAATGAGATCAGTATCCCACGAATCAGGATCTCTTCCATTGAGCCCGATTTGCTTCATGATGAGATCATCGACCTGGTTGCTTCATCAGAGAAATTCCTGCCTCATTTCCACATTCCTCTTCAGTCGGGTTGCGATAAGACCCTCAGGGCCATGAAACGGAAATACAATACAGCCCACTATACCAGCCGGGTTGAAAAGATACGGAAAGAACTACCATATGCCTGTATTGCAGCAGATGTGATTGTGGGATTTCCGGGTGAGACCTGGCAAGATTTCAAGGAGACACTGGCTTTCCTGGAACAACTTCAGATCTCTTATTTGCATGTATTCTCATACAGCAAAAGAGAAAATACCTTAGCCGCACAATCACCGGAGGCTATCCCCAATACCGTGAAGAAAAGCCGTAGTGAACAACTACACCAGCTTTCGGATAGTAAAAAAAAGGACTTCTATCAATCTTGCAAGGGGCAAACAACCATGGTATTGTTTGAATCGGATAATAAAAATGGCATGATGCATGGATTCACAGAAAATTATATCAAAGTAAAAACTCTCTACGATCCAACACGGGTGAACGAGATCAAATGCGTGAGGTTAGAGGAGTTGGATGAGGATATGTGTTACAACGTGAAATGGTGAACCGGTGCAAAACAAAGTTCGGCGGAGCCAAATAGTAAAATAGTGAAATAACTCGTAATTCATAACTTACACATATGTTTCCAAGAATCAGCGACTTAATAAATTACCTATTTGGTACGAACCTCAACATTCCGATCCAGAGCTACGGATTTATGGTGGCAATGGCATTTATCGCAGGAGCGATCGTTCTTTACTTCGAGTTGAAGCGTAAAGAGAAAGAGGGGCTGATACCAGCGCAGCAGAAAAAAAATTTGAAAGGAGGGCCTGCAACAGCTCAGGAACTTTTATCCTCCTCTATTTTTGGATTCCTCCTCGGGTGGAAAGGGGTTGGATTACTCCTGAGCTACAGCACTTTCAGCCTCAATCCTCAGGAGTATTTCCTCTCCTGGAATGGCAGCCTTTTAGGTGGGCTACTCCTCGCTGCAGGAATTTCCAGCTATACCTACTATAAAAAACGAAAAGAGCGCCTGGACCCACCGATATGGGAAGAAGTGACGGTTCACCCCTACCAGCTCACTGGTACTATCCTGTTGGTAGCCGCCATCTTCGGTATCATCGGGTCTAAAATTTTTGATACCATTGAGCACATCGACGATTTGATCAGAGATCCACTGGGAACAATTTTTTCGTTTGCCGGTCTGTCATTTTACGGTGGACTTATCATTGCGGCTATTGCCGTCGTGTTGTATACCCAAAAAAACAAGATCCGCCTTCCGTACATTGCAGATGCCATCGCCCCGGCACTGATCCTGGCTTATGCTGTAGGTCGGATTGGCTGCCAACTTTCAGGTGACGGATGTTGGGGGATCGTAAATCCCAACCCCATGCCCGAATGGCTTAGTTTCCTCCCTGACTGGGTTTGGAGTTTTACATACCCGCATAATGTAATCAACGATGGAATTCCTATTGCGGGTTGCGGAGGAGATCACTGTTTTGTACTTCCTTCCCCGGTATACCCCACCCCATTCTATGAGACCTTGATGGGCCTTGTAATTTTCGGGATTCTGATGGCGATAAGAAAATGTATTAAAACTCCGGGTTACATATTTTCCATATATCTGATATTCAATGGAATAGAACGGTTTCTCATAGAAGAAATCAGGATCAACAAACCATATAAAATTTTTGAGGTACAAATTACGCAGGCCCAGATGATTGCAATAGGGCTTATCGTACTCGGCGGCGTGGGATTCTGGTATTTTCGGTGGTTGAAGGGGAGGTTTCAACTTAGGAATGCAGGAATGTAGGAATGTAGGAATGTAGGAATGTAGGAATGTTGTGTAAATCGTAAATCGTGAATAATTAACCGGAAATTGAAATATGGATCTCGAAAAATTAACCCTCTCCGTTTGCCGGCTCTGTGAAGAGACCGGGAGTTTTCTTCGCGAGGAAGCCAGTAGGTTCACCCAGGCTGACATCCGGGAGAAGAGTCATGCCAATTTAGTAACCTACGTAGACGAACAGGCAGAGCAACGAATCATTGATGGGTTGTCAAAACTAGTTCCCGGCAGTGGATTTATCGCTGAAGAGAGTCCTGAGTTGCTTACAGGTGAACAAACCTGGATCATCGACCCATTGGATGGCACTACCAACTATATACATGGTATTCCGGTCTATTCTATCAGTGTCGCTCTAAGGAAAGACGAAGAGATTATCCTTGGAGTGGTATACGAAGCTGGTCGGCGTGAAATGTACTATACCTGGCATGATGCCCCATCCAGGCTAAATGGAGATGTGATAACGGTTTCAGAGACAGTAAGCCTGAATTCCAGCCTCTTTGCAACAGGATTTCCCTATTACGATTACAGCAGGCTGGATGAATACCTGGGATTCTTCCGGTTTTTAATGCAACACACAAGAGGCATCAGAAGACTCGGCTCGGCCGCTGCTGACCTCGCCTACGTTGCCTGCGGGCGGCTTGACGGATTCTACGAATATGGTCTTAGCCCCTGGGATGTCGCGGCCGGAAGTCTTCTTGTTAGAAATGCAGGGGGAAAGGTTTGTGATTTCATTGGGGGAGAGAACTTCCTCTTTGGCAAGGAGATCATCGCAACAAACGGATTCGTTCACCACTCCTTTCTGAAGAATTTCAGAGACTATTTCTAATCCGGCCGGCATGCAACAGCAAATCGAACTTATTCGGGGCGACATCACAAAACTCAGCGTTGATGCCGTTGTAAATGCTGCCAACCGGTCTCTGCTGGGTGGAGGAGGTGTTGACGGGGCGATTCATCGTGCCGCGGGCCCGGAACTGCTCGATGCATGCAGGCTTTTGGCAGGTTGCGAAACCGGTGAAGCCAAAATCACTTCTGGATTTTTACTTCCTGCCCGGTTTGTAATCCATACTGTAGGACCAATCTGGCAAGGAGGTAAACACCGGGAGCAGGAACTTTTAGGCGCGTGTTACAGAAACAGCCTTGACCTGGCCCGCGATAACGGATGCCATTCCATTGCTTTCCCAAATATCAGCACCGGTGTATACATGTTCCCAAAAAAAGAGGCCGCCCGCATTGCGGTTTCTGAGTTGAAAAAGTATCTTCAGCATAACAACTGTCCTGAAAAAATTATCTTTGTATGCTTTGATGAAGAGAACTTCAAGTTGTATGAGGGTATGAGGGTATGAGAGTATGAGAGTATGAGGGGGTAATTGGGTACCCTTAATTTCCTGATTTTTAATTTTCTGGTCTCTGTATGTCAGTTTGCTCCAAAAATAGTCTGGTTATTCAGCGAGTCCTTGTCGTTATTTTATTAATATATTCATTGTCCGGATTTTCCCAGGCTAGGGAAAAGAGTGTGTCTGCAATTTCGACAACCGAACAGATCAAGATCGATGGCTTCCTGGATGAAATAGCCTGGGGAGAAGCACCTGTTGCAAAGGAGTTTATTCAACAAAGGCCGTATAACGGATCCCAGGCCTCACTGCCTACAGAAGTCCGGTTCCTGTATGACAATTCAGGACTATATATCGGCGCCCTGATGCATGATCCATCGCCGGATAGTATTCTCAAGCAGCTTGGATTAAGGGATTCTGATAACCTTAACGCCGACTATTTCACATTCATGCTGAGTCCCTTTGACGACGGATTGAATGCTTTTGCTTTCCGGGTCTATGCATCAGATGTTCAAACCGATTATAAAGTTACAGCGGAATCAGATTTTAATACGGATGTGAGTTGGGATGCCGTCTGGCAAAGCAAGGCCCGGATAAGTGATTCGGGGTGGGTGGTTGAGATGAAGATCCCTTACTCTGCTATCCGGTTTCCCAGAACAGAGGCTCAAACCTGGGGAATGAATTGTCAGCGCGACGTTAGGCGGACGCGGGAACTATCTTCCTGGAACTTCATAGATGCGAAGGTACAGGGGATTGTAAACCAATCGGGACTCCTCCTGGGAATTCAGGGGATCAAACCTCCCCTACGACTTTCTCTGACACCGTACGTTTCGGGTTATGTAGAGAAAAATCCCGACTATAACGAGTGGCAATTATCTTATAATTACGGAGCCGATCTGAAATATGGTATCAACCAGAGTTTTACCCTTGACATGACGCTGATTCCCGATTTCGGGCAGGTTCAATCTGATGACAAGATATACAACTTCTCCCCCTTTGAAATTCACTATTCAGAAAAGAGGCAGTTTTTTACGGAAGGGGTCGAACTTTTCGATAAAGGAGGAATCTTCTATACCAGGCGAGTCGGCAGTACACCGGAGGATTACAATGAGGTATACCTGCAACTCGACAGCAATGAAGAAGTGAAAGAGAATCCTGCGCAAACCAGGCTTATAAATGCTACAAAAGTTTCGGGCCGCACCAGCAAAGGACTTGGTATTGGTGTATTCAACGGGATCTCGGCAAATACCTGGGCAACTATCAGGGATACAATCACAGGCGAAGAGCGCAGTTACCTTACTCAGGGCTTCACAAATTACAATATGCTTGTGCTTGACCAGGCCCTGAAAAACAACTCTTATTTTTCGATACTGAATACGAACTTCTACCGGGCCGATAATGGATACAGCGCCAATGTTTCGGGTATCGATTTCAAATTTGCCAACAACTCCTACTCCCATGCCGTGTTCGGAAATGCGTTTGTAAGCCAGAAGTATTATGCCCACGATGCACCTGAGTTTGGGTTTGCCTTTGAATGGACGGCAGCGAAGATCAGTGGCAACTTTCAATATGCATACCGCATGGAGGTGCAAAATGACACCTACGATCCCAACGACATGGGCTTTAACCAGCTAAATAACCGTTTTGAGAATGAGGTCATCCTGGAGTACAACATCTATGAACCATTCTGGAAGCTCCTCGATTGGTATAACCAGGTCTCTATTCAATACAATACGCTCTATGCCGGATTAAATTATACTTCCTTTATATTCAGTGGTTCGTCGAGGGTCAATACGCGAAAGTACCTGACACTGAGTGCCGGTTTCGATATCAAGCCTGATGCCTATGATTATTATGAGCCACGCGTGGATGGATGGAAATACTGTTCCCCCGGGTATCTGGCATTTCAAGCTTTTACCTCTTCTGACTACCGGAAAAAGCTGGCTCTTGACACCCGGTTGACCATTGCCTACTCATCACGTTATCTTACCTCTTATTATGAACTGAATTTGAGTCCAAGGTACCGGCCTACAGACAGGCTGTTCTTCACCTATTCATTTTCCATTGACCATTTAAACAATGATGCCGGGTATGTAATGGATTCTCTTAGTAACACCGGAAGCCAGGTGATCCTTTTTGGCCGAAGGGACGTGCAAACGATAACCAATATAATTGAAGGCAACTACATGATTAGAAGCAATATTAGTCTGAATCTCAGGTTGAGGCATTATTGGGTGTGGGCTCATTATCTATCCTTCTATCAGCTGAGGCCAGATGGTTTCCTGGATCCTGCAGATTATTCAGGAAACCCCGATGTAGACTACAACAATTTCAATGTCGATTTAAGCTTTATCTGGGATTTTGCTCCCGGAAGTCAGATCTCGTTTGTTTGGAAGAATGCCATTTATACACAGGATAGTCAGATCGACTATAGCTATTTCCGAAATCTAAATAACACCCTGAGTTCGCCTGCTACCAACAGCTTCTCCATCAGGGTATTGTATTATATTGACGCCATGTACTTTAAAAAGAAGAAGAAGATTTAAGTAATTGCACATCATTGGGCATTATTGTGCTTTAAGAGAGGGGGATCGTGAAGATGAAGGTGCTTCCTTTACCATCCTCGCTCAGGGCCCATATCTCACCACCGTGAGCATCCACAAACTCTTTGCATAGGACTAATCCCAAACCTGTTCCGGTTTCATTGGAGGTTCCTTTCCGATGGAATCCTGCATCGATTTTGAAGAGAAGATTTATATCTGCTGACGAAATTCCCACACCCTCGTCGATAACCATCACACCAACGAAACCAGGCGGTACTTTTTTCGATTCGGAAGAGGAGATGGTGCGTATCCTGATCGCTGTACCGGAAGATGAAAACTTCAATGCATTGGAGATCAGGTTACGAAGGATTGTTTTCAGCATGTTTTCATCAGCATATACAATCGTGTTATCCGGGATTTCAATGGTAAGTTGCATCCCCTTCTTATCCAGGCTCAATCTATTGATATTGAGGATTTCATAAGCCATTAATCCAATATCCAGAGATTCTGGATGAAATTCAACACGTCCTAGCTGGATCCGGGACCAATCAAGCAGGTTTTCAAGGAGTTTATATACATTGGATAATCCATCGACAATACGTCGGATAAAAAATTGATGTTGCTCGGCAGAGGAGGTCGTGTAATCATCCTGCAATAATTTTGAGAATCCCAGGATGGCATTAAACGGGCTTTTCAGGTCATGGGCTATGATGGAAAAAAATTTATCCTTATTCGAATTCAATTCCATTAATTTGCTTTCAGACTCCCGAAGGCGGCTTTCCACAAGACTTCGTTTTGTCGATTCCCGTTCCAGCTGATCCAGCATCTCATTCAGCGATCGGGCAATGGATCCAATTTCGTCATGAAAATATACAGGGACTCTCTCCTGCAAATCCCCCTGAGCCCGGTTCATCATGACATTCTTCATGGCGGTGGCAGGCTTTAAAACAAAGCGGCGAATGATCAGGAAAATAAATACAGCAATTACGATCGTTGATAAGGCTAATCCCGATGCCATTACCAGGATTGTCCGCGACAATTCCTGAAGAATTGAACTAACACTGATTTCCAAAAGGAGTGCACCGTTGCCTATCATATCAGCATTGCCTTTGGGCCGGGTAATTTTCAGAGAAGTAATATAAATGAATGAATCGTCTAAGTGTTTTTCAAACTGAAACCCCTTGGTAGAATTAGCTGATGCACGTAGAAATGCTCTTTCCGGCAGATTGGGAATCGCTGAGATATCTTTATCTAACCATTGAATGCGGGAAGAGGCAAAAACTATTGGGGGACTCCCTGCCACAGTGACTATAAGCCTAATATCCGGATCTAAGTTCAGGGTGGTGACAAGACACTGAATCTGATTCGGATCCAGGGAAACATCATTTAAATAAATGATTGTGTTGGCAATGGTTTCAGCTCTTTTTTTAATTTCCGTTTCATAGGTTGAAACAAGGTATCTGTGAAATATCCAGAAAGTTAAAATAAATACCACAAATGATATGGATATCAGTGGAATCAGAATTTTTAACTTCAAGGATAATTTCAAGGAAACTGGAGATCCACGTTGCATTCTATTGGAATTTTGATAATGCTAAAGCAACTGGTCTTTGGTTAATGAGATCTGATACCAGGATATTTCGCTGTATCACATCTGTTTCCCTAAGAATTTCAAGAGCTATTTCCAACGCTTTAAATAACTGGCCTTCCGGAGCAAAATAGTCCATTTGGGTTTTCAATGGTTCTACCAGCATTCCACGATATGCCTCCTGTATTTCCGTTACCGAAATTTGTTCATGTTCTGACATGATAGCAAGAGCCTCATTTGGATAGTCGTGGGAATATTGAATTGCCCGGTCAATGCAGCGGATAATTATTGCCAGATCCTCTGCCCGGCTATCAATAAAGTTCTTATCCGCTATCAAAACATCAACAATGTACCCGGGGATCTGAGTACTGTTGAACAAGATATTGGCATCTCCTTTATTCAGGATCTTTACCGATGTTGGAGGATAAGTGCAGATGGCATCTACCTCCTTTCGCTCGAAACTATCTTCCATCCCATTCTGCGCCATAGGAACCAAAACAACGTCAGTTATATCCATCTGGTTTTGTAATAATGCCAGATTTATCGTTAGTAAATCCAGAGATGCAGGCTCAACTCCAATATTTTTCCCTTTCAGCTCGGAAATAGTCTGGATTGGCTTTCGTCCAAGAATGACATCAGCGCCATTCGAAAAATCCGTTACAAAAAAGGCCTGAGGGAGTTTATAAGAATTTTCCCGGATAACTAGTAATTCCACGATTGTCCCCGTAACAATATCAATTTGTCCGCGTTCGAATGCTCTCCTGGAGTCGCTCAAGGAGACGAAATCGAACAACTGAATATTCAAGCCTTCCTCTTTCAGAAAACCTTTTTGTTGGGCAAGGTAAAGAAACTCATAACCAGGCCATTGAACCATACCCACTCGAATAGGCTGTGACTCTTTTTTACAGGCAGGAAATAAGAGAACCAAGCCGATAAGGGCAAAACAGCACAGCGCAAAAACGTTGGTACGTGGTTTCATTGTTAAAGAAGTTAGGCTTCGGTTATAAAACACTCCCAAGTTATGAAAGCTTTATAATTAATCCAAAAATATAAATTAATTGTACATAATTTAGCGAGCAGAGGGCAGTTTCGCGTTCTGCGTTCTGCGTTCTGCGTTCTGCGTTCTGCGTTCTGCGTTTCAACGTTCAGCGCTCAGCGTTCGACGATGTATTGACCAACGTCTCACGTCTCACGTCTCACGTCTCACGTCTCACGTCTTTCACTTAACTCCAACCACCTATCCCCTTTCGCTTCCAACTCCTGAAGGATGGTCTCAAATCGATTGGATTTCAGCAGAAGTTCATCGGCAGTAAGAACCCCGGAGTTCAAGGCGGCTTCAATCTCACTTTTTTCCCGTTCAAGGCTCTCTATATCAGCTTCCAGCTTCTCCAGTTCACGCCTCTCTTTAAAGGTAAGTTTCCCGGGTTCGGCTGGCTTATATGCAGGTTTTGCCGGGGATGTCGGTTTTGCTGCGGCTTTCAACTGTCGTTTGCGACGTTCGGTATGATCACGGTACTGGGTATAGTTTCCGGGGAAATCCTTGACAACCCCATTGCCCTCAAACACAAACAGGTGATCGACGATTTTATCAAGGAAGTAGCGATCGTGCGTAACGATCAGCACACACCCGTTGAATGATTCGAGGTACTCCTCAAGCACATTCAAAGTCAAAATATCGAGGTCGTTAGTTGGCTCATCAAGGATCAGGAAATTCGGGCTTCGCATCAGGACCGTTACCAGATAAAGCCGGCGTTTCTCTCCACCGCTTAGCTTATACACGGGCTGATGATGACTTGGGTAGGGAAACATGAAATAGCTCAGGAACGCAGCGGCCGAAATCGTGTCGCCGTTCCCCAACTTCACCACATCTGCGATCCCCCTTACTACGTCAATCACTTTTGTGTCGGGATTAAACGAAATACCATCCTGAGTATAATAACCGAACTGAATGGTCTCCCCTTTTTTGACCGATCCCCAGGCAGGCTTCAACTTACCTGTAATCAGATCCAGGAATGTTGACTTCCCACTACCATTATCGCCGATGATACCAATCTTCTCGTACCGTTTGAAAATGAATGTGAATTTCTTCAGGATTGGCAGGTCACCCCATGAAAAGGAGAGATCGCTTACTTCCAGGATCTTCTTCCCCATCCGTTTGCCTTCGATGTGGATTTTCATCCGTTCATCAGGCGCCTTACGGTCTGCTGTCTCTTTCAGTTCATAGAAGCTGTCGATCCGGGCTTTCGATTTAGTGGTCCGGGCTTTCGGCATCCTGCGCATCCACTCCGATTCTTTCCGGAGCAGATTCTGAGCTTTCTCGGTTTCCTTTGTCAGGTTATCCAGCCGTTCCGTCTGTTTCTCAACAAAATAACTGTAGCTTCCCCGATAGCGGTGAATCCCGGTATGGTCCAGTTCAAGGATCTCATCACATACCCGGTCAAGGAAATACCGGTCGTGGGTTACCATTAGAAAGGTAATCTTTCGTTGTGACAAGTACTCTTCCAACCATTCAATCATCTCCACATCGAGGTGGTTGGTAGGCTCGTCGAGGATCATGAAGTCGGGTTCAATAATGAGCACCTTTGCCAACGAAATCCGCTTCTGCTGACCTCCTGAGAGTTCGTCGATCCGCTTATCAAGGTCAGGTATCTTCAACCGCGACAGGATCTGCTTGATACGGGTCTCATATTCCCATCCATTCAAGGCATCCATGCGCTCCATGGCCTTTGCAATCTCATCTTTGTTTTCACCCCGTATCGCTTGTTCATAAAGATATATCGCCTTTAGAACATCATTTGATGTAGTATAGACTTCATTGAAAACCGTATGCGAATGTGTGAGATCAGGCTCCTGTTTCAGGTACCCCAGTGAAGCTTTATTGAAAAGGGTAACAACTCCACCATCTGATGGTTCAATGCCCGCAATAATGTTCAGGAGGCTTGTCTTCCCGGCGCCATTCCTTGCAATCAGCGCTACCTTCTGGTACTGGCTGATCACGAAGGAAATGTCGTCGAATAAAACATTGTCTCCGTAACTGCGGGAGAGGTGATCGACGGTGAGGATGGTAGACATGCAAGCCGAATTAGCGCTTGCAAAGGTAGGGGATTATTCGTATTTCAGGGATTCTGATGGATTTCGGGAGGCGGCTTTAAAGGTATGAAAACCAATGACCAGAAACGTTAGAACCATCGAGATCATGCCGACAATCAAAAACATCCATAGTTGGATAGCTGTCTTGTATACGTATATTTCCAGGATATACCTGCTCAGCATGTATGCAGCAGGCCATGCAATCAGGTTTGCCAATAAAATAAGGATGAGAATTTTCCCCGATAAGTATCTGCTAATGGAAACAATGGAGGCGCCAAAAACTTTTCGCAACGCGATCTCCTTTGTCCGTTGTTTGATCATAAAAGCGGCTAATCCAACCAAGCCCAGCAGTGACAATATAATGGCAATGAAGGTGAAATAACGAAACAGCTTGATCAGTTGCGCATCAGACTGGTATTGACGTTGAAACGATTCAGTAAGATACTGTATTTCAAATGGATAGTTGCCAGAGAAGAGACTCCAGCACTGATGTATATGACGTATAGTAGTTGAATCGGCGTAAGGGGTAACCCGGATAAAAACATACCTCGAAGTAGGCTGGGGGTTTGGCAGAATAATCACCGGAGGGATGGCTGCATGAAGAGATTGCGCATGAAAATTTTTGACCACACCGATCACTTTCAGGGTATCGCCCGGAAAATGATAGATCGTTTGGCCAACAGGGTTGTCCATGTCAAGCAGGTTCACCAACTCCTCATTCACGATGCAACTGGTCGAGTCGCCGAGGAAGCTGGGATAAAAATCTCTTCCTTCAACGATTTGCATGTTAAACAAGTCAATGTACCCATCCCCCACCCAGGTATCGTTGACCATGATATCATCATCGGAGGTTTGCCCTTTTTTGTAAACGGTATTATTGTTTGTAAACTGTAGCGGCTGACTTTGCGCCCAGGTGATCTTATCCACATTCCCATCACGGATCACTTCGTTCTGAAATGCAGAAAAGTTGGCTGCCAGCGTCCGGTTGTTCCGCAACACCAAAATATTCTCCTTGGTAAATCCCAGGTCTCTGTTAAGAATGAATGTTAACTGATTGTATGTTACCCAGGTGCAGATCATGATCACGATGGCGATAGCGAACTGAAATACAACCAGGGATTTTCGCAGAATTCCCGAAGATGAGGGTGACAAAGAAAAGGAGAGTGACTCTACTGGCTTCAGTGAAGAGAGTACAAATGCCGGGAAGATGCCAGAGATGATTCCGGTAATCAGTGGCAACAGGAATACGATGACTAAAAAGCCTGATTTGAGCATAGATGCCAGCGACATCTCCTTCCCCATAATTGTATTAACATCAGGCAATACACCCCATACAACCAACAAAGCTATGCCCATGGCAACGTAGGAAGTCAGGACAGCCTCACCGAGGAATTTCCTGATCAGGGAAGAACGGTTGGCGCCATTCACTTTTCGGATCCCTATCTCTTTGCTGCGGATGCTGGAATAGGCTGTAGTAAGATTGATGAAGTTCACGCAGGCGATAATGAGAATAAAACCAGCTATCAGGGAAAGTATATAAATGTAAACGATACCGGGTGTCCCATTTAGAATATGTAACCTCTGCCTATCGAAACGCTGAATGTCATTGACACAATTTTTACTCCCCGGCCGGGGATCGTATTTATTGCATGTTCCCGCCATCTTTTCCCGAAACGCATCAACATTGGCTTCTGGTTTCAGCTTTATGTATGCATTCAGGTCATAGCTCCATAGCGTCCAGCCATTGTCGATCCGCTGTTGAAGGATGTCCTGAAAGGGGAAGAGAATATCGAACTGAATGGATGAGTTGGCTGGGAAATTCTTCATGATGCCGGAGACAAGGTATTTTCCCCTGTTTGCGATTTCCAGGTATTTCCCAACCGGGCTCTCGTCCCCGAAATATTTGAAAGCAGCCCGTTCACTTAACACAACAGATCGGCTCACATCAAATATATGATCCACGTTACCACGTATCAATGGAAAGTTAAACATCTTAAATAATTCCGGATCCACAAACCCGCAGAACTCCCGGAACTGGTTCTCCCTGTAGTTAATCAGGCGATTGAGGGTGTAAACCCTGGCCGTCATCTCTACCTCAGGAAAATCCTCCTTCAGGTGTTCAGTCAGCAAATATGGTGAAGCATACCACCACCCATTTCCCATTTCGTTGACCAGGACGTAGATATCCTGCCGATCGTTGTGGAACCTGTCGAAACTTAGCTCATCATAAACCCACATGGCAATCAGAATTACCGTTGCCAGTCCAATAGCCAGTCCAAAAATATTCAGCGCATGTCCTGTTTTATTGCGCAAGAAATTCCGTGAAGCAGTAATAAAGAAATTGGTGATCATGATTCATCCTTTTATTCGTATTTCAACGTATCCGCCGGATTGGTGCATGCGGCCCGTATGGTCTGGGAACTCATCGTCAGCATAGCGACCAGGAAGGTGATTGCTCCGGCGACGATAAAAACCCAAAGTGTAAGGTCTGTTTTGTAGGCAAATCCCTCTAACCACCTCGACATGGCATACCATGCCGCTGGCCAGGCGATGAGGTTGGCAAGCAGAATCAGTATCGTGTATTCCCGTACAAATCGTATGCTGATATTGAAAGCCGTCGCGCCCATCACTTTCCGGATGCCGATTTCGCGTGTCCGTTGATCCACGGCAAAGGAGGCGAGGCCAAATAACCCCAAACAGGTAATGAAGATTGCCAGGAAGGAGAAGTAATTGAAGAGTTTCCGCATCCGTTGTTCCGCGGCATACATGGTTGCAATATCATCATCCAGAAAACTGTATTCGAACGGAAACTCAGGGGCGAACTTTAATGCAGTCTTCTGAATAAAAGCAATTGTTTCGGGAATATTGGCCGAACTGATCCTGATCCCGATATTTGTAAACCATTGCGGGTCAATGATGATCACCAGAGGCTCAATCCCTGCATGTAACGACCTGAAATTAAAATCTTTCAATACGCCAATGATGGGTGTGCTGTCGTTGAACATCGTCTTTCCAAGTGGATCCTCCATCCCCATTCGGCGTACAGCCATCTCGTTGATCACGATGCCTGCTGAATCAACAGCTGAGCCTGAAGCGTAATAGTGTCCGGATGCCATTGGTAAATCGAAGGTTTTTTGGAAATCACAATCGGCATAGATGATATTCAGGGTCATCCGTTCCTCTCCTGAACTTCCCTGCCAGGTCGACAAAACCGTTCCCCAGAAGGGGCGTGTGCCGATTTTATTGGAAGTAGCAGAAACGCCGGAAATAGCCGAACTGGAAAGCAATTCCTCCCGGAATGGTGAAAATTTAGCCATCAATCGTTCATTCATCGGCACAAAAACAATGTGATCGATCTGAAAACCAAGTTTCTGATTACCCAGAAAATCAAGCTGCCTGGAAAAAAAGATTGTACAGATGATCAGGAATACCGATAAGGCAAACTGGAATACAACCAGGATCTTCCGGAAGATGGCTGAAGCCGGTTTCACGGGTTTATTCAACATCGTGATCGGCTTAATCGATGACAGAAGTAACGCGGGATAACTCCCCGCAATGAGGCCGGTGATCAAGGTGGTCAATAGCAACAACCCGATCATGGGCAGATTCAGGAGATTCAATGACAATGTTTTCCCTGCCAGGTCATTGAACAGTGGAAGTGCCAGAAAAACAAGGCCCACAGCAACAATCAGTCCGACAAATGTGAGGATCACCGATTCGCTGAAGAATTGAAAAATTAGCTGACGCCGGGTAGCCCCTCCCACCTTCCGGATGGCCACCTCTCGTGATCGACGCATCGACCGGGCAGTAGTCAGGTTCATGTAATTGATGCAGGCAATAAGCAAGACAAAGAGGGCGATGGAAGAGAAAATAAAGATTGATCTGATAACTCCACTACCATCCAGTCCATATAAATGAATGTCCCGTAATCGTTGTACAAAAAGATCTCGGGCGACTGTTTCCAGCTTTGTTTCAAGAAATGAAGAAATTTTACTATTAAACTCTTCGGTATCAATATTTTCAGGTAAAAGTAAAAAGGTATTGTAGCCAAAGTCATTCCAATCTTCGTCAGTACCATATCCCAAAATCTCCTCCATGTGCCTGAATGGGATCAGGAAATCGTATTCCAGGTAGCTATCACCAGGTTGATCTTCAATGACCCCGGTCACAGTGAAATCAAACCGGTTATCCAATTTCAACTGCTTTCCCATTGGATCTTCCTCCCCGA
>CAYUZX010000020.1:46310-51613 GCA_964449285.1 uncultured Prolixibacteraceae bacterium
AAATCAAACCGGTTATCCAATTTCAACTGCTTTCCCATTGGATCTTCCTCCCCGAAATAGAGTGAAGCCATCTTTTTGGGGATCACCATGGACCAGGGGTTCCTGAATGCATCTCCGGCATCTCCCTGAAGAAACTTCATATTGAACATGCTAAAGAGGGACGAATCAGCGTAACCAGGAACCCGATAGAAATGCTTGTCGGCACCGTAGGCTACCAACATTTTATCAATCGTATAAAAGCGGCTTGAACTGAGCACTTCCGGGTACTCCTCTTTGAGCGCTTTTGCCAGTGCAGGAGGAGTACGCCAGTGATGTTTTGTTTGACCTTCCCGCTCATAGGTAAAGTTGACACGGTAGATCTGTTTGGCAAGCGGGTTGTAGGAGTCATAGCTCAGTTCACCCAGAACCCATAGGAAAATGATGATAAAAACCGCCAGCCCGATCGCAAGACCTGTGAGGTTGATCACGGAGAGCCCCTTGTTACGCAAGAGATTCCTGAGTGCTGTGGTGATATAATTCGCGATCATTCTTACAAATAGTTTATTTTAGGTCAATCTCTTTCACTCATACCTCAATGCCTCCACCGGATTTTTCGTTGCTGCCCGCCAGGCTTGCCAGATGATGGCCACGATGGCTATGACCAACACAAATAGAGCGCTTAATAAAAAATACCCCAGGTGCAAATGGATGCGTTGAACATAATCCGTCAGCCATTGATCCATTACAAGATAACTCATGACTGAAGCAACCAAAATGGCCGTAATAACAATGATCAATGTTTCCTTCAGCAATATGGAGATAACCTGACTGATGGAACTTCCATTCACTTTACGAATTCCAATTTCTTTGGTTCGGCGCGAAATTTTTAGGATGGTCAACGCCAATAAGCTTATCAAACTGATGATAACGACTTCAGCTCCGCCAATGGATACCATCCTGGCGAGCCGGTTTTCTTTCCTGTACATCCGATCAAAGACATCCGCCAGGGTGGAATAGTTAAAGATATAATCTTCATCAAAGTGAAGGAAGATTGATTTTATTTGCATCAATTGGCTTCCTGTCAATGGGTTAACGCTACGAATATACAGATAGGGAGTTCCCCGGTAACAATTGGCTATGACCAGGGGGGCAATGGGCTCACCCGGATTGGATAGATAATAAAAATCCTTCACTACCCCAATAATATCTACCCTTCTCCACTTATAAAAAACTGTTTGCCCGGCTTTAGGCTCTAAACCCAGTAATTTGATCGCCGATTCGTTTAAAATCACCGACTGGCTGTCGGCCATAGATGCGCGAAAAAACCGTCCATCAATCAGTTGCAGTTTCATCAGCTCGCCAAAACCTGGTTTTTCCCGGTATTCATTGATCGCTTTATTGTTGTTTTCACCCTCGGTTATCGGCCTGATGTACTGTCCGCTGCATCCCCCGCCCATAAAATGTTCACCACCACAAACCGCAGTAACGAAAGGCAGTTTCAATAATTCATTTTTTACACTTTCGTACTTGTTCGAGATCGGACTACTACAGCCTGTAATGGTGGTAACATTGTTCTTGTCGAACCCTAAGGGCACATTGTGCATAAATCCTAATTGCGCAATAATTATGATGACACACGTGATAAAGAAAGCTGTTACAGTAAACTGCACAAACACAGATGCTGTAGAAAACCAGTTGTTGTTTCCTGTGTTTGAAATTTTTCCTCTTAATCCTAACGTGTATCTCATTCTTGAAAGATAGAGCACAGGGTAACCGGATGTTATCACGAGAAGGATGATCAGGACAAGTACAATTGAACCCATACCATAAACGGTTAACAAATCGGAAAGATCAACTTTTGACAGCAACAAGTTGGATATGTATGGCATGGATTCATAGGTAATCAGAAATGCCAGAACAGAAGAAAAAAGAAAAACGATAGATGTTTCTAAAAAAAACAGCCGGGCAATGCTAAGTTTCGTAGCGCCGAAAATGGTCCGGGTTGAGATTTCGGCAATGCGTTTTTCACCTTGTATAATAAACAAATTGATATAGCTGATCAAAGCTGTGAGAAGGACAAACAGAGCGATCAATCCGACAATGAGGATTTGACTCAGACTCCCATGGTTGGGAATATATAAAAGTGCAGCAGAATGCAGGTACAAATCAACAAGAGGCTCTACACCCGATTGAACATTAGAGTTCGTAGCCTTTGCCCAGTCTTGCATGAGACCATTATTTGCATTGGCTATTTTCGTCCTTGCTGCTTGTTGATCAATATTGGGTTTAAGTAAGTAATACGTCTGAAATTCGAGGCCACCGAACCAGTCAGGATTGGCTGTAGATAATGATATCAACAGATCGAAATTCACATGCGAGTTTTTAGGAATTTCATCCATTACCCCGGTGATGATCATTTGTTGCCCATTCGATTCGATCGTCTTTCCGATGCAATTAGCCGAATTGAAAAGCTTTTCAGCGACAGAAGTTGTGATCACTGCATTGTTCATCCCAATAAGAGCGGTTTTTTCATTGCCAAAACGAAGCGAAAGACCAAATACGTTAAAGATCTCAGGGTCAGAGTAGAAAACCCTTACCTTCTCAATGGTATTTTCCTTATTTTGCACCGATGTCTGCCAACCACCATATAACTGTACAGCAGATTCTATTTCGGGAACTGTTTCAGGAAGCTGGGTATATGCCTGGCGTAAAGAAATTCCATACACTTGAGTGCTGGTATTATCTGTAACACGGCTATATAGCCTCACGACCCTTTCTTTGGTTTTGAAATGTTTGTCATAGCTCAACTCATACCGAATGTATGTGAGCGTGAAGATCACCGTGGTTAATGCCACTCCAAGACCTATCACATTCGTGATAAACATGAACGGGTTCCGCTTGATAATTCTCAGGACAAACATTAAATCTTTCACAGATGACGAATTGTTTTATTCATATTTCATGCTTTCTGCCGGGTTGGCTGTCGCAGCACGGTACGTGATCAGTCCAACGGTAATGATGACCAGCATCAAGGCTATCATTCCTGATAAAATAAATACCCATGCGTTGATAGAAACCCGGTAAGCAAAATCCTGCAACCACCTGTCCATTACCCACCAGGCAATCGGGCAAGCCAGAAGAAAAGATATAAGTACCCATTTGATAAATTTCCAGGTAAGTAGCTGGATGATCTGATCTATTCCTGCGCCGGATATTTTGCGGACGGCAATCTCTCTTACCCTCCGCTGAGCCATGAATGAAGCCAGGCCCACGAGCCCAAGCATGGCTACGATGATAGCCAAACCGGCAAGCATGGTAAATACCTGTTTTGTTTGAATTTCATTCCGGTACAGATTTTCATAGTCGTTTTCCATGTAACTGTATGCGAAAGGAATTCCGGGTAAACTATTTTCCCATGTTTGTTTCGTGAAGGCAGCGACTTTTTTATCGTTGCCCGGTTCATACCGGATGCTCATGTAGATGCCTGCTCCCCTATTCAGGTTTACCAATCCCATGGGGCGTATTTCGGAATGTATCGATTCATAATTGAAATCTTTGACCACCCCAATCACATGATAATCCTTTCGCGGATTATCACCATCGAACATCTTTGTCCCAATTGGGTTCTTTAACCCTAATACCCTGACTGCCGTTTCATTCAGGATAATGCCCGATGAATCTGTCGAAAATTCAGGAGAGAAAAACCTTCCTTCAGCCATTTGAAAGCCTAGTGTGTTTGCAAATCCCGTGTCACAGGTGATGATGTTCAATGTAAACCACTTGTCAATGCCTTCGGCTCCGAAACCAAGGTTATTGAAAGAGAATCCGGGCAGTGAACTGGAAGCTGTCATCCCGACTACCACTGCCTGCTGCCTGATTTCGTTTTCAAACGCATGGCTTACTTTTGCGAACGAAGCCGGTGTGCGCAATATGATGATATTTTCCTTAGAGAACCCTACATCTTTGGTTTGAATATAGTTTAATTGCCTGCTTATAATCAAGGTGCCGATAATCAGGAAAATGGAGGCTGAGAACTGGACGATAACCAGGACATTTCGAAGTCCGATCCCTTTTGTTTCTGATAGGACTTGAGCTTTCAGCACCTTCGTTGGGCTATAGGATGACATGAAAAAAGCGGGATAGATTCCGGCAAAGATTCCAATCGCAAACCCAAATACCAAAAGACCCGGTATGATAAAGGGGTTGGTGAATAAATTGAATGACAATTCTCGTCCCAACCAGTTGCTGTAGGCAGGAAGCATAAGATTTACAAGGATGATTGCCAGGATCAGAGAAACAAACGTCAATATCACCGACTCCATGAGGAACTGCCTGATCAACTCTCCGCGAGTGGACCCGGCAGTCTTCCTTATCCCGACCTCCCTGGCTCTCAATGTTGATTTTGCCGTGGATAGATTCATGAAATTAATGCAAGCAATGATCAGTACAAAAAATGCAATGACGATGAAGATATAGACATACTTAATATTTCCGTTCGGTTCAAATTCACCGTTCAGGTCCGAATGCAAATGGATTGAGGTCAATGGCTGGAGAAAGAATTCCCAGAAATTGCCTTTTGCTATAAAATTGTTGTATTTTTCTTCGCCATATGTTTCACGGATATACTTGTCAAACTTGTTTTCGAGTTCTTTCGCTGATGCATTTGGTTTGAGCAGGAAGTAGGTAATGAAATTGTTTGCTGTCCACTCCTCTTCGTTAAGAATTTCAGGGAAAGTTGCCAATGAGGCCATTACATTGAAATGAATGTGCGAATTGGCCGGGACATCCTGATAGACTCCGGTCACTTCAAATGAGAAGATGCCAATACGTGTTAGATCGATCTTCATGATCTGACCAACCGGATCCTGATCGCCGAAATATCGGTGGGCAGCAGTTTCACTTATGACCATCGTATTCGGTCGGTTGAGAGCCATCGCCGGATTTCCGGTTATCAATGGGAATGTAAAGACATTAAATACTGTGGAGTCAGCAAATACCACCGCGGGTTCTGTAAAGGTTTTCTCACCCATTATGATAAAGGCATCCGGCAAGTTGATAAACTTAACACCTGTCTCAATTTCAGGATACTTTTCGCTCATTTCTCTAAACATCCGCGCCGATGAATAGGTCTGATTGATCCTGGTATTTCCAATCTTAGCCCTGAGTGCCAGCCGGTAGATCCGGTCAGCTTTTTCGTTGTATCGGTCATAGCTGAGTTCACTGATCACGAAAAGGGTTATCAGGATGAAACTGGCTATCCCCAAGGTCAAACCAAAGATATTGATCAGAGAAAAGAGAGAGTTCTTTCTGAAGTTCCTGAAAAC
>CAYUZX010000021.1:0-46639 GCA_964449285.1 uncultured Prolixibacteraceae bacterium
TCCTTCTCCCCGCCACCCACCACGCTATACGGCACGTTCGTTATCAGTTCAACCAGGCGAGTCTTCACCGTTTCCAGAGCTACCCCTTGATCATAGTTAATACCATTTTGAATTTTTCCGTTGCAATGACGCTATGCGGGATGCCGGCGGGCATGATGATCGTGTCGCCCGATTTCATTTGAAAGGGTTGATCATTGATTCCAATCTCCGCCTCACCTTCGATCACTTGCACCATGGCGTCAAATGGCGCCGAATGGGTGCTTAGGCGCTGACCCTTGTCAAAGGCAAACAACGTGACAGTGCCAACCGGTTTATCCAGAATCCGCTTGCTCACAATCCCTTCCAGGAAGTAGTCCACCTTCTCCGGAAAGCGGAATACATTCGAATGTTCAAACATGCTCTTTTCCATCATCTTTCTTTTTAATCAATTCGTTAATCATAATTAAAATGGCCCCTCTTATACCTCCTCTAATACATCTCCTTTGATCCCAACGATGCTCCGTTTGATTTGGACATCCCTCCCTGCCTGCTTTCGGGCCGTTTCAGCCATCGCCAGCAATCCTCCGCAACAGGGAACCTCCATCATGATGACCGAAAGGGAGTTGATCCGTGAATCCGCAATCATGGAAGAGAGTTTCTCCACGTAGGCCTCCTTGTTTGTATCCAACTTCGGACAGGCAATTGCCAACGATTTGCCTTTCAGAAAGCGGGCATGGAAATTGCCCATGGCAAAGGGAACACAATCAGCTGTAAGCACAACATCTGCATCCCGGAAATAGGAGGCCTGGGGGTTAAGTAGATGAAGCTGTACAGGCCATTGTTTCAATTCTGATGGCAGGTCCATGTCGCCGGAACCTGCAGTGGGAGCTTCGCTCACCTCTGCCTGGTCGATCTTGAAGTCCATCGCCATGGATCCCATACATCCGCATGCGACTGGCGCTGCCTGCTCCATCTCAGTGGGAATAACCTTATCTGGAAACCCAGCCATTGTGGGTCTCTTCAGATCAAACCCCTCTTCGCTCATATCGATATCGTTTTCTTTTAAATACTGAATAGCTACATTTAAAAAGTCAACTTCATTGTGATCACGCAGATGTTTCAGGTGGGCCAGGATCGTGTTTCTCCCTTTGGGAATGATCCGTTCCATTACCTTCCTTTCATTGTAGGGCTCGGCTTCCCTCTCAACAATGGTGATGGCTCCTTCGGGACAATGGCCGATGCAGGCCCCCAGCCCGTCGCAGAACAGATCGCTGATCAACCGGGCCTTATCGTCAATGATCTGAAGCGCTCCCTCCTGGCAATTGGGGATACACAAACCACAACCGTTACAAAGCTCTTCATCAATTTCAATAATCTTTCTTTTCATGATTAATTATGCATTTAAGTATTGCATTGCTTATTTATATATAAAAAAATTAGAGGTACTTATCCAAGGTCTGCTTTTTCAGGAATTTCTTAAACTCAGTTGTCATTGAATTGATTACCGTACCCATGATACACTTGTCAAAGTTGCAAGCATCATAAGCCAGGGGACAATCGGTCTCTTCAATGGGTCCCTCAATTGCTTCATAAATACTCAGCAGGGTATAATCCCTGGGCTCCTTTTTCAACGAAAACCCTCCGGATGGTCCGCGTACCGACTTTAACATATCACTTTTCACAAGCCGCTGAAGGACTTTGGCTATATGGTTTTTAGAAAATCCCGTAAACTCCGTGATCTTCACTACATTGATCCCATTTTCGGCACGGGCTATCAGCACCATGCTGTGAATGGCGATTGATGAGGCTTCTGATAGTGAGAAGATCTTAGACATAAACCCTATTTAGGTATTTGAATACGCAAATGTAAAATATATATTAATATGCTCCGACAAAAAAGTAAAAAAATAGTTAAGTTTGTTTCCAAATCCCGCTTTATCAGTTATGAATAAACTAATTACCAGTATACAGAATCCGTTGATTAAACAACTCCTCTCCCTCCATGAAAAATCAAGGGAGAGAAAGAAAGCAAACCTAATGGTGATTGAGGGGACACGGGAGATCTCCCTGGCCATAAAGGCAGGGTATCGATTTACTGCGCTGCTACACTGTCCGGATTTATTGCCTAAAGCCCAATTTCATGAATTATACCCATCGGATCAGATTTCGTGTGAGGTGACTGAAATATCCATTGATGTCTTTAATCGTCTTGCCTATCGCAAAGATAACGGAGGAGTGATTGCCTGCTCAGAGGCACAACCAAAATCTCTTTCAAATCTTAGCTTGCCTGATTCACCTCTAATTCTAGTCCTGGAATCTGTGGAAAAACCGGGGAACCTGGGAGCCATTCTCCGAACTGCAGATGCTGCAGGCATCTCTGCTATCATCCTGTGTGATCCGCAAACAGACCTTTTCAATCCGAATACAATACGTGCCAGTTTGGGCACTATTTTTACCAATCAAATGGCTATGGCTTCAACAACCGATACGATAATCTGGCTTCAGGAAAAAGGGATTCAACTAGTTGCTGCGGCACTGACCGGTACAACCTGGTACCATGAAGCTGATTTCACCCCTTCTTCGGCCATCATTATGGGCTCTGAAGCATTTGGGCTCTCCGAAAGATGGTTATCTGCAGCCGATACCTGCATCAAAATACCCATGAATGGAACGGTCGACTCTCTGAATGTCTCTACATCGGCAGCTATTCTTGTTTTTGAAGCAATGCGTCAACGCGGGTTCACTTGTACTTCTCGTCTTCCTGCTTGATCACGAGGAAACTTTTAGGCATTTTACTTTTAAACTCCAGCGCTTCTCCTGTTGCCGGATGGTTTATTGCGAGATAATAAGCATGCAATCGGATTCTCCTCTCGAAACGGTCGTCGGCCCCATACTTTCTGTCTCCCACCACAGGGCAATCCATTTCCGACAGGTGAACCCTGATCTGGTTCTTGCGACCTGTTTCAAGCTCAACCTCCAGCAACGTATAATCAGGGCTTCTATCCATAACCTTATAGTGCGTTACTGCCAGTTTTGCGTTTTCTGATACCCTTCCCGAAAACATCTTCTGGTTGTTTCCCTGCACCAGCCAGCTTCGGATAGTACCTTTATCCTCTTCCGGAGAACCCTCAACCAATGCATAGTATAACTTCCGGGTATTTTGCCAATCGTTTTTCAGTTTCTGTTGCAGCTCTTCCGTTTTTGCAAACACCAATAGCCCCGAAACTTCCCTATCGAGCCGGTGTACCACATAGAGCCTCTCCTTGCCATCCGAATTCTCTTTCACATACTCCAGCAACTCCTTATAGAATGATGTTCCACCCAATCCACGCTCTCCTACTGTGAGTAAACCCGCCGGTTTTTCTGCAACCAACAGGTAATTGTCTTCATAGGCAACTGGATAGGGAGGGTTTATCTTGCTACGATGAACAACCTGTTTGATATACTCCACTGCATCACCAGGATTTACCTTCGCAGCAGGATTGGTGTTCATCTTGCCATTCACCTTCACGTTTCCATGAGCGATTATCTTCTTAACCGTTGTTTTGGATGCATCCCTGAACTCGTTAAGGAGTAGCTCGCTCAATGTCATGGGTGCAGATACATGAATAATCATATGGATGGGTGTAAAGCAATTTGTAAATAGGCCGGTTGATGATCAGATTGGTCAAAACCGGTAGGGAGTGTATGAACATCAAGTACCTCTATATTCGGAGATACCAGGAAAAAATCGATAATCGTGACAGGTGTTGATCCACGCTGATAAGCACTATCTAAGTCCCGGTTAGTAGGGTATTTTGGGTCATAGGCAAATTCCCATTCCGGGAAGAATGTGCTCATGTCAATAAATTCATCCTGTTTGGGCCGGTCCCCTGTATTGATCTCTTCCGTATCAAATCCAGGTGGGTTTGCATTCCAGTCGCCACCCGCCACCAAGAAGTTTCCGGCATTATATTCGGAAAGCATGAAATGCCTTATCATCTCCATCTCCCCTTTGCGGAGCACGCCTCCCGTGTCAAATGCTGAGTTGTGGATGTTGATCATCACCAGTTGATGGCTATCGGGCAGGAAATACCGGGAAACCATAAAACACCGTTTCAGGTAGAACAGGCGGTCAGGCCATGGAACATGCTTGTCAAAGCCATAACGGGTTACTTCATCAGGAAAATACCGGGAACAGGTTACAAGTCCGGATGTAACCCTACCCATGGGGTTCGTGACAGGTACCGGGACGAACCGGCAGTTGTAGTTGGTACTATATGAGATACAAAAACCGGGGAGCATGGATTTAAATGAATCAACTTCATCAAGATAGTAACTTCGTTTTGAATTCCTATCAACCTCCTGGAGTAAAATAAAATCCACGCTGTCATGCTCCCTGAGGAGGTTTCCGATTCCGGTTATTGATTGATCAAAATAGGATTTTTCAGGCCGCACCCGTTTCCCACCGTCGTAAAAGAAATCCATCTCTTTACCCAGCCCGCCGTACCCGATGTTCCATATCATCACCGAAAACATGGTAGTTGAATCTATCTGTAACGAAGGAGCTCCTGCAACCTCCACAGGTTCAATTGGATCCGGTTGATATTCAGTGAAGATGCTGAAGATAAAAAAAACTCCTCCTATTCCCACAACCAATCCTATTATCGCTCCAAAGGTCCACATAATCACGGTGCGTAATGGTTTCATTCTTACATGGTATCGCACGAAAGTAGTTAATTTTTCGTAACATTGTATCCATGATTCGACCACTCGTTGAAGGGCTTTTTCTGGGACTGACCGTAGCTATTATCATTGGTCCGGCCATGATTGCATTGGTCCAGACCAGCATCAAGTATGGAGCCTGGCATGGAATATACCTGGCACTGGGAATTTTTTCAAGCGACCTGACGATTGTTGTAGGCAGTTATTTCGGCGCATCACAAATTCTTGGGAATCCAAAAAGTCACTTGGTCCTTGGAATCATCGGCGGGGCTATCCTGGTGCTCTTCGGCATCGGAACCCTGATCAGGAAAGTTCCTGAAACCGAGACTGTTGAGGCGATCCGAGAGCTGAAATTCAAGCGCAATGGATTCTTTACGTATTTTTTCAAGGGGTACTTTCTGAACCTGGCCAATCCCTCTATCTGGTTTTTCTGGGTCACCTCTGTTGTCGCTATCAACTCCAGCTACGGAGGAAATAGCAATAAAGTTGCCTTTTTCTTTGCCGGCACCCTGCTGATGGTGTTGATGACCGATATTCTGAAAGCGGTTCTGGCCAATAAAATCCGAAGCGCTATCAGTCCGCAGGTAAAACTCTGGATCAACCGGATCGCCGGGATTCTTTTCCTGATCATCGGGTTGTTTGTGATCGGAAGTTCAATCTCTGAGTATTTCTACGGAATCTCATTATTAAACGGACAATTAACCCAATAAATAAAACAATCATGGAACAAAAAAGTAAAAAAAACTGGTGGTTTCTGTTAATCAACGGATTGATCGCAATCCTGTTCGGAATCTTTCTTCTCTTTTTTGATACAGACATGATCAAGGCGCTCATGGTTTATATCGGAATCGGGGTCGCTGTTGTTGGTGTATTCCTGTTATTAGCAGCTATCCGGAATATCAAAGCAGATAAACATGCCGGCATGCTTCTGTTTGAATCGATCCTTACACTGGTAATCGGTTTGATCCTGGTCTTATTCCCATCGTTCTCACTGAAATTCTTCCTGATAATTATTGGTGTGTGGGCAGTCATTCTTGGCATCGTTCAGCTAGCGATTTTGATCAACATCAAAGAGAAAATAGCCAGTAAGAACATCCTGCTTTTCAACGGACTTCTAACAATCGTTCTGGGTGTGATGCTTTTTTTTGACCCGATAACCACCATAGGATTCCTGTTAAAGATACTGGGAGCATTTGCCATTATTTTTGGCATCCTGATGATCTACTTCGGGTTTGTGTTGAAGACGATAAAGGTTGTTATTGAAGGGACTTTGCCAGATTCAGAGAAAAAAGAAGAGTAGTTCCTTGAATTATCCAGCTTTTACAAGCTTTTCAAACTCCATTTTGTAGTTTGATCCAATAGGGACAAACTTATCTTTAATCCTGACCTGGTTTCCTTCGATCATGTCTACTTTGGAGAGCGAGATAAGGTAGGACTTGTGTACCCTGGGGAACCTGGTGGGGGGAAGGATGGTTTCGATGTGTTTCAATGACTGGTAACTTACAATCATCCGTTCAGATGTGAAGATCTTTACGTAATCCCCTAGAGCCTCCACATAGAGCAGGTCGTTGAGATTAACCTTGTACGTTTTCTTGCCTGATTTTACAAATACGAATTGTTCTTCGGAAGACTGTTCACTTTTCACGCCCGGGTCATCCTGATAATTCTGGGTAGTCAGAACATCCTGCGCTTTATGTACCGCTTTTAAAAACCGGTCAAATCCAAAAGGCTTCATCAGATAATCCACCACGTCCAGTTCATACCCTTCGAGTGCATATTCGGCATATGCAGTGGTGATAATTACCAGGGGGGGATGCTTCATGGTTTTCAGAAAATCGATACCGCTTAGTTTGGGCATGTTGATATCCAGAAACATCAAGTCTATCTTCTGTTGGTGTAAGAACTCGATCGCTTCCACTGCCTGGTTACACTTCCCAACGATCTCGAGAAAAGGTAAATCCTGGGCATACTTTTCGATCACCCGCTGGGCAAGGGGTTCATCGTCGATTATGAGGCATTTGATTTTCATGGCTTCTAAATACAAATACAAAGTTCAACACGATAGGTGGTTCCGGAATTTATGATACGTAATTCATGCTTGCCCGGATAGAGCAGTTCCAGGCGTTTCTTCACATTCTTTAGTCCGAAACCAGCCGATATATTCTCCTCCAAAGATACGGAAGCATCTGTATTATTCTCAATGGTAAATTCAACACGATCAGGTGTCTCTACATTAAAATCAATGTGAATATAGGGCTTCTGTGCTTTGGCTTTGCATCCGTGCTTGAATGCGTTTTCAATAAACGCAATAAAAAGTAATGGATCGATCCTCGTATTCAGGTGGTCTCCTTTCACATTAAATGTCAGCTTAAGATGCTCGTCCGTGCGCATCTGTTCCAGGTAGACGTAGCTTTTCAGAAAATCGAGTTGCTTTTTCAAAGGGACCTGATTATCCTGCGATTCGTAGATCACATAGCGCATCAACTCCGAGAGTTTCAGGATCATCTCAGACGTTTTCTCCGATTTGTCCAGGCTTAGCGCATAGAGACTGTTCAGGGTATTGAAGAAAAAATGGGGATTTACCTGCGATTTCAGTGCCTGAAGTTCAGTCTTGACCTTTTGACCCTCTACCTCTTTCACTTTTATCTCAGCATCCTGAAGGGCAATGGAGTCACGCATAAATTTCAGCAACGAAGTGACAATCAGAAATAGGGAGATAAGGATCATTTCGGCAATCGCTTCGTTGATAAACTCCGGATGGTCCTCTTCAAAGATGTGTGAAGTGAAGTAGTTGAGCAAGATAAAGAGCAGGATGTTCCCAACCTGAAGGATCGAAAAGAGAATGAACCTTCTCTTTTTAAAGAATTTCGGGATCAGCCATAAGAGATTAATATAGACCGATACTGCAAGAAAAAAGACCGAAATAAGGATCGAAGCAGCCGTGCGCAGGTCAACCTCCCCTATCCTGAATTCCCGTGTATAGAAAAGTAACAGCAGAAAGAACGCGATGCTGACAATCCAGAAAAGAATATGAGGAATGACAAAACGCTCCTTCAGGTGATTAAAAAACCGTTTTAACATAAATTACCTGTTGATGACTGCAAAGATGGAAATTACCCTGATGCCAGTCAATTTTTTTTGACTACCTGCCGTTTTTGCCTGATATTGCCCGCTTCGGGAAGGATGATCGTATATATCGAGGATACAGCTCATTTATCTAAAAAAACCCTGTTTAGAAAATTGTGTGTAATATTGTATCTTCATTCAATAAATCACTGACATTATGAAACCAAACAGATCCATGTTATTAACCCTGGTTTTAGCCGGCATGCTATTCCTGCTGCTTCCCGTGAAGAAGATGCAGGCTGGAAACCCGCCTGATGAGGGCATGTGGTTGCCCATTTTGATTGAACGGCTGAACTACGTCGACATGCAGAAAATGGGGCTTCACCTGACACCTGAAGAGCTTTACAGTGTGAACCATTCCAGCCTGAAAGATGCTATTGTCGGCCTCTCTTCAAGAAGTCCGGCTAACGGAGGTTTTTTCTGTACAGCAGAAGTTGTTTCCGACAAAGGGCTGATCTTTACCAATCATCATTGTGGATACAGTGCTGTACAAAATCACAGCACGCCCGAAAACGATTACCTTACCGATGGCTTCTGGGCTTACTCTATGGATAAGGAGCTTCCCAACGAGAGAATGATGGCCTCTTTTCTGGTAAGAATTGAGAATGTAACCGATTCCATCATCCCATTTCTCGCCGACTCCCTGTCGGAATCAGACCGGGAAAATAAAGTTCGGGAGGTCTCAGGCCGCATCAGCGACCGGGCATCCGAAGAGGGAACCTATGAGTGCAGGGTTAGCTCATTCTATAGTGGAAATGAGTACTATCTGTTTGTCTTTAAGACCTATAAAGATGTCCGCCTGGTTGGAGCACCTCCTTCATCCATCGGAAAGTTTGGTGGTGATACCGACAACTGGATGTGGCCCCGCCATACAGGCGATTTCACGATCTTCAGAATCTATGCCGACAGCACGAACAATCCGGCTGATTTCTCTGATAACAATGTGCCATTGAAGCCCAACTACCACCTTTCCATCAGCCTGGGCGGGGTGAAGAAAAATGATTTCGCCATGATCTGGGGATACCCGGGCAATACAAGCCGTTATCTCACCTCTTACGGAATCCAATATAACCTGGACGATTTCTATCCTGTTATCATTAACGTATTTGGAAAACAGATGGAGGTGATGAAAGCCCGGATGGATGTGAATAAGACAACGCGCATTGCCTATTCCGAGAATTATGCCGGTCTATCCAATTACTGGAAAAACGTCATTGGGCAAACCAAAATGCTACGGAAAAACCACGTCATGCTGAAAAAGCAAGAGCTTGAAGCTGATTTTACCAAGTGGGTCAATGATAATTCCATGCGAAAAGAGAGATACGGAGAGGTGCTCCCAGAACTAAACGTTGGGTATGAGAAATTGGGAGAGGTTAGTATTCCTTTCTTTTACTCCAGGTTTGCAGGTAGCGGACTCGATATTGTTGGATTTGCAAAGGGGTTTACTGGCCTTAAAGAGCAGATGGAGAAAAAGAACAAAGCCGCCATTGAAGAGACTATCAACAGCCTGCGGCCGCTTGTGACTTCTCATTTCGAAGAGTGGGATTATGAGATTGAGAAAAATACCTTCGGCGAGATGCTCAGGCTCTATGCGAAAAACATTAAGAAAGAAGACCTTCCTTCCATATTTACTACGATCGGGAAGGATTATAACAACGATTTCGATGCCTTTGCAAACGATGTATATACCACCAGTGTATTTGCCACGGCCGAAAGTGCAAACTCGTTCCTGGATAAGCCCTCTCTTAAGGTCTTCAAGAAAGACCTCGCCTGGTTGACTGCCCAATCCATGGAGGCAGAATCGGATAAATATTCCGGCGCATACAGGGAAGCCAGATCAGGTCTCTCCAAGGGTAACCGCTTGTTCATTGACGGGTTAAGGGACATGTTCCCCGATAAGATGTTTTATCCGGATGCCAACTCCACCATGCGTGTCACTTATGGTAAAGTACTTGATTATTTCCCCGCTGATGCAGTTCATTACGAATACATCACAACCCTGGACGGGGTGATGGAAAAAGAAGATCCAACAAATGATGAGTTCATTGTTGATGCGAAGCTGAAGGAACTCTACCTGGCGAAAGACTATGGTCCGTATGGTGAAAATGGGAAACTCGTTGTTTGTTTCCTTACTACCAACGACATCACGGGAGGAAACTCCGGCAGCCCTGTGATCAATGGCGATGGCCAGTTAATCGGGTTGGCTTTCGACGGAAACTGGGAAGCGATGAGTGGTGATATCCTCTTCGAAGATAACTTGCAACGGTGCATCAACGTGGATATCCGTTATGTGCTTTTCATCATCGATAAATTCGCTAACGCCACAAATATCATTGACGAACTGACGATCGTGAAGTAGGGACAATGCACACCTTGTCCTTACTATTCAGCAACTACTTTTAACCACTGAATTTGGTTTCCGATTGTTGCCTTGAGATAAAACATGCCTGGCTGTAAACGGTTACCATAGACAATTTGCCTGCTCCAGACAAAGGTCTGTTCGCCTGAAGAGAAGATGCCCTGCTGGATCAGACAGATGTATCGTCCGGAAAAATCGTACAATTCCAGTTTAATGAAAGCTTGCTGATCCAGGTTCACACGAATATTCATTTGATCGTTGACCGGGTTGGGAAATACTGTCACAAGATGCTGCTGAGAAGGATCCTGCAATGTCGGAATTGAGACCGTTGAGGTATCATACCCACCTGATAAACAGGATAGTAATCCATTACGGCCACCAAATACCATCTCCCTGGTTGAATCTCCCACGATATCTGGTATTGCATTTATAGCATCAACAGGTGTTGAAACTGGAACTGATGCTAGTTCCGTACCATCCGTACCATCCAGGAAATACGTGTAATTGTTCTGGAAAAGCGTTCCAATGATGGCATCGTTGTACCCATCCCAGCTCAGATCCCCTATGTTGGCCACATTCCACGATTTGTCGGCCAGTGGCTTGGTCCAGATATAGTCACACGTATATCCGTTGACCATGATGCCCTGGGTTCCGCTGTGCGCTACCAGGAAATCACGATAGCCATCTTTGTCGATATCACCCATGTCCTGGAGTCGCAAAATGATATTAGGACCAATGTTTTTATATTGAACGTTCAAACCACTGGCAGCGTCTATCAATAGTACCATCCCGCCGAAATCACCAGCTGCGATGTCTTTGATTCCGTCACCCGTGATGTCATCCAGTTGCATCAACCCCCAAACTGAGGTTCCATTGGGATAATTGGTCCATGTAATGATTCCGTTGGATCCGTTGATACCAAAAATCCTCCCGGAGGTCTCCTGTTGGATTGAAGCACCAGCAACTACATCCGGCTTGCCGTCGCCAGTGAAGTCTTCCACGCCTATGACCGAAAATACAGGGCCACTGGTTGGATTCTTACGTTCCCATATAGAGATCCCGGTCAACCCATTCAGGCAGTAAACCCTGACCGGTCCTGTATTGTTACCGTCATTGCCAGTACAAGCAAGGACATCCGTTACTCCATCGTTGTTGTAATCATAACGGGCATCCACCTGATATACCCAGCCACCACTTCCATATTCATGGGTGTCGTGTTTCCAGATCTGCAAGCCTGTTTTTCCTGAGAGTGCCACGATGGAGCGGTCGCCACCTGTGGTACCTACAATCACATCACGGTATCCGTCCTCGTTTATGTCTTCAATGGTTGTCAGGTCATTCTGTTGATACACTGATCCCGCATAATTTTCCGTTGCCCATAATACATCCCCCTGACCGGAGGCATTTCCGTTGAAACAGCGGATATAGTAATCCTCTGATCCTACCACTACATCATCTACACCATCTCCGGTGATATCCTGGATCGGTGTAATGGCTTTCGGGCTGTTGTCGTAATTGCCTGTGATCGTGTAATTCCAAAGCAGGGTTCCTATTGGATAATGGGTCTCTACACCCGTTCCTTCAAGTGTTACATCCAATGTGCTTTGCCCCACGGCATCGGAAACAATCGTAAGTATTCCGTTGTAGTCGATACCTTCTTCCGGATGGAACCAGATGCCAATCTGGACGGTCTCAACGGAGGATACCGTCATGGGGAGAACCACCGATTCATCAATAATGAAATTCGGATCACTCATATTCAGGGCTGTGATGGTCAGTGTAGAGTCTCCATCATTGGTGACTGGCAGGTACCATCTCGAATAGGCCCCGGCCCGTCGTTCACCCCAGTCGTGCGAGGAAAACTGGAGGAAAATGTGTTGGCCATCGTTAACGCCTTGTCCGGTCAAAGTGACATCTACAGTTGGATTAATCGGATCGTTGGAGCTGATCGTGACCATCGTGTTCAGGGGATCTGCCGTTGTGGGGGAATAGGTCAGGGGTACATTCACATTATTGCCGGGCGTGATGGTATATGGTGTAGTGAATGAAGTGGTGATGGGTTCACCAGTTGGTATCCCGATGTTGGTAATGGAGAGGTTCGCGGTTCCCGTATTCTGAACCAGGCAGTCCCAGGTAGCGTTGCTTCCTATGGTGACAATCCCGTAATTATGTGCTGTCACGGGGATATTGATGGCAGGTGTTCCCGTGCCAAGAAGGTCAACTTTGTATAAGGTGCTGTTAGAACTCAGCTCACCATCACAATACCAGAGATAGGTTCCGTCATAAACAACGCCCGATGGCTTGATGTTTTCGCAGGCGTTTGTCTCAAGCAAAGTTCCGCTGGATGACACTTTATAGAGGTTATGTGCATTGTAATCAGCGATCCATAAATCGGATCCCTGTAAACAGATATCCCAAGGCTGATTGTTGGGAGGGGTGAATTGTGACAACACCACTCCTGAGGCATTGATCTTGTAAACGGTCCCCGGATCGGGATAGTAGGTGCAAACCCAGTAGTTGCCATCATCATAGGCGATACCCGACATATAGTGGTCAGGCAGGTTGAGGGTAGATACCGTTGTTCCCGACATGTTAAACTCAATCGCTGTAGCTGGAATAGATGAGGAGGTTACATGATCAGTGTTGACCAGGTTTGGCGCTTTATAAGTCAGGCCAAACGAATCTCCAAAGGTGCCTGTGCACTGAAGGACGGAAGATCCGTTTGCGGGGTCGAATTTGTATATCTGGTCCCCGTTTGAGCCATAAATTCCAAAATAGATATAGGTGCCATCCCACGCCAGACCGGAGGCTTTCCCGGGAATACTATATGAAGCTACAATGGACCAGGTTGTTGGCTGTTCGTTCTCCTGCCCGCTGGCAGAGAGCACAAGGGCACAGCATGTAAACCCGAAAAGAAGCCGAAGATGTTGAATCGTTTTCATAATGATTGGTTATTTTCGAAATCTGTCTAATAATGATTGGTCATTGATCTCTTTGGAGAGACCTTCAATCGTATCATATGGAACCTCAAACAAGTCGAGGATGGTGAGCGCATCCAAACAATTGTTGAATAATGGATCAATGTTAAAGCCAATGATCTCAGCATTCACACTGAGGTACTTTTTAAAAAGAACCGGTGTTTTGTAAATAGGGTCAATACTGCTGATAAAGCGGTCGAGCCGGCTCAGGTCTTTCCCAACATACTTCAGGAACAGCTCCTTGTTTATCTTTCGGGGAACCTGAATCGTAAAGGGTTTGTTTGGATGAATGTATTCGGAGAATTCGGAGTTATAAAAATTGGCTTTCAGAAATTCAACCGCCAACGCTTTGGAAACATCCAGAAATTCATTGCTCATACTTACCGGACCGATAAGGTAACGGTATTCCGGGTTTTTTATCAGAAGGTATAGTATCCCTTTCCAGAGCATGAATAGGGACATGGTCTTTTTCTGGTACTCTTTTGTAATGAAAGAGCGTCCAAGTTCAATGGATACTTTTAGGACTGTTGAGAAGTCAGGGTCAATCTGGAAGAGTGTGTTGATATAGAACCCTGGAATCCCATACCGGTCCAGAATCTCACGGCCCTTGCCAACACGATAGCCTCCCACAATGGCATTCGCATCTTCATCCCAGATGAAAAGCTGATCGAAATACTGGTCGAAATGGTCCAGGTCAAAACTCTTATTGGTCCCTTCGCCAACCAGTCGGTATGTTTTCTCCCTCAAGCGCCCTATCTCAGTAGTGATATAGGGAATCCGTTCGGTAGGCACACAAAAAACCGATAGATTCTGGATCTGAAACAGCTTGAACTCTTCTTTGATCAGGCCAATTTCCAGGATCAGCTGTTCCTGTGGAACCGGATCAATCAATGGCTCCTGGGCTGCAGCGGACGGGGCTATCAATGCCTGTCGTTTGATATTCGATAATGGAATCCCCAGTGCATAGGTCTTCATCCTGAGTAATTTTCCAAACTCCCGGATATCATCAAATTCATCCTGTTCCTTAACCAGGATAGGAGTTCCAACTCGTATCCGGATAGTTCTCCTCCGTTTATTGAAAAGCTCAGAAGGTAGCTTCACAGTCCTCAGCATCGGATGAATCATCCCCAGGATATGAAAAACAGTACTGTTGGAACCATCGAAATAAACCGGGATCACTGGTACTTTCGACCGTTTGATGAACTTCAGCATAGAATGCTGCCACTCTTTATCCGCCACTCCCCGGTATTGAAGCTTCACCGTAGAGACCTCACCAGCCGGAAAGATCCCGATCGGATGGTCGTTCTGGAGATGAACGAAGGCATCTTTCAGGCCGCCAAAGCTGGACCTGACATCCTTGTATGCCTCAAAGGGGTTCACTCCCAGAAAATATGGTTTTATCGGTTCCAGCTTGGTCAAGAGGAAGTTAACAAGAATTTTATAGTCGGGCCTGACCTCGGGAATTACCTTTAAAAGCAGAATTCCGTCAATCGCACCGTAGGCGTGATTTGAGATGGTGATAAATGGACCCGATTTCGGGATGTTTTCCAACTCCTGCTCATCCACAGAGTAGCTGACTCCGACGCCATCAATAAGCTGGTCGATAAAATCCCTTGGTCCAAGGTCACATATTTTGTTGTACTGTTTATTGACCTTATCTAACTCGAGTAGTTTGAAAATAATTTTCGCCAGTGTCTCCCCACCGAAATACTGCAGGTATTTGTTTGCTTCAACAAGTTGCTTGGGAGATATCAGGTCCATAATTTGCGTCGCAATAGAATATGAATTACAAAGTTAAAATTTTACCAGTCCGAAATCCATTTGTTTCCTTCCCAAATCAATCCGCTTTACTCTGATTTTTACTTTGTCGCCAAGTTTGTACTGATAACCATTGCGCTGACCAATAACCTGGAAATTTTCCTCATCCAGGTAATAAAAGTCATCTTCGAGATCCCGTAGCCTGACCATCCCTTCACATTTTGTACCGATGATCTCCACAAACAATCCCCATTTGCTCACACCGGAAATCAATCCTTCAAACTCCTGGCCCACTTTATCCAGCATAAATTCGGTTTGTTTGTATTTCACCGACATCCGTTCGGCTTCTATCGCTTTCCGCTCCATCACTGAGGAGTGGTCACACAACGGCTCATAAACATCCTCTTTCACCGAAGCAGCGCCATTCAGGTACTCTTGTAGAATCCGGTGTGCCATCAAGTCAGGATAGCGGCGGATGGGTGAAGTAAAGTGAGTATAGAATGGGAAAGCCAATCCGTAGTGGCCAATATTATGGGTTGAATAATAGGCTTTGGACATGGTTCGGATCGCAATCGTCTCAATCATGGTTTCCGTGCCCGTTCCCTTGATGTCCCGAAACAGGTTGTTAAAGGATTGCGCCAGGGATTTATTGGAAGTGAGAATCATCCTGTATCCCAATTTTTTGATGAATTCTATGAACGTCTGTAGTTTCTCCGGACTTGGTGTATCATGTACACGGTAAACGAATGTCTTCGGCGGTCGTTCTCCCCGTTTTTTACCCACACGTTCGGCAACCCGTTTGTTAGCCAGCAGCATGAAATCTTCGATCAGTTTGTTAGCATCCTTCATTTCACGCAGGTAGATCTCCAGGGGCTTACCCTGTTCATCCAGCCGGAACCGCACCTCCTGGGTCTCAAAATTGATTGAGCCTTTCCTGAACCGTTCCCCCCTAAGGGCAGTGGCAATGGTATTGAATACTTTGACTTCTGCCGCAAACTCTCCTTTCTCCGTTTCAATGATCTCCTGAACCTCCTCATAAGCAAAACGCCGGTCGGAGTGGATGACCGTCTTACCAAACCACTCATTGAAAATCTTCCCATTTTCATCGAGTTCAAACACCGCTGAAAAACAGAGACGGTCTTTGTGGGGCTGCAACGAACAAAGTTCATTTGATAACCGTTCGGGCAACATCGGGATCACCCGGTCGACCAGGTAAATGGAGGTCCCCCGTTGATATGCTTCGTCATCGACTGCTGTGCCAGGTTTCACGTAATAGGATACATCGGCAATATGAACTCCAACTTCCCAGTTTCCGTTAGGCAGTTTCTGAAGGGAGATGGCATCATCAAAATCCTTTGCGTCTGCCGGGTCAATTGTGATGGTGAAGATCTTCCGGAAATCCCGCCTGGATTTTATCTCCCGTTCCGGAATTTCGGCAGGGATCGTGGCTGCTTCTTTCTCTGTAGCACTGGAAAAGGATAACGGAAACTCAAATTCAGCCAGGATAGACTGCATCTCCACCTGGTTGTCTCCGGGTTTTCCAAGGATCTGGGTCACCTTTCCGAAGGGATTCTGTGCATGTTCGGGCCATTCGGTGATGGAAACAATCACCTTCTCTCCTGATCGTGCGCCATTCAGATTCTCTTTCGGGATATAGATATCAACCGGCATCACTGTATTGTCGGGGATCAGGAATGCGACATTCTTTGTGATTTCCAGGATACCGACAAATTGGGTTTTGTTTCGTTTGATAACCTCCACAATCTGTCCTTCCCGTTTTCTCCCTTTCCGGATAGGAAATAGCGATACACTGACATAATCTCCATGGAGCGCCTTGCCGGTATTTCCGGTTCCGATGAATACGTCCCCCGATTTATCATCAGGGATCACATAGGCCTTCCCCGACTGTTTCATGTCCACCTTTCCGGTCATGTGGGTTTTCACCGACTTCTGATATCGTTGTCCATCGGGGTTGATCCGGTATTTCCCCCGATTTGATTCGATAAGCTCCCGGTTACGGTATAGCTCTTCAATCAGCAGTCTTACCAGATCTTTCTCAGCCCGGTCTTCATGACCTAGTCGTTTAGAAACCTGTTTGTAATTCAATGCACTGTGGGGATTTTGCAGGTATACCTGCAAAATGCTGTTGATCAGGCTGCTCTTCTGATCGCCCGTAATTTTTTGTTTCTTCGCCATTTGAGTCTTTTTTTTCACCGCAGATTACGCAAAATATATTCATTCATACCCTCATACCTCCCTGCTTCCCATCCTTACTATCTCCAGCTAATTTACCAGCGCATCCAGCAGCAGCTTCGTATATTCCGATTTCGGATTTATATAGATTTCGTCCGGGTCGCCCATCTCTACGATCTTTCCATCTTTCATAACAATCAGACGGTCTGCCATATATTTGACAACATTCAGGTCGTGTGAGATAAAAATGTAGGTGAGCTGGAATTCGCGTTTAAGGTCATTCAACAGATTAAGAATCTGCGCCTGGATGGAGATATCGAGGGCAGAAACCGATTCGTCGCAGATGATCAGCCTGGGGTCAACTGCCAGTGCCCGGGCAATACAGATCCGTTGGCGCTGTCCGCCCGAGAACTCATGCGGGTAACGGAAATAGTGTTCCGGTGTGAGGCCTACCTTCCATAAGAGCTCTTTTACTTTTTCTATCCGCTGATGCCTGTTTCCGTGAAGGTGATGCACCTCCATCGGCTCCCTGATGGCTTCACCGATCGCCATGCGGGGATTGAGGGATGAGTATGGATCCTGGAACACAATCTGCAGGTCTTTGTGCAGTGATTTCAGCTTGTATCGGGTCAGGGTAGTGATATCCTTATCTTCATAAAGGATCCGCCCTTCCGAAGCAGGTATCAACTGAAGGATCACCCGCGAAAGAGTTGTTTTACCGCAGCCCGATTCGCCAACGATCCCCAGGGTTTCTCCCGGATAGAGGAAAAAGCTGACGTCATCCACGGCGCGTGTAGATGCCTGTTCCCTGCTAAACCAATCCGGTTTCGTAGTGAATTTCTTCCCTACATGTTCCACTTTCAGCACAGGTTCACTGCTGTATAGCTTCCGGTGGTTCGTAACTCTCTCATCCCGGGAGACAATCTCCTTCTGATGCCGTTGCTTCACTTCGTTCGCAACGACAATATTGCCGGATACCGGATGCCCGATATCCATATAGTCTCCCACCGTTGGCAACCTCCTCAAACGCACATCCAACGGTGGCCGGCAGGCGATCAATCCCCGTGTATAGGGTTGCTCCGGGTGATCAAATACCCTGTTAACCTCACCCTCTTCAACGATCCTGCCCTGGTACATCACCACAACCCGGTCGGCAAACCGGGAGATCAGACCCAGGTCGTGGGTGATGAAGAGGACGCTCATATTCCTCTTCTGCTGAAGCTTTTTCAACAAATCAAGGATGGTTTTCTGGACTGAGACATCCAGCGCCGTGGTGGGCTCATCGGCGATCAGCAGGGATGGATTGCAGGAGATTGCGATAGCGATCATCACCCGTTGCTTCTGTCCTCCCGAAAGTTCATGAGGATAGGAGCGAAAGATCCGGGGAGGATCGGGGAGCGATACTTCACCGAAAAGTTCCAGCGCCCGCTGCCTGGCCTCATTTTTGGATATACCAAGATGTTGCCGTAATGTCTCTGAAACCTGATTCCCACAGGTAAAGACCGGATTCAATGAAGTCATCGGTTCCTGGAAGATCATGGAGATCGAACGACCACGGATTCGTTGTAAATCGCGCTCCAAAAAGGTATCAAGCCTGATAGCATTCCCCGAGGGCTCAGTTAACCGTATTGCCTCCACAATTACCGTTCCTGGTGGATGGGGGATCAATCCCAATATTGAAAGCGCCGTGACAGACTTTCCCGAACCCGACTCTCCCACGATGCCCAGGATCTCTTTCGTTCCAAGCTGAAACGAGATATCATCCACTGCCACCGTCTCCCTGCCATCGTTCAGGAACTTCACAGTAAGATGCTTCACATCCAATAATGGATCTCCCTGCATGTAGGTTGAAATTTATTGTAAACTTACAAAAATTGCCATGGATTGCACATGAATTGCCATGAATTACCATGAACCGGAGCAAAACAATCACATCTTTTTTTTCATCAGATCTTTAACCTTTTGGTATGTTTTCCGATTAATGGGAAAACAGCTATGTGGATAAATGATTTTTTCTCGCTGGTCTATCCCAGGATATGCACTTGTTGCGGGAACAGTTTGTGGAAAGGTGAGGAGGTAGTATGTACGTTATGTGAGTATCATTTACCAAAAACCTGGTATCACATGGAGCATGATAATCCGGTCAGCCGGATCTTCTGGGGACGTGCGCCTGTGGAGAGCGCTGCATCCTTCCTTCATTTTAACAAGGGGAATATGGTTCAACACCTGATCCATCACCTGAAGTACAAAGAGCGCAAGGATGTTGGTGTTTGGTTCGGTTTACATTACGGTGCTTTCCTGAAAAACTCGCCGTTATTCTGCTCCACCGATGCCATCATCCCGGTCCCGTTGCACCGGAAGAGGTATCTCTCCAGGGGGTTTAACCAGAGTGCACAGTTCGGGATCGGGCTGGCCTCCAGCATGAAGATCCCACTGGAGGGGAAAATACTTTTCCGGACTGGCCTTTCCGAAACACAAACGCGGAAGACCAGGTATAAACGCTGGGAAAACGTTTCAGGCATCTTTGAGGTCCGAAATCCTGATAAGATGTCCGGCAAACATTTACTTCTGGTCGACGATGTGATCACAACAGGCGCTACCCTGGAGGCTTGTGTACATGCGTTAAGATCAATCCCGGATGTAAAGATCAGTATCGCTACGATTGCCACTACGAGGAACTGAAACCGGACTTCAATCGTGGGTCAGGGGATGCCTCCAACAACCAGGGGGCGTTTGAATCGTTTTACGACTCCGTCAGGATTCAGGAGTTCGACATACACGAGATAGATTCCCATCGGTGCCTTCAACCTGTCATCCCGGATGCCATCCCAGAAAAATTCGTTGTGTTGCCCCAATAAGAAACTGGATGTTAGTTGCCTGGCAATTCGGCCAGCGGCGTCGTAGATCACGATAGAGGCCTGGAAGCCGGCTTCGGCCAGGGTGATGTTGATGGAGACCACATCGTCGAGGCCATCGTTGTCGGGCGAAAACACGGAGGGGACGATGGTAATCAAATCTTCTGTCACATCAGGATCCAGCCACTGGGAGTTCTCATAGGCGGGGGTGGCATAGCCCGTGTTTTCGCCCGCAGAGTGCCAGTTTGACGGGTCTGTCGCAGGCCTCTCAGGGCTGATCCGCTCCAGGGAGACGCCCTCAACAGAATTGAGTAAAGGATAGTGCATCCCAGTGTGATACTCCATCCCATCAATAAGCTCTTCATCCCTGGAGCGGATCAGCCTGATGGCGCCGCTACCGTTTTTCATCGTGGGAAAGGAGGCCATTTCCAGAAAATAATGTGGATTAGGTGTGTGATAATGCTTCCTGACACTTCCTTCATTGCTACAAACTACCACAAAATCAAGCGGAAACATCAGGTAGGGCTCACTGGTTAACAACGTGCCCCCTTCAATGCCCGGGAAAGCTCCCGTGTCTGACACAAGCAGTGCCAGATCTTTCAGGTCCACTACCTTGTTCGACCTGTTGAAGAGCTCAATGAACCTGGAGGAACCCGGATAGGGATCATGCAACACCTCATTGATGATCACATCACTCCTGTCGATCATGTCAGGGATAGCGGCTTCTGTGATCATGGTTGAATTAGCCCTGTTGCCGGCACAATCGGTGATATCAGGTGAGCCTGTAAGTTTAAAGATAGAGCCCGCAGAAAAGGGTTCGGCAAAGGTAAGCCTCAGGGATCGGTACGCGGGAGATACCGGAGCCAGGGATTCGGGTTGTATCCCGGTGTGTTCAAGAACCCATATTGAGGGATCTGCCACCGTTAGTGTATCGATGGATTCTGAAAATCGGAGCTCCCAGGTGTTGTTGTCCGCCAGGTAACTTCGAAGCAGCTCCGGAGGATCCAGGTCAGGATTGGATGCCCTGACAGAATTCACCTCTCCGGGTGTTCCTCCCAGGGGATCCTGAGAAGAGCTCCAGTTATCTTCGCACCCACATGGATTATCAGGATCAATCATCTCCAACGACCAACCACCATCTTCTTTCCACGACTCAGTGATCCACTCCGGGGAGTAAGTCACGGTATGGATGATTTGCAGGCGACTGTTTCGCAGGACCAGGGTTGTCCCGTCGTTTACAAGGCTGGTTGCGGAGGTGAAGAGCGAAACTGTAGGGCCGAAATCTGCCAGGGAGCTATCGTGGACAAGCAACAGGAACCCGTAAGCAGGAATTGAAACAGCCGGGAAGGTTTTCCGGGTACTGCTTGCATCAAAGTACCATCCCGTTAGGTCAATAGAAAACTCTGTCCTGTTGTACAACTCCACATATTCCACCGGAGGTAACCCAACCACCGGTTCCGGGTCCATCATCACCTCATGGATGAGGATGTCGTAAGCACGCGGTTCAAAACGGGCAAAAGGAACCAGCGTATCCTGCATCCGGTTTCCAGCCTGGTCGGAAATGTTACTAATTTGCAATGTGTCTGTAACCTTTACTGGCAGGGGTTGTTCAAAACTTAACAGGACTTCATTTGGATTCTCTGCCGGAGATACGACAGACACAGGATGACGCATATTGCCAAGTAAGGTGTAGTTAAAGCAATTTTGTGCTCCAATCAACTCCAGGTTTTCTGTGAAGAGAAGGAGGATATGCAAACTATCGGGCAAGGTCAATGTTGAAAGTGACGGGGGAACTGTATCCCGAATGACGGGGCCAACATAGACATCATCCATATAAAATTTTGCTGCGTTGCTTGAAGTATACTTACACCAGATACCAAACCAGGGAATTGTCTGGAGTGTAGTATCGAACCATGAGCCCTGTGCAATATACGCACCTCCACCGGCAGGATCTGTCCAGGCGCTCCATAAGCCGGTTGCATCCCTTATAATTTTAATCCGAAACGTATTGGTTGATTGCGCCGTAGTAACATCCGGGAAACAAAAGAGGGAGTGAATTGTTTCACCGGTCTGCTTCATGATATACATGCTGTCGTTTCCCCCTCCCACCTGCAGAAAGCAACCATTCAGCGGCTGATCCAGTTCCATCCGGTCAGCTGTAAGATAGACCTTCATGAAGTTATTTGCCGAAGTGTTGAAAGAGAGTTTCACCCAAACGTTCCATTCGGTTTCTCCAAGCCAGTTGCCGGGGGTTGCCAGGAAAGAGGTATCACTGCCTGCCCATTTCAGGTGAAGCTGTTTGGCACTGTTCACCTCGAAGTGCAAAGAGTCTCCCTGCCATCGAGGGTTAAAGCTGAAATCGCCATCAGAAAAATCATCCAGAACCTGTGCTTTAAGGATTACCGAACCCAACAGCATCAGAAGGAAAATGAAAAAAGTACCAGTTCTCATCGTTTTTTCTCCATTAATCGGAAAACATACTAAAAGGTTAAAGGTCCTATCCAAAAAATTCATAGCAATTAGCAACGTCGAGTTCCGCTTCATGTACAAATCATAGCAATATCTTTTATCTTTGCCCCATGAAACTAGCAATCGTAGGTGTTACCGGTTTGGTTGGACGAGTTGCTTTAAAGATTCTGGAAGAGCGTTCGTTTCCTGTCAGCCAGCTGATCCCAGTGGCTTCACCACACTCGAAAGAGCGATTGATCCGGTTTCGCGACCAGGAGTACCTGATTACTGATCACCTGCAAGCGATCGGCGAAAAACCCGACATAGCTATCTTTTCGGCGGGTGGGGATGTTAGCCGCGAATGGGCGCCAAGGTATGCCGAAGCGGGGATTCGGGTGGTCGACAACTCCTCAGCCTGGCGGATGGATCCTGCGATCCCGCTGATTGTTCCCGAGATCAATGCGGAGATCCTTACGCCGGATGACTTCATCATTGCCAATCCTAACTGCTCTACCATCCAGCTGGTAATGGTGATGGCTCCGCTTCACGTCAGGTATTCGATCAAACGGATTGTCGTCTCTACCTATCAATCGGTTACAGGTACCGGCGCCAGGGCAGTCAGGCAGCTTGAGAACGAACGCAGGGGGATTGCTGGCGAAATGGCATACCCCCATCCGATCGACCTCAACCTCTTTCCCCATGGAGGTCCCTTTCAGGAGAATGGTTACACATCGGAAGAGATGAAGTTGGTGACCGAGACACGTAAAATTCTGAACGATTCATCTATCATGGTCTCTCCAACAATCGTACGGGTGCCTGTTATGAGAGGCCATTCGGAAGCTGTCAATATTGAGTTTGTTAAATCGTTCAACCTTCAGGATATCTATTCCATCCTTACAGAGATGCCTGGAATTACAATTCTCGACGATGTTAAAAACAACGTGTATCCTATGCCAATCCTGGCTGAGGGGAAGGACGATGTTTTTGTAGGTCGCATCCGCCGGGATGAATCCCTGGCCAACGCACTGAACCTGTTTATCGTTTCCGATAACCTTCGAAAAGGAGCCGCTACCAATGCCATTCAGATTGCCGAATACTTGCTGAAATTCACATCCTGACAAAAACCGTTTAAATCATCCTAATAATCAGTTAATTATTTCACAATGTTGAGATAGATCAATGGATTATTGATTCGTATCAAATATTTTATCGGTCAAGATCAATTTAATTGTATATTTGCATTCATCGCGTAATTGATCTAATTGGATTTGTATGAACAAGATGCAGGAGTCGGAGAATTGCAAGAACTGTAACTGCAAAACATCCATCTTCAACAGCCTGACACAGGAGGAGCTTGAGCAGATCAATCAGGGCCGATATACGGTTCATTACAAAGCCGGTGAAATCCTATTCAAACAGGGAACTCCGTCACCACATTTTGTCTGCCTGACCAAAGGGCTTGCCAAATTATATATTGAAGGATACGGAAAGAACCTGATCCTTGCCTTGGTAAAACCGGTTGATTACATCTTTGGGCCGGGAACCTACGTTGATAACCGCCACTATTATTCAGCGGCGGCAGTGGAAGAGACCACTGCCTGCCTGGTGGATGTGAATATCTTCAAGCAGCTAATCAGGCAAAATCCGGATTTTGCTGAAGAGTTTATCCGGCGGATCTCACGCCAGGCTATTTTCAATTTCGACCAGGTCGTAAGTCTTACGCAGAAACAGATGCCCGGGCGAATAGCCGACGTCCTTTTTTACCTCCGGGAGAAGATTTACGGGAAAAATCCCTTCGAAATCTCTATCTCCCGCCAGGACCTTGCCGACCTTTCCGGAATGTCAAAAGAGAGTTCCATCCGCATTCTGAAAGAACTGAAAGATGAGGGCATCCTGAAAGTAACTGGTAATACCATCGAGATCCTGAACGAAAAGCAACTTAGACAAATCAGCCAAACAGGTTAAAAGCTACTTGATTATCAGCGTATTGTTTTTTATCTGGCATTTCCATACCCTTTTGTTTGTTGACAATTATCATTCTTATTATTGATATATGTCAATAATCTATGGACATATATCACTATCTGGATGACTAAATCTCACCACTTTGTTAATCCAATAACACAATGAATTCCGCTATTTTTGTCTCCAGACTGAACGCCTATACCTGTTTGTGTTATTGAGAGAAAATGAATATTTAACAAAAACCAAAACCGTATGAAAAGAGTATTAACCTATTTATTTGCTGCCGGCATGATGATTTCCGCGGCAAGTTTGATGTTTACCAGCTGTACTAAAGAGGGTCCGCAGGGCCCTGCTGGAGCGAATGGTGCAGATGGCACAAATGGTCAGGATGCCAACGCGACCTGTACGCAGTGCCACAATTTCTCAGAACTGATTGTTGCCAAGATCTTACAGTATGACAATTCTTTCCATGGAACTGGCCTGGATTTTGAGCGGAATGCAGCAAACTGCGCTCCTTGTCACACCAGCCAGGGATTTCAAGAGGTTCTGGAAACCGGTCTGGAAGACTGTGCTGACGCTATTCAGAATCCAGCACCTCCGGGATGCCGCACCTGTCACATGATTCACGACAGTTATACGACAACTGACTGGGATCTTCGTGTCACATCTGCCTTCACCAACAGGCTTGGCCAGCCACAGGATATGGCTGTTGAATACGAAGGAGCCCTCTACCCAAGCGGTAACCTATGCGCCCGCTGCCACCAGGCAAGAGTTGCTTCTCCTCCTGTTACAAATCCTACCAGCACCACTGATTCCATTGTCATTGCTTCGAGCAACTCGCGCTGGGGACCGCACCATGGCCCGCAAGGCTTGATCCTTGCCGGTCTCGGAGGCTTTGAAACCGGAGCTAAATTCACCAATTCTTGGCATACAGGAAAGACTGCCTGCGTTTTCTGCCACGGAGCCGAAGCGTTTGGCGCCCAGGCTGGAGGACATACATTAAATATGACCTATGATTCTCATGGCACAGAAACTGATAATGTAAAAGGTTGCAACATGACCAATTGTCATGTTGGATTGACGACCTTCGACTATGGCGGCAAACAGACGATCATTGAAGGAAAAACTGCCACGTTATTGGCACAACTTCAGGCTGCAAATGTGCTGAATGCTTCTGCACTGATGGTTCCTGGAACCTATTGCGAGAAAATGATGGCTACCGTTTGGAACTTCAACATGGTTGAAGCAGACCGCAGTATGGGAGTCCATAACTACAAATATGTCGATGGCATGCTGGATGAAGGAATTGCCTACCTCACTTCGTTGGGTTATTAATTCCTGAGTAATACATAAAAAAGGCTTCAGTTGTAAAAACTGAAGCCTTTTTTATATCTTTGAAAAAATAATTTAAACCCTTTATTATGTACAAGAGGAAATTTTTAAACATGATCATACTCATTGTTGGTATGATTGTCTTGTTTTCTTGTGAATACGAGAAAATCACTTATGATGTCCCGGACCCCACAATCCCGGTTAGCTATGCAACGGATATCCAACCAATATGGGCTAAAGGGTGTGTTGGATGTCATCCTGTTGGCGGGCCTCCTCCGGCTCTTACCCCAGACGATTCCTACAACGCCTTAATCACCGGTGGATTTATCAATGATTTGGTGCCAGACCAAAGCATCATCTACACATCCATGACCACCGGCGGATCCATGGCAGCCTATTCCAATGCACAAGATGCCGGGAAAGTGCTCGTCTGGATTCAGCAAGGTGCAAAGAACAATTAACGGAGTTTAAATCACGAAATACGATTAAACATGATCACAACAATACATATGAAAAAAAGTCTCCTGGTTTTACTCCTGCTCCTTGTCGGTTTTGGCAACGTTTTTGCCCAGGAACCTGAAGAGGAGAAAGCAGAGAAAAAACCCCTTGAACGGGCACCCTTCGAAAGTGGCATCTTTATGGATGATCAAACCGTACAAACCTATCCCTCGAATACCCTGGAGTTTGTTCTGCAACACCGCTTCGGTACAATTCAGAACGGATTCACTGACCTCTTCGGAATCTGGGGTGCGACCAATATCCGGATGGCATTGAATTACAGCATCACCGATAATCTGATGATCGGATTCGGTACCACAAAAAACAAACGGTACCAGGATCTCTCAGTGAAGTATACCTTTTTCCATCAACGCAAGGGTGGCTTCCCATTAACGATTGGGTACTATGGTAACATGGCTCTTAATGCTAGTGACAAATCCAACTTCGGCATGGATTATGCCTTTGTTGACCGCTTCTCCTATTTCCACGAGCTGATGTTTGCCCGCCGGTTCTGCCGCTCTTTCTCCATGCAGATGGGATTCGCTTTTGTCCATTTCAACAAGGTGGATACGACGATTAAAAACGACGCTTTTTCCATTTCTGCCATTGCACGGTTTAAGGTTAGCCCGCAAACCTCTATCGTTGCGAGCTGTGAAGTGCCTTTGATGCTTGGTTACGATACACCGTTTATCTTGAAATACGGACAGAAAGGAATCTATTACGGCCCCAAGTCGCCATTGCCAAACGTTGGATTGGGCGTTGAAATTTCAACAAGTACCCACGCATTTCACATTTTTGTCTCTGCTGCACCAGGGTTGTTACCCCAGGATATCGTCATGTATAACCAAAATGATTTCTTCAACGGAGCCATCATGTTTGGATTTAACATGACCCGTTTATGGAACTTCTAATACCAACTAATGTTTAACCTATAAATAACCAAAAACCATGAAAAAAACATTGATTTACTCGATCACCTGTGTGATTGCACTCTTTTTTGTGACCGCAGTCTATTCTCAGGACGCCAAGCCATGGGACATCCCGGCTAAATACAAAGCTATGAAAAGCACGGTGAAAGCTGGTGATGCAAACGCTCTTGCCGACGGGAAAATGCTCTGGTCAAAATTCTGCAAATCATGCCACGGCAGCAAGGGCCTGGGTGATGGCCCGAAAGCCGCTATGTTAAAGACGTTCCCGGGTGATTTCTCTTCCGCTGCATTTCAAAAGAAAACAGACGGTGATATGTACTACATGTCATTTATTGGCAGGGATGAGATGCCCAATTTCGAAAAAAAGGTAACCAGTGAGGCTGATCGCTGGGCGTTGGTTGCTTACATGCGAACCATGAAGTAATGACATGCTAATCCATGATGAAGAAGGATGTTAATGATATACAGTCAAGTTAGCATCCTTTTTCTTTTAACACATATAACATAGTTAAATAAATTAGGTATGATGAGAGAAATTTACATCAGGCCATCCTGGCTTGTCATTGTCCTCATTCTTCTGACCATCATCATCTTTGCCTTTGATTACTCGGCAGAGCCACTGAAATATGAAGATGACAGACAAACCAGCCGGATCGCTCCCGAAGAGCCAACAACAGATTTTGCCCAGTTCCCAAACTCTGACGAGAACCAAAAATGCCTTCAGTGCCACGGACAGTCGAAGTATACGTATGAAAATACGGAACAGGGCCGGATGGTTAACCAGGAGATGTATACCGAGTTAATCATCTCTCCCAATGACTTTTATGTTTCCAACCACCGCTCGTTCAAATGTACTGATTGCCATTCTGAAGAATATGAAAATTTTCCCCATGAAGGGATCCTTCGCATGGAATACAAGTACTCTTGCCTGGATTGCCATGAAGGGGATGAGAACTATGCTCAATATCACTTTGAGGAAGTTAATGCCGAATTCCAGGAAAGTGTTCATTCCGAAAAGCACAGCGATGATTTCACATGCTGGATGTGCCACGATCCCCATACGTACAAGATCAATGCCCGGACCAACGAAAATATCAGAGAGACCGTTGTCTATGACAACACAATCTGCCTTGATTGCCATAGTGATTATAGAAGGTTTCAGCTACTGACCGATCGTAAACGGCCAAACCTGCTCAAGAGCCACGACTGGTTGCCAAACCAAGAGTTGCATCTCGCCTCTGTCCGCTGTATTGAATGCCATACTGAAAAGCAAACCGACAGTGTTTTGGTTAAACACAAAGTACTGCCAAAGGAGCTGGCGGTCAGGAACTGTAAAAAGTGTCACTCCAATAACCCTGAACTGCTGGCCTCTCTCTATAAGTATGAAGCTCAGGAGGTCCGTAGCCACGATGGCATTTTCAGAGGGATTACAACAAGTGATTCTGTAGTCATCGGCGCAAGTCGCAACCAAACCCTCAATATCATCAGCCTGTTGCTTTTTGCCGGGGTTATTGTAGGCATCACAATTCACTCTTTTCTAAGAATCATTAAAAAATAGATATCCATGGCACAAGAAAGATTATACCTTTATCCCATCTGGCTTCGGATCTGGCATTTTATGAATGCACTTCTCTGCCTGATCCTGATCGTGACCGGTATCAGCATGCAGCTTTCGGGTCCCTCTGTTGCTCTGGTCAACTTCAATACAGCCGTTGCCATCCACAATATAGCAGGGATCATCCTAACGGTAAACTATCTCATCTTTTTTATCGGGAACCTGTTCGCCTATAACGGAAAACAGTATCAGATTGAATTCAGGGGCCTTGTTAAGCGGCTGATGACCCAGGCAAAATATTATGCATTCGGGATTTTTAAAGGCGAGTCTCCTCCTTTCCCTATCAGCCGTGAAAATAAATTCAACCCGTTGCAACGCTTCTCCTATGTCTTCATTATGTATCTTTTTGTTCCTGTCGTTTTCATCTCTGGATGGGCGTTGTTCTATCCGCAAACAATTCCAACTACCATCATCGGAACCAGTGGCCTCCACCTGACCGACCTGTTCCATATCATCTCCGGATTTATCATCTCAATATTCATGTTCGTTCACATCTATTTCTGTACGATCGGGAAAAATCCGTGGGCCAACTTTAAAAGCATCATGAATGGGTATCATGAACCCCATTAATTAGCTAACCTATTAAACCTATATCCGTGAAAGAAGAATCAGATAACAATCCGAAAAAGAGCTCCCGCCGGGATTTTCTGAAGAAAAGCCTGGTTGCGGGAGCCGGTGTGGTTGCTACCGGAGGATTGGTGGAAGCGTACCTGGATACACGGGCTGCAGAAACCGGTGAAAAGGTCAAGGTACTTACTACCGGGGGCGAGATTGTTGAGGTAGATAAAGGACATATCAAGTACCCGCGTGTTTCCCGGGAAGAGTCGCGCGAAGGGATCCCGGGGAAAAAATTTGTAATGGTCATCGACCTTGCCCGGTGTAAAAACGCCCGTGCCTGCGTGGAGAACTGCCAGAAAGGGCACCATCTGCCCAAAGGCCAGGAGTTCATGAAGGTATACCTGCTACAGGATACCGAAAACACGGCACCGTATTGGTTTCCGAAGCCATGTTTCCATTGCGACAACCCACTTTGTGTATCCGTTTGTCCGGTTGGCGCCACTTACAAGAGGAGCGATGGGATTGTTCTGATTGATAATGAACGGTGTATCGGTTGTAAGTTTTGTATCACAGGATGCCCCTATTCTTCACGGGTTTTTGCCTGGAGACACTATGAAGAGTTCGATGAAGATACACAACCATACTCTCCGGAAGCCGGCAGCCCGGGAGTTGAGGGAACAGTCTCAAAATGCGATTTCTGTCCCGACCTGATCCGGGTTGGAAAATTGCCTTATTGTGTTGCCTCCTGTCCGATGGGTGTGATCTATTTCGGAGATATCGACGAGGATGTTGTAACCAACGGAACAGAAACATACCAGTTCAGCAAGCTGATCCGTGACCGGGCCGGCTACCGTTACCTTGAGGTTCTGGGGACCCGTCCCAGTGTATATTACCTGCCACCTGTCGAACGCCAATTCCCTGTAGATCGCGGATTTGACGGTTTGGATGAAGAGGTTGAAAAGAGGTATGAATCCACACCATACGTTAAGAAGCAAAGGAGGAAATAAACATGCCAAATGAAAGAGAAATAACATTACTCAAGGAATTTGCACCGCAGATTGAGCATACCACTTTTATCCAGGCTATCTGGATGTTTTTCCTGGCTGCCATCGTCGCCCTTGGGTTTTACGCACTCTATGTACAGATTGCTTATGGGCATATCGTCACCGGGATGCGCGATAATGTGGTTTGGGGAATCTACATCGTCAATTTTATCTTTTTCATGGGAGTCAGCTACGCAGGCGCTCTGATCTCAGGTACCCTTCATCTCTTTCGAGCCGAATGGCGGAAACCAATCAACCGGATAGCAGAGTTCATCACCATCATCGCCCTGTTGATCGGCCCCTGCTACATCCTGCTTTGTATCGGGCGTCTTGACCGGCTTTACTACCTGGTTATCTTTGGCCGGATCCAGTCTCCAATCACATGGGACGTCATTGCAATCTCCACGGATATTTTCGGCTGTTTGATATTTCTCTACCTGGCCCTTCTCAGGGACATCGCTGCAATCCGTGATTTTCAGGCTATTCGGATCCCCAAATGGAAACGTAAGCTATATACATGGCTGGCGCTTGGTTATACAGGAACAACTGAGCAGAGAGAAAGACTTCACAAAGCTACCGATATCATGGCAGCGATGGTTATCGCCATTGCGGTCATCGTATATTCTGTACTTGCATGGATCTTCAGTGTAACGCTCCAACCGGGGTGGCACAGTACCATCTTCGGGCCCTATTTTGTGATAGCAGCTGTCTTTTCAGGATGCGGGGTGATGATTGTCGTCATGTGGCTGTTTCGCAAACTCTACCACCTGGAAAAGTACATCACCCGGAAACACTTTGTAAATGTGGGTGTTCTGATGCTGATTTTAGCTGCCCTCTTTGGTTACTTTACCTTCAGCGATTACCTGACAAAATGGTACGGCTCGGAACGGAACGATGAGCTTCTGATCAACCTGTTGTTTGATGAATACTACTGGCTCTTCATCCTCTCCAACTATGTGGGCGTGTTGTTGCCGATGGTTGTAGTAGGGATCAAAAAGCTCCGGACCATCAATAATATTACTATTTCGGCAGTCATTGTAATCTTAGCGCTCTGGGTTAACCGCTATCTGATTGTAGTCCCAACCCTGGAATCTCCTTACCTTCCTATCCAGGACTCCCGGCCCGATTGGCTCTTCTATAATTCTACCTGGGTAGAGTGGGCGCTTACTGCAGCCGGTGTCGCCTTTTTTGCGCTGGCTTTCACAATTGGATCCAAATTCATCCCCATCATCAATGTGAGTGAGATGGCCGATTCATCTGAATTGGAGGAAGAAGAAATCCTAATTTAAATGATGTTAAACCAGCATATATCCAGACCTATGAACAAGTTCACATTAGCTGCCCTTTTCTGGTTGATTTCGGTCCCGATGATCATCTCACCCGCTCTTTCTGCCCAGGAAGAGACCGAAACGGAAAAAGTTGAACCGTTGGATACATACCTCTCATTCCTTGCAACTTATACCTCAAATGACACGGTTGTCCTTACTGCAAATCTCTATATCCGTAATGGGAGAGTGCGTGTCGACCTACAGAATGCCCCTATATCATTCACACTGTCAGGCAATGATGAACAGATGAAAGCCGGGGAAGCCTTCACCGATTCTACCGGGAAAGCCCAGGTCATGATTCCAACCTCATCGTTACCCCGAAACAAAGAGGGAATGGTTACCTACATGGCTGATTTTACAGGAACAGACAATTACGTTTCATCATCTGAGACGTTCATGTCAAAACCTGCCAGGCTGGAGGTCTCCTTTTACGAGGAGGATTCTGTCAAATTCATCCGGGTTACGGGTTTTCAGTTTTCATCCGATGGAGAGGCTGAACCAATTTCAGATGAGACGATTCTCCTATTTGTTCCAAGCCTCTTTCGTCCCATGCCAATAGGAGAAGTTTGGCTTGAACAAGATGGATCCGGCTCAATGGAGTTTCCTTTGACACTTGTTGGCGACTCCCTGGGTAACTTAACCGTCATTGCCCAGATCGATGAACACGACTCCTTCGGTTATGTGAAAGGTGAAGCCACCTGTGGTTGGGCCATTCCCAAACATCTCCAAAGTCAGGATAAACCAACCCGTCAGCTATGGACCCCGGTAGCTCCAATCTGGATGATGATCACCTTAATCATTCTGCTGGCAGGTGTATGGGGCCATTATATCTATGCCGTGGTCGAACTGGTTAAGATCAAGAAGAGCGCTAAAAAAGAGGCTGTCCAGGAAAAAGACTAGGCGAAATATTCGTAGTTTTGCGAATAATATGAAGCTCCCTTTCTCCATTTCCGGCACTGTAATCAAAGGGAACCAACTGGGAAGAAAGCTGGGTTATCCCACAGCCAACCTGGATCTTCCTGATGCCTCAAGGTTCCATCATCTTATTGGTGTTTATGCTGCCACCGTAGAGTTTGGATCAGTAATTTATCCTGGAATGGCCAATATCGGCTTTCGACCTACCCTTGATCAACCATCCTTTACTGTGGAGGTGAATATCTTTGATTTCACTATAGATATCTACGGAGAGGATATCTCTATCCGATTTCTTGATCGGATTCGTGATGAAATCCAGTTCGACTCCCTGAATGAACTGGTGTCACAGATGGAAAAAGATGAGGTAGCGTGCCGCAGGATCCTGTCATTCCTGCTGAAGCCGGATGCCAACACCCAATAGGCCGGTTGTTTCTATACGGGGGATCAGATTTTCAAGTTCGACAAGGAGTATTCCTTCTTTGTCAATATAGAGTTCATTATTGAGCACAGTGGATGCTTCACAAATTTCCAATTCGCAATTTCCAAGAAATTTATCGTCAGCGCCCCGGATCATCAGTTGAAATTCCCTGATGCGCTCTTCCCCGGAAGGGGTATTCATGATCATATTGAAATCGAGTGATTTATAAGGGAAATCCTGGTTGTGTCTGGCAAAGAAAACAACCGTGTAGGGTTTCTCTGATCGGTTGACAGGAAGCTCGAACTTAAGAATGTTGAACCGTTTCCAGGTGTGGTTCTTGAACGGATAATAAGCCCCATTCGGATTATCCGGCTGACATCCGGCTGACAGAATCAACCCGAGCAGAAAGAACAGGTAATTAATTTTTTTCATGACTTTTATCCTGATACCGGGGCAGATGCAGCCGGAAACCGGATTGTAAAGGTAGTCATTTTGCCTGGTTCGGAAGTGAAACTGATGGCCCCACCAACAGAATGAACGATCCCTTTTACGATGGCCAGTCCAAGGCCTGCTCCTCCGCTTCGAGTGGTAAAATTAGGTTGAAAAATCTTTTCTGCCTCCTCCGTCCTTATCCCTTTTCCATTATCTGAAATAGTGACAATATTTTCATCTCCTTCACGCTGAGTCTCTACCACAATCTTTCCATCGGTATCGGGCCGGGCTTCTATCGCTTCAATCGCGTTATTTATCAGATTGCTGAACACCCTGAGAAGCTGCCTCTTGTCTGCATATACCGCTTTTACGGGCAAGGATGGGTGAAATATAATCTGAATGGCTGAAACATCCTTGTAGATCATCAGTGAATCTCTGACGAGATCATCCATGTTTATGATTTCGTTTTCAGGCTCCGGCATCCTGGCAAAATAAGAAAATTCGGAGGCAATGGCACTCAATGTATCGATCTGAACAATCAACGCATCCGAGAACCGTTTCAACCGGATACCCCAGTCCTCAGCACCCTCTTCCCAGGCTTTTTGCAGGTATTGAACTCCCAGCTTCATTGGGGTTAGAGGGTTTTTTATCTCGTGAGCTACTTGCTGTGCCATTTCACGCCATGCAGATTCCCGTTCCGAAACAGCAAGTTTTTCTGCACTGATAATCAATTCATCAAGCATCCGGTTGTACTCCTCCACCAGCTTTCCGATTTCATCTTCTCGACGCCAGACCAGTTTATCATTTGTTTTTCCGATACGTATACGTCCAATACGCAGTGCGAGTAGTTTCAACGGGGCGGTGATGTAATTACTCACCAGATATGCCACCAGCGCCCCTATCAACAAAAACAGAACGTATATATTTACAAAAGCTATCAAAAAAGTGGAAATCTCTCGTTTTAGATCATCCTGCCTTGAAAAATAGGGCAAATTAAGATATCCCATCAGTTTGTTTTGCGTATTATAAAAAGGGACATAGGCAGAAAGGTAGTTAAGCGCTCCTATATGCTCCGTTTGTACGAACATGGAAGTCCGTTTCTCATGCAACCGCTTATAAGCCCTCGGATTTATCAGGTCAGAGATCAGTCCTTCCTGGAAGATTCTTGGTCGGGATGAAGCCAGAAGGATTCCCTGCGGATCATACAGGTTGATATCTGAAAAGAACACATTGGAGAACTTGATCAAAATATTTTCAAGTTCTTCATCCCCGGCATCCCGCAGATCATTCAGATTGTCAAATTTATGCTCAACTTCAATGAGGATCGATAATGTACGCTCCAGCAGGTTCTCCTCATTCTTTTCACTATTCAGCCAGGTGAGATAGACCATCATGAGAACTCCAGTGATGAGAAATAATGTGATGATCATTCCGAGCATCGATAGCTGAAGCCGGTTTCGAAGGGAAAGGGCGGTGACAGTCTTGAGATCACCAATATGCAGAATGCCATAACCCACTGAAAATAGAAGAACCATGAAAATCAGCAGGTAGGAAAAAGGTGAAATGATATTCAACCAGGAAGGCAGAGATTTACTGATCAGTAGTGAATCCTTGTCATTTATTCTGTAGAGAAAATGATCCATTTGATCTGTAGTCGGGAGAAGCGTTCCCGTTGCCGTATCAACATACCCACTCAACTCAAATCCGTAAGTATACTCCCCTACCCTGTGAACCAGCTGATTATCCTGAAAAAATGCATAGGAATAGCCCGCCAGGTCAGGGACATCATAGGTTCTCCGGTCAACCAGTAATTCAGGGTAACCAAGATCCCTATAGGTGCTTCTTGAGCTGATCTCGATATACAGGATGGATTCACTCCCCGCTATGGGAAGTCGGGTAATGTAATTTTCATTGCCATAGCCGTAGTCGAGAAAATAGATCCCATTCTGACTTACTTTTCCGAATGAAGAGATCACCTCTTCGAAGTAGCCTGAACATCCTACGATAAATCCCTGGGGTTGGATTCGTAAGGTTTTGGAAGGCCTGCATATGGTTACCTGGATATTGAAATTGTTCCAGTAATCCTTGAAATATTGATATAAAAGGTAAGACACCGTACTGTCGTCGATCACCTGCTGTTCGGCTTCACTCATTTCTGGAGCAACGAGGATTTGCCGTACGATCGTGTCGGTTTGAATTGCGTCAACTGATTGCTGGAGAATCAGCTCTGTCACAGGGTTCTGGCGAGCAGCCAACTTCATAGCGATCAGTTCCCGCTGCTCCTTTTCGCGCTGATTATTTGCCTGGTTCAACACGACTGTAGCAATTGCTGCGAAGAGAGCCATCGCCAGAAAAAACCAGGCCAAAGGAAAACTCCTTCTGTTGTTTTCTCCTTGTAATAAGCCTGTTTGTATCTCCTGAACAGTCAATCGCAAGGTAAAAAGGATCCAGGCCAGGGCAAGAAATCCGATGCTTGTAAAAGCTGGAATACTTTCCCACGATAAGCGCGAGATATTTTCCAGGTTCATGGGAAGCGTTGAATGAATCACCAGACTGTTAATCCCTGCCATTACCAGTATCAATGCGAAAAGGCTTAATAGAAATTTTGTCGCTGTATAAACGGATGTTTTAAATTTGGAATTTGCCCTTGCAGTTGATCTTGTTGGCCAGGTAAGATAAAACAGAAACGAGACGACGAATATCAGCAGGCTGTTAATCAAAAAATCTCCCAGCGACGGAAACAGCCAGGACGAAGAATAGAGAACAGGGCCAAACAGATCCGAGTTGTAAAGCGCGGCAGGCCATTGAAGTTGAAACTGCAAGCCACGAAGGATCAGGATGTCGATCGTCAGAATAAAAAAAAGCCAGTGCCGGTTTTGGAATACAGCTTGTAGCCGAAATGAAAACCAGTATAGGAAGGCGATTAAAAAGATGTAAGCGAGGATAAGAACAAAGACCAATCCCCCCTGATCATTCCTGGGAGGCAGATTAGCAGGGATTTCCAGAGAGCATAAGAAATTGCCCTGTGTTGAATAGGCATTGAACATTCCCTCATGCAATGATATCTTCACCTCTTCAGGGATCTGAATTATCCCAGTATAGTCGTTTCTTAGGTACTGGTTCTGAAAAGGATACTCCTGCTTTACCATGCAAAAGCCGACAATAGTAAAAATTCCTCTCTTTGAAACGGATAGTTCATACCATCCATTTGCAAGTTTGATGATTGTGGGTGAAGATGTCAGTTCAGGAAATGTGAAAATGGAAAAGGGCACTGCGTTATCAGACCAGTAAACCAGATCGTCTTTCTGGTAGATCAGAAGGGTTAACTCCCGATCATCCGGGTTCGGAATTGCTTGCAGTTGTTCCTTTGTTAAAATTGTCGTGGAGTCGCTCAGAAACCGCTGCGATATAAATCCAATCTCATCCCGAATATGCATTTCGTGTTCCTGAAGAAAGGATTCAAATCTATTTAGGATCTCATTGGGGTTCTCCCTCTTCTCACCCTGCCATGGAATGACTATCAGAAATAAGATGGCAATCAACCCAATAATCAGACAACTTATGCATATCGTTTTCCTATATGTTTGGGGTGATTTCATTACTTGTCTGTTAATCAGGCCTTTATATGTATTTTGAAATCAGACTTTCTGAGACTGTTTTCAGGGTCAGGTAATCGTAACCATTCATTCAGGGGTTCAGCTCATTCTAAGGCTTAAAATTAAGAAATTTTGCTTTTCAGAATGTAGATCTCGCTTGAATGTCCTATTTGAGGGTTCCCCGCTTTACAGTTTGAGATGAGGCCGCGAAAAAATGCCCGAATATAGTTAGTTGACCCTTTCATGTATTTTTCGCTGAGTATAGAGATATAGTAGGCATCCAATTTTTGCGGGAGAATTTTCTGACAGGAGAGATTGTACTTTTCTGCAAGATTATTCAGGGAGCCCTTCGTAAAGTGATATATGTGTCTGGGTAGATCATAAGCAGCCCAAAACTTTCCATAATATTGTGCATCGAACGAGTTACTATTTGGAAGGGCGACAATTAGCACTCCCTCCTTCTTCAATATTCCGGATAATTTCTTCAGTGTCTCATCAAGCTTATGAATATGTTCAAGAACATGCCAGAGGGTGATGCAATCAAACCGATCGGAATTCTCTATCCCTGCAAGAAAATCAGCTTTCACATCAAGGCCATACGTCGTTGACGCAAAATTTCTGGCTTTATCAGAAGGTTCAACCCCAATGCAATGGAGTCCCATTTTCTGACAATAATCCAGAAATTCTCCAGTCCCACACCCGATATCCAGAATGGAATTCCCAGGGGAATACCTCTTTATTATTCCGAATTTCGAACGAAGGGTAAGGTGGCGTGCAATCCCATAGAGTGTAGGAATTATTCCTCTTTTACCTGCGTCGTGTGATATATATTCATCTGTTTGATAATATTTACCGGAAGATTCAACACTTGGGCGGGGATTGGTAAACCGAAAGCCACAGGTACTGCATTCAACAATTGAAAACTTCTCCCGGGTCAGAAAATAATCAACTCCTTCCAGGAAGAGTCTCTCTTCAGGGCTATCACAGAGCGGACATGCTGAGAGTTTTTCTTTCATGGTTTCATGTTTCACGTGGAACAATCACCTTCCAAGGTGAACAATTAATACAGAGATATCAGCAGGGGAAACCCCGCTAATTCTGGCTGCCTGGCCAATTGTTTCGGGCTTTATCAAGCTTAGTTTTTCTCTGGCTTCCGAGGATATTGACTTTAACATATGGTAATCTATTCCGGGTTTCAACGGCATATTTTCAAGCCTTGAAAGCTTATCTGCTACCTCTTGCTCCTTTTTTATGTATCCTTCATACTTAATAAGAATTTCCGCTTCTTCCATAACTTCGGTTACGCAGTCTGAACATTTTTCAGCAAAGCGTGCTACGGGGGCCAAATCCTGTACCATATCCTTAATGGATAGCTGGGGACGCAATAAGAGTGTAGAAAGCTTGGCCCCCTGGAGCATGGGTGCAGTGCCACATCTGATTAACATCGTATTTGCTTCATCCGGAGAGATACTTGTCTTATTCAGAAAATCGATAATTTTTTCAATTGAGGTATATTTTTCATTCAATGCCTCCAGTCGTGTATCCGAAGCCAGTCCAAGTTCGTGAGCTTTCCTTGTCAATCGTAAATCAGCATTATCCTGTCGAAGCAGGATTCTGTATTCCGCTCTTGAAGTGAACATCCTGTAAGGTTCCTCGGTGCCTTTTGTAATCAAATCATCAAGAAGAACGCCTATATATGCCTCCGATCTTTTAAGGATAAATGGTTCTCTTCCCTGCAACTTAAGATGTGCATTGATTCCCGCCATAAACCCCTGTGCGGCTGCCTCTTCATATCCAGTTGTTCCATTGATCTGACCTGCCAGATAGAGGTGTTCAATCACTTTAGATTCAAGCGAGACCGAGAGTTGGTGTGGTGGAAAATAGTCATATTCGATTGCATATCCAGGCCGGAAAAACCGTGCATTTTCAAATCCCTTCACCCGCCGTAATGCTGAAAATTGAACCGCTTCCGGTAATGATGAGCTAAATCCGTTCACATAGTATTCCATTGTATCCCACCCCTCCGGCTCAATGAATAACTGGTGTCTCTCTTTATACGCAAATCGTTCAATTTTATCTTCTATTGAAGGACAATATCTGGGTCCTGTTCCTTTGATCCTCCCTGTAAACAAAGGAGATTTATCAAACCCTGTTTTCAGTATATCGTGCACTTCACTTGAAGTAAAGGCTAAGTAACAACTCCTCTGTTTTTGTAATTTTGGTGTGTCTAAAAAAGAGAATTTCCCAGGGATCGCATCACCCGGCTGTTCAGTCATTTTTGAAAAATCCAGGGTTCTGCCATCAACTCTCACAGGAGTCCCGGTTTTCATTCTGTTTGACTCCAAGCCATATTCCTCCAGGCATTCCGTAAGATTTTTTGACGATCTCTCTCCTATCCTTCCACCTTGAAATTGCTTCTCACCGATATGAATAATTCCGTTCAGGAAAGTACCATTTGCCAGGATAACAGATGTTGAATAAAATGTCATTCCCATCGCAGTAATCACCCCTCTCACCCGTTCCTTCTTAATAATAATTTCCGTCACCGAATCCTGCCAGAAATCCAGGGTTTTAATTTTCTCTAACCGTTTTCTCCATTCAATTGAAAATAGTATCCTGTCGTTCTGTGCCCGAGGACTCCACATAGCCGGACCTTTCGATAGATTCAACATCCTGAACTGAATCATTGTATCATCAGTTACTTCCCCGGTTAATCCACCCATGGCATCAATTTCACGAACAATCTGGCCTTTAGCTATTCCTCCGATAGACGGATTGCATGACATCTGCGCCATGTTTGTCATGTTCATTGTAATCAATAACACGTGAGATCCCAGATTTGCTGCTGCAGCAGCAGCTTCACAACCTGCATGACCCGCACCGATTACGATAATGTCATACCTTTCGATACTATTTACTTGATGTTTCACGTGGAACAATTAACTCTTAAGTACTGGTTATCAGCCACTCATAATGACGGAAAGAAACTTATCCTCCTCTATTTTCATGGCCCGTTTCAATTCATCTGTTGAATCTTCCATCCCCATCAGATGAAGAATGCCATGAATAATAACTCTGGCAATCTCATTTTTGATCAAAACATGATACATTTTTGCATTTTCACGTACTCTATCCAGCGAAATATAGATATCTCCTGAAATCATCTTCTTCTCTTCCGAAAGGTCAAACGCAATTACGTCAGTAAAATAATCATGCTTGAGGTACGCTTTATTATACCTCTTTAAAAACATGTCGCTACAAAAAATAATATTAATGGCTCCCAACTGGTAATCTTTTTCCTTCACCAATTGTACAATTCCTCTTCGCAGAACCTCTTTCCCCTGTAACCGATAGGTTATATCCTCAGTAAAAAAACGTATCTTCTTTTCATTCATTCTTATCAACTACCTTTTCCTTCCTGGTAAGATAACTCTTCAGCTTTTCCGATCGTAAGAGGGCTCGCTCCAAATTAATTCCCGTAATGTGAAATCTCAGTTCGATCGTCTTGCCATCCCGAAGTAATTCAGCCTCATCCGCAAGTGATCTTATAATAAATGTCTCTCTTGCAATTGTAGATTTTGCTATTGCCCTATCGAGCACGTCTAGCTCTTCCTCTGTGGCATCCTTTCTTGTGATGCTGAAAGAAACACCTTTCAGGCTTTTATCCATTTCCACAATAACGTCCCCATTCCCCTTCAAACTAAGTTGTGCAGCTTCTGACACCGCGAGTAAAATATTTCCGAAATATTCCCCAGGAATATTGTAGTAGTCCAATATCTCCTCTATGAACTTCTCCAGTCGGTTGAGTTCATCAATTGACCTTATTGTAATCGTGCTAAAATTCCCTGTCATATTATTTGCTAATTTGAATCAAATACCTCATTGACTTATTCTTGTAGAAGTGGTTGACCGGAAGGGCCTTATACCTCAATATGTCGGCTCCACCTACAGAGTACTTGTTATACTCAAATTTTTTGTCCGGGTTACTATATTTTTGATTTTTTGCTTCATCTGCCTCCCTTTTTTCTTGTTGCTCACGGACCTGCTCAGCTTTTTCCGATTCAAGCAATCGAGTCAGGATCTGTTGCTGTCTCAGTAATGATTCTCTGGTCACCTCTTTGTTAATAAGATCCCTCTCATTTTGTTCCATCTCCTTTAACGCATTCTGTAGTCCCCCTTGATTCATCTCACCCTGTTCCTTCAAGGCTTGCTCATATTTCTGAAGCTCTTCGCGAATCGCCTCTTGCTCCGCGGCAAGCCTTGCTATCTCTTCATTCATTCCCTTTTCCTCCTTTTCACCCCGTTCTCCTTTTTTTCCTTTTTGTGTTTGCCCTTTCTTTTGTTCTTCCAACCCTTTTCTTATTCTATCCATCTTTTCCGACATCTGTTGCTGCATCTGCCTGATGTTCTTCATGCTTTTTTGCCCCTTTCCCTTTGTCGGATTCTGACACATTTTGCTGCATTTTCCCTGCATACTCATGCTCATGTTTTGATTCATTTGCTCCATCGCTTCGTCAAGCAGTACAGCAAGATTATTGATTGCTGTCATTGAAAATTGTTGTTTTGAAAGTGACAAAGCAATATTTCTATCGTTCAGTGACACTACAGTTTCATTAATATTCCGATTAATTGCATTCAGCTCTCTGGTAATGATTGGCTGAATTAAAAACTGTCTTTTCCCAATTGCAATCAGAGAATCCCTGACTGGCCCCAGATTTTCCTTCATCTGGCTCTGTTCCGAAATAATATTCTGAAATCCAGGGTCATTCCTGTTAATTGTTCTGGTGCGGGCGATTAACCTCTCCTGATCGAATGATGTAGTAAGCAAATTCTCGAGAATCTGGCGGATCTGCTGTGCATCCTCTGCATATTGTTCCATCTCCGAATCATTCTGCATTGACTCCAGGTCATTCGCCAGTTGATTCATCTGCTTGCCTGCTTTTTTCTGGCTTTTTATTGCTTCTTTCTTCTTATTCTCCTCCATTTTATCTTTCGCTTCGTTCAGAGAGACCCCAATGCTGTCCTGCTGCTGTTCTGTTTTCTCAATTCCAACAGGCTGTTCCAATTGTTTGTCCATTACTATCAATTTGTTAAGTTCGGCCTGAAGGGAGTCAAATCTGATGTTCAAATTCATTTGTTCTACCCTATTCTCTTTTGAAACATTCTCCTCCTGTTCAACTTTTTCAGCTAGTTTTTCCAGCTTTTCAGCTAGTTTTCTCAGTTCAGAAATGGCGCTCTCCAATTTTCGTTCAAACTCAATCTGTTTAAACAACTCAAGGTTCCTATCCAATTGTTGCTCCAGCTCTTTAGCCGTCATTTTCATCTCCTCCATCATGCTTTTTAACTTTGTCTTATCCACCTGTTCCATCAACTCTTTCAGCTCCCGCAATGTCTTTTTCATCTCGTCCGTCATCAACTCTTGCATGAGCTCATTCAACCTTTTCTGTTTTTCCAACACGTTTTGACTTGTTTGCAAAAACTTCTCTTCCCGATGAATATTATTCAGGTTCTCCTCTTTCACCTTTTCAATTGCATTTAACATCTCTTCATTCTTTTTTATCAACTCCTCAACGTCCCTTTTTTCTTGCCAATCCAACTCCTGCTTCTCCATCATCTTCCGGTTCAGTTGTTCAATTGCTTTTTCAACTTCCTTTGCCTGCTCTTTTGAGTTCTTTATCTCCTCTTTTATTCTTTTTTCGCTTGCATTTGCATTCGCCTCTACTTCATTGATAGTCAGTGCCTTTATTTCTCTGATTTCAGATTTTGCTGACTTTGGTCCATTAATCCCGTCGTTATCCCACACTTCAAAATAGTAACTCATTCTATCGCCCGGATGTTTAATATACGTGTTCACATCTATCGAGTAGTAAAAAAACTCTTCCCGTGTATCATGGCCAATTTGAAGTTCAATAGTTCCCTGATCGAATAGCATTGTATCGGTTTCTGATTTCAGCTTGTAGTTAAATTCTAGTTTGCTGAAGCCATAGTCGTCCTTAATCGAACCATCGAAAAACAGCGCTGATGGTAGTACTGAGTCGGAATGAACGACGGTAAGAATAGAGGGGTAGCCATCTTCCAAACAAATAATTCTGTAATAAAGTGAATCGCTACTATTGCTAAAATCGTTTTCGGGCTGAATCGAGTAACTTCCTGATGAAGTACATCGTTCACTATAGGTAAAAAGGTTAGTTCCCGCTTTTTTCAGTACGATTTCGTGTCCCAGCATCCTCAAATTCAAGAGTTCCACATCCTTTGTTATCCAGTGCCACTCAATCTCAGTTCCTTTAGGGACAACAATATCTCCCGTGTTTTCGAGTTTCTCCACACCCTTTCCTGTATACGTTGGAAATGTCAGGAAAACAGTGAAGGACAGGATTGTTGGCCGTGGAAAAACCTTTATAATGTAGTCAGCGCTAACAAATTCAGTCGTTGAAATTCTGAATGTTGTTTCCTTCTGTATGGATTTGAAGAGAAAGGAAAACTCCGTAGCAGAAATCCTTTTCATCCGATATGTATACCCATCTGTCTGGATATTGAACTCAAAAGGGATCTCCTCTCCAATAACCTTAACCATCAATTCGAAATCCTCCTGTTGAAATGCCGATAAATCCGGGTTCAATATCTCAACGTTGAAATGAGATGAGGATTCATAGGCTGTATTGTAATCTATAATTCTGTGTGTTGGCTCAGAAATGAAAGCAGGCGAAATAAGAAGTGCAAGTAAAATGATAGCGATGGGAGGTATGGCCACCTTCAGGTACTTTAAATTTCGTTTATAGTTGATGACCAGGGTAAACTGAAAGACCTTAATGTTATTTATCTTCTGATCAATAGAGGCAAGTAGCAAATCAACATCACCTTCCCCGTGCTCCCTCAATTGGATCAATTGCAGGGCATTCAACAATTTATCCTCTATTTCCGAAAAGTGTTTTCCAATGATGTTTGCAGCCGTTTCGTATGAAATGCGCTGTCCAAGGTTAAAATAAGAGAGGAGTGGGCGAATGATCCAGAATGCTATTGTCACCATCCCAATGCCTGAAAACAGATAAAAAAGTACCGTCCTGACAATGGAATCAAAGCGAAATAGGTTTTCGAGAATAATAAACAGTAAATAACTTCCGGTAAGCGTTCCTAACGTAAGAAGGGCTCCGCGAATCATCCGGTTTGTGTAATATTTCCGGATAAACCGATCTAGTTTTTTAATTAACAGATGTTCGCCTTCCATTTTCCTGCCACCTTTCAATTAACTAACGCCTTGAAAATTGGAATATTTCAACCGCTACAAAGTTAGGAATTATCCTACTTTTGTAGCATTCAAACTTATACTCATGGTTAGCTCGTATTTAACTTCCAAGATCTCAAAAGAACAAAAGGAGCTTCGTCTTCAGCAATCCGCAAAATCAATCTGGATGACCGGCTTATCCGGTGCAGGAAAAACAACACTCGGTCTTGCTCTTGAAAAAGAGCTTTTTCATCGCGGCTTTTTTGTCCAGCTGCTTGACGGAGACGATGTAAGACTTGGGTTAAACAAGGATCTAACATATAGTGACGAAGGCCGGACTGAAAATATTCGTCGTATTGCTGAAGTAAACGCACTTTATAACAACTCCGGGATCATCACGATTAACTGTTTTATTAGTCCGACCCATGCTATCAGGCAAAGCGCCCAGTCGATCATTGGCTCTAGCAATTTTATCGAAGTTTTTATAAAGGCTTCTCTCGCTCTTTGTGAAAAACGTGATGTCAAGGGATTTTACCTGAAAGCACGGCAGGGGTTGATCAAAGAGTTTACCGGGATCGACTCCCCTTTTGAAGAACCTGAACATCCTGATCTGATTTTGGACACCTCTTCAGATACGATAGAACAATCCCTTCACCGGATGATCAATTTTGTTATCCCTCTAATTCAGTATAACCCGGCTTAATAATCCTTTAAATATCATGAACGATAAACCCATTCGAGTCAGGTTTGCACCAAGCCCCACCGGCCCCCTACATCTGGGAGGTGTAAGGACTGCTCTTTATAACTATCTCTTTGCCCGTCAGCACAACGGAACATTTATCCTGCGCATTGAGGATACCGACCAGAACCGCTTTGTCCCGGGAGCAGAGGAGTATATTCTGGAATCCCTTCGCTGGTGCGGCCTGGAAGCTGATGAGGATGTGGGTAGGGGAGGTCCTTATGCGCCTTACCGGCAATCGGAACGCAGTGAGATCTTCAGAAGCTACGTCCAGGTACTTGTAGACCATAACAATGCCTATTACGCGTTTGATACACCGGAAGAGCTGGACGCCATTCGCGACCAATACCAAAAGGAGGGCCTGGAGCAGTTTCAATACAACGTTAAAACGCGTAATCGGCTCAGGAATAGTCTGACAATCCCGGAAGATGAGGTTCTTCAGAAAATAGATCAGGGTGAACCTTATGTAATCAGGATTCTCATCCCGGAGAATCAGGTTGTTGTTTTTCATGACTTAATTCGTGGAGAGGTAAGTGTGCATACAGATAACCTGGATGATAAAGTATTGTTTAAATCCGACGGGTTGCCTACCTACCATCTGGCCAACGTGGTTGACGATTACCTTATGAAGATATCTCATGTGATCAGGGGAGAGGAATGGCTTCCTTCGGCGCCTATGCACCAGCTTCTCTACCGGTTTTTCGGTTGGGAGAGTGAGATGCCACAGTTCGCCCACCTGCCTCTTATTCTGAAGCCCGACGGCCATGGCAAGTTGAGCAAACGCGACGGAGACCGTTTGGGTTTCCCTGTTTTTCCATTGCAATGGAGAGATCCTGCTACTGGCGACATTTCCCGTGGATATCGCGAAGATGGTTATCTCCCCGAAGCATTCATCAACATGCTAGCTCTTTTAGGCTGGAATCCAGGCAACGAGCAGGAGCTCTTCACCCCCGAGGAACTTATCAGCCTTTTCTCTTTGGAACGAATTCATAAATCCGCCTCCAGGTTTGATCCCGACAAGGCAAAATGGTTCAACCATCAATACCTGGTTGCGCTTCCGGATGAAGCATTGGCTGAGGTCCTGGTTCAGTTAGCAATTGGCACTTGGCGGTTAGCAGTCCCTCCCCACGTCACCACGGCACCATGGCACCAATTAGGCGATCTTGAATTCGCCCGTAAAATCATCCCCTTGATTAAAGACCGGTTAACCCTGATCCCCGATCTGCTGGACAATGCCCGGCTCTTCTACTTTCCTCCTGAATCGTATGATATGAAGGTTAAGGAGAAAGTTTGGAAAGGGGATACCATGCAGATAATAACCGGTTTTAAGTCTGAAGCAGAGAAACTCGGAAACTGGACCAGTGAAACGATCCATCATCTGGTGCAGGATTTCACATCGCGTACCGGTGTGAAGATGGGTCAGCTGATGATGCCACTTAGGTTGCTAATTGTTGGATCTGACCAGGGTCCCGGTATGATGGAGATTGCAGAGGTGATCGGGAGGGATGACTTTATTTCACGTATTGAGAACGGGCTGTTGAAATTCAATTGATCTGGCCGCATAAATTCGACAAAAAAAGCGCTTTTTAGGCGCTTTTTTGTTGTCCGACAAGGGGTCGAACCTTGACTCTTCTGATCCAGAATCAGAT
>CAYUZX010000022.1:0-43740 GCA_964449285.1 uncultured Prolixibacteraceae bacterium
TTAAGGGAATCCAACTTAACCATCATGATCTCGACCTGTGCGTTGTAGACCTTCAGGTTAGCCGTATCCACAGGCTCGGCATGAGGCGATTCCATCTTTAGGGGATCCATGGGCGAGTTGTTCTTATAAACCCGGAAATCGAGATGTGGGCCTGTTGAGAGCCCACTGCTGCCGACATACCCGATAACATCTCCCTGTTTAACATATTTTCCTGCCTGGATCCCTTTTGCATAGCCTGATAAATGTCCGTATCCGGTAGAATAAACACTATTGTGCCTGATTTTAATATACCTCCCGAATCCTCCGTTCCAGTGCGCTTCCAGCACCTTCCCATCCCCCAGAGCTACAACGGGAGTCCCTCTTGGAGCGGCATAGTCTATTCCATGATGCGGGCGATAGATCTTAAGAACAGGATGCTTGCGAGCGTTGCTAAAGCGTGAACTGATCCTGGAGAAGCGGAGTGGGGCCTTCAGGAAGGTTCGTTGCAGGCTCTCTCCCAGCTCATCAAAATATGTTCCCACGCTATCCTGCTCAAAATAGAAGGCATAAAATCCATTCCCTGATGATTCGAACCGGGATGCCAGAATATTGCCTACACCAACAGATATTGTATCAATCTTAAGCTCTTCATAGAGAACTGTAAAATTATCTCCTTTCTGAAGACCATAAAAATCTATTGTCCAGGCATATACATCTGATAACTTCAATGCCAGATTGATATCAAGTCCATTGTCGACAAATGCATTCCACAGAGAGGATGTGATTGTTCCGGAGGTACTTTTAATGGTCTTTGTCACCTTTTTTTCATCCCTGTAAACACGAAGGGAGTCCCTGAAATCATACACCACGAAATCAGTCGTTGAGATTTCGTAAATGAAAAACAATGCTCGGCTCAGGCTATCCTTCGTAGAAATCACAGCATATTTGTTGCCGGGACGGATTTTTCTGACGTCGAAAATCTGACGGGTAGTCCTTGCTATCAGGTCAATGGTCTGCATTGAGACCAACGGGGCAAGGATTTCCGAGAGGTTCTGGTTTTTTTTCACCTCACCATACTCAATATCCAGCGTATCGATGCTGAGGTGATAGGCAAGGGCTGATATTCGATCCGGAGCAGGTTCTTCCGGTTCAACCCGGGTTGTTGCAGAAATGATGAACCCGATGATGATCATGAGTAGAATTATGATAGGGAATACGAGTCTCAGCCAGGATTTTTTCATGCTGCAAAAGTAGGGTATTCTCCCTATTTATTTGTACTTTTACTTTCCTAACCGGACTTCACCTACTATGCGCATTGCTCTTCTCTCACTCGTACTGATGGTTTCATCTACCTCCTTCCCAGGTCCCAGGGATAACTACCGGCTCGAAAAGCTTCCGGATGGCATCATCCTACTTTATGAGAATTACTCGTTGAAAATTCAGGTCTGTTCTTCAAGGATTCTTCATATTGTTTGTTCACCCGATACCAGGCTTCCGGTTGACAAAAGCCTTGTTATGATCAGAAAATGGGAGCCCATTCCCTGGGAATTTGGAAAAAAAGGGCAAACAGTGATACTGAAGACTTCCGAGATCACCGTGGAGATCAATACTGCCACTATTCTCTGCCGGTTTTTAAATTCTAAGGGAACCCTTATTCTGGAAGAGAAAGAGCGCGCATTCAGCCCTACCGTAACGGATGGTATAGCTGGCTGGAATGCCTTTGAAACATTCAAGTTGTCTTCAGATGAGGGGATTTATGGGTTAGGGCAGCACCAGAATGGGTGGTTGAACCACCGGGGGAAGGAGGTGACGCTGGTGCAGACCAACACAACAGCTGTTAATCCTTTCATGGTTTCTACAAAAGGGTGGGGGATCCTGTGGGATAATTATTCCAAAACCTACTTCCACGATGACCGGAATGGGGCAACCTTTTGGTCAGAATACGGGGATGTAGTGGACTATTACCTCTTTTATGGAAAGAATATGGATGAGGTGATTGCAGGCTATCGGGAGGCTACGGGAGTGGCCCCTCTGCTTGGTAAATGGGCTTACGGCTTCTGGCAAAGTAAAGACCGTTATGAAAGTGCCAAGGAGTTAACTGATGTTGTTGCCGAATACCGGATGCGCCGACTTCCTCTGGATGTCATCGTTCAGGATAGTCGGTACTGGGGAGGGAATAACATGTGGAGTTCCATGAAGTTCGATCCCAGGGTCTATCCTGAACCTGAAAAGAGTCTGGAACTTCTTCACAACCTGTTTCATGTCCACTACATGATCTCTATCTGGCCGGCATTGGGAAGGGACACAAAGGTTTTCAAGGAATTATATGAGAAAGGGTTGACTTTTTCGCCGGTACATTGGAGTGGAGGCCACCTTTTTGATGCATATAGCCAGGAAGCCTTTGGTATATACTGGAAATACGTGAATGATGGCCTGATGTCGAAAGGGATTGACGGCCTTTGGATCGACGGAACAGAGCCTGAACTGGCGGAACAGCAAACGTTTGAAGAGTCGGAAGCCAACATAAAGAAACTAGGCGTTACAGCCATCGGCCCAACTTATCGCTACCTGAATCCTTTTTCGCTGGTTGTAACCCAGGGTATATTTGAAAAGTGGCGATCCAGCTATCCGGATAAACGCGTCCTGATATTGACCCGATCAGCATTTGCCGGGCAGCAACGGAATGCAGCTATAACATGGTCGGGCGACATCAACGCGAGCTACGACGTGTTGAGGCGGCAGATATCGGCAGGACTCAATTTCTCTGTCGCCGGCATTCCCTATTGGACGATGGACATAGGTGGCTTTTTTATCACAGGACACGATAAAGGCTTCGGTCCTGGCCGCTATCCAGGAGGATGTAAAGACCCTGCATACAAAGAACTCTTTGTCAGGTGGTTTCAATTTGGTGCCTTTTGCCCGATCTTTCGTTCTCATGGAACCCAAACACCAAGGGAGGTCTGGCAATTCGGAGATATAGGCGACTGGGGATATGATGCCCTGACTAAATTTCTGAACCTACGTTACCGGTTGCTTCCATACATCTATTCGGTGGCTTGGCATGTGACCTCTGAAGGCAGGACGATGATGCGAGCCCTTCCTATGGACTTCAGGGAAGATAAAAAGGTCTATAACCTTGATAATGAATACCTCTTCGGACCTTCCATCCTTGTTTGTCCGGTTACCGAGGAGCAATATTTTCCCCTGGATACAATTCGCAACAAAACCCGATCCTTTAATTCACCTGCATCAGTCTCTCTATATCTTCCAAAAGGGACAGGCTGGATCGATTTCTGGACAGGCGAAACAGTCGAAGGAGGGGCGACGATCATCCGTGAAACACCAATCGACATCCTGCCACTTTATATCAGAAGTGGTTCCATTATCCCCATGGGGCCCTTTCTTCAATATGCAGAAGAAAAACCGGCTGATCCAATTGAATTGCGTATCTATCCGGGTGCCGACGGATCCTTTACTCTCTATGAAGACGAGGGCGATTCCTATCGATACGAAAATGGAAAGTTCGCTACAATTAACTTTAGTTGGAGCCATGAAACCGGAACCTTGACCATAGGCAAAAGGACGGGATCCTTTCAAGGGATTTTGCAAACCCGGCAGTTCCAAATTGTTATCGTTACAGCAAACCATGGAACCGGTGTTGAGATTGAACCTCATCCGGATAAAGTGATCCAATATACCGGAGAAAAATTGATTGTTAAGGTGTAATAAGAAGTGGAGCGCAGATGACGCAGATACCTTCTTCCCTGTAATCGTTAATTGGTAAATCGTAAATTGATCTTAACGATCTCCGGCCGGTTGCCAAGACGCAACGGTGGTCCCCATGTGCCGTAGCCCGAAGAGACATAGAAATGTGTGTTTCCAATTTGCTTGTATCCCCAGCTAACCTCATAGATGGCATCCGTGATGTAGTTAAAAGGCCAAAGTTGTCCATGGTGGGTGTGCCCCGATAGTTGCAAATCGATACCCATCCCGGCATGTTTGGTCAGGTTGAAAGGTTGATGGTCCATCATGATAACCGGAAATGCAGTATCTATGGTTTGCATGATCTCTTCCAGCTCTTTCCTCGGTTTTCCCGTAAACCTGGGTTTGTCGCGATCGTCCCGGCCTAGTAGATAAAATTGCTCGTTTATCAGAACTGCTGAATCGCGAAGCATCCTGATCCCGTGTTTCTCTAGATATTCGACAGCTGGCCCCACACCTCCAATATATTCATGATTACCGGTGATGGCATAAACTCCAAGCTTTGATTTGATGCGGCACAATGCCTCCCCAAGGTTGTTATTGATAACAGGCGCCAGATCTTCATCCACAATATCACCGGCAAAAAGCACCAGATCAGGGTTCATCGCATTGATCTTTTCCACCAGCCGGTTTGCTTTCCGGCTGGCAATGATAGTTCCCAGGTGGATGTCAGAAGCCATCACAATTGTCATCGCCCCCGGTGTTGCGTTTGGTTTGGATATCGTGAGGTTCAACTCTTTAATCCTCGGGATACGGGCATTGATAAAGCTAACCGCAACAAAGATGACCGATAATCCAAGAACAACAAACAGGGTGACTACCTTGGTATGTGCCAGGTTGGCGTAAAATGACGGAGGAAAGAAATGCAGAAATGAGTTGAATAATCGTGCCAGGTCGATCATGACTAATGTCAGGAAAAAGAAGAGCATGAATCCCAACCAAAACGAGCCTATCCATGTCACGATGCCGGTCAGCATGCAGGGGTAAGCACGCTCCAGGATACGTGCCAGGATAAATGTGGAGGCTAATCCCCAGAAAATCAGTGAAAACCATGGTCTCCATCCCGACTCGGAAGAGATAGATTGCAATCCACGAATGAAGATATAGAAGTTTAATGCTCCGTAAACGACCAGAACGAGAGAGAAAAAGATGATAACCTGGGTTGTTTTCATGGTACAAAGGTATGAATTGTGATTTTTATATCTTTGCATTAGCACCCCAATTAATCAATGACTTATGGTTACATCGTTCACGCTTGGGTGGATCGACTACACAATCATGGTTGTCTATTTTCTCTTTGTGCTGGGAATAGGATATGCCTTGAAAAGATACATGAAGTCGAGTGCCGATTTCCTGACCGGAGGGAAATCGATCCCGGCATGGATCACGGGACTGGCTTTTATCTCTACCAATCTTGGCGCACTGGAAGTGATGGGGATGGCGGCATCCGGGGCCAAATATGGAATGATCACAACCCATTTCTACTGGATAGGGGCTATCCCGGCAATGATTTTCCTCGGTTTGTTCATGATGCCTTTTTACTATGGATCCAAAGCCCGTTCGGTGCCGGAATACCTAAAGCTAAGGTTTGACGAGAAGACACGCGGGTTCAATGCGGTTTCATTCGCTATCATGACCATCTTTGCCAGTGGAATATCGATGTATGCCCTGGCTATGCTGATGGAGACGCTGCTCGGATGGAATTTCACCCTAAGTATCATTATCTCAGCGCTCATTGTATTGGTTTACACGTATCTTGGTGGGTTGAAATCGGCTATCTACAACGAGGTACTCCAGTTTTTCCTGATAGTGATTGGATTTTTGCCACTCGTTTTGCTCGGGTTGATCAGTATCGGCGGATGGGAGGGACTTACCGCACAACTGGCCGAAGTGGCTACCAGTAATGGTTATGCTGCAGGTGCCTATACCGAAACCTGGAGACCTGTTGCCAAAGCTGCCGACAACCCGATGGGAGTAGAGTGGTTTGGCATGATCATGGGATTGGGATTTGTGCTATCCTTTGGATACTGGTGCACAAACTTCCTGGTTGTTCAACGGGCGATGGCTGCCGGATCGATGTCAGCTGCCCGCAAAACGCCCCTCATCGGCGCCTTGCCAAAGATGTTTATCCCATTTCTGGTGATTGTTCCCGGAATGATCGCAATGGCCTTAACCTCGAACCCCGACAGTGGCTTTGCACTCCCGATAAAAGGGGGTTCTTATGATTATGACAAGGTAATTCCGCTGATGCTGGGATATTATTTCCCAACAGGAGTGCTGGGCCTTGGGCTCACTGCCCTGATGGCTTCTTTCATGTCGGGTATGGCCGGAAATGTGACAGCGTTTAACACGGTATGGACCTATGATATTTACCAGAGTTATATCAGTCCGAACAGATCGGACAAACATTACCTCTGGATGGGGCAGATGGCTACGGTATTTGGGATCCTGGTTAGTATCGGGGCTGCATATATGGCGAGGCTGTTCAACAACGTCATGGATTTCCTGCAGCTGATCTTCGCCTTCATCAATGCCCCGCTCTTTGCTACATTCCTGCTGGGGATGTTCTGGCGACGAACCACGGGACATGGCGCTTTCTTTGGCCTGCTTTCAGGTACCACAGCGGCTGCTATTCATCATGGATTGACTCAGCCTGCAGGAGCTACATCATTGATTAAAGGTGGATGGCTGGGCACTGTGGTTCATACCTACCCCAGCGAAATGGCCCAGAACTTCTGGACAGCCATCTTCGCATTTTTTACCTGTTTGATCCTTACGATCATCATTTCGTTGCTGACCAAACAGAATAAAACAAATGAGGAATTAACCGGACTGGTATATTCACTGACTCCGCGGATAAAAGATGAAAGCAAGCACTGGTACCAGCGCCCCCAGTTCCTCGCTATCATTGTTGGGGTCATCGCTGTTATTTTATCAATCATATTCTGGTAAGGAGAAAATAGTATGGAAGTTGACATCAGATTGCCCATCGGTTTTATGTTCGCACTGCTCGGACTGCTTTTGCTCATCTTTGGGATCACAACAGATGCCGATCAGGAACTCTATAAACGCTCACTTGAGATCAATGTCAACCTCTGGTCCGGATCGCTCATGCTTATCTTTGGCGGTTTGATGATCCTGTTTGGGTTGCGTGCAAAAAGATCAAAAACAAAATAAATTACTACCGCATGAAATCTGTTAAAAGGGCTTATTTCAAATGCCCGATAGGGTATGTTGAGATTACAGGCACTAGTCATGGAGTGCAAACTGTGACGATCTGCGATCAGAAAATTAAAAAATGGTTTGTACCACTTTGCCTGCGCGAAGCTGTCATGCAGTTGAAAGAGTATTTTGACGGAGAACGTCAGATCTTTACAGTGAAATTAGACATCATGGGAACTGAGTTTCAGATGAAGGTATGGGAAGGACTGGACAAAATCCCATATGGGAAGACGATCACTTACCATCAACTCGCCGAGCGCATCGGAGACCCAAAAGCTTTCAGGGCTGTTGGGCAAGCCGACTCCAAAAACCCTGTCTGGGTAATCATCCCCTGTCATCGTGTCATAGGAAACGATGGAAAACTGGTTGGCTATGCAGGCGGTCTCTGGCGTAAAAAGTGGTTGCTTGAACATGAAAAGGCATTTGCGCAAAAAGACCTGTTTTATTAATTACGGATGACAAATTTTTGGAAAGTCCTGGCATCCGGAACCCTTCTCTTTTTGGTTTTTCCTGCTTTTCCCCAGGTCACAAACCTGATATTCTGCAGACCTGACACCTTTGCATTGAAAGGCATTCAGGTTGACAACACCTCCATAAAACTCCCTTTTGAGATTCCTTTCTACACCCTTTTAATGGATGATAATTTTTTCGCTTCCTTTTGTTCTCCTCCGGATTATCAAAATGATGAGATCTCATTTATTCTGGAAGACTCTATTCAGGGATTGGTTACGTTCGACAGTCTGTTTAACCCAGGAATGAAATACCGGATCCGGTTTACGAATACGAGCCATGCCGATCATCAGATTGAGAATCTGGTTCCACTTGGTGAGGGGAGTGATAAAGTCTATATCTCTGCAGAAGGAACGAAAGAGTGGCCCGATTACCTCTGCAGGTCAAAATTATACCGTCCCGGATATGGTCCAGTTGGTGTCATTCTCCCCGACAATGCCTGGCATCTGGGCTTTGCCGATATGCGGATCAACGATTCGCTTTCTTTGGTAGCACTTGCCCGCCGGACTGACCGCGATCGTGAAAGAACCAAACTTAACCGTTGGTCTGTAACGTTACAATCGGGTGGCTGGGTGGAGTATACAATCTGGGCTGACATTCATTCCGGTGACTGGCATGAAGGGCTGAAACTGATGTTCCAGGATAGGTGGTTGTACGATATGGATACTTTTGATCTGACGATGTTTAAACGGGAGGATCTCAAATGGATGAACCATACCTATATTATGCTCCTTCAGTTTGCCTGGGATAAGAAGTTTTATGACTGGAAATCAGAAAAATACAACTTCTATAACAGTCTGTTGGAATTCGATTCACTAACAGGAGGGTACGATATTTTTACTCTCTGGCCAACCTGGCCTCGTTTGGGGTTGGACCATCGGAATCAATGGGATATGTACCGCGACCTCCCCGGAGGCATTGCAGAGTTGAGAAGGCAATCTGATTTTACCCACGCCAATGGTAAAAAATATTTCATTTCATACAATCCATGGGATGAGTCGGGAAGAAAAGAGGAGCACATGGATGGTATGGAAGAACTGCTTCGGCAGATAGATGCAGATGGTGTTGTACTTGACACCCGGGGAGCATCCAGTTATGAATTGCAGGCATCTGCTGATAAGGTGAAGCCTGGGATTATCATGTATAGCGAAGGGATGGCTGTCCCATGCGACATGCCCGGGATTGTTTCCGGACGTGTACATGATGCACTTGTCTTGCCACCACCGGTAAACCTGAACAAGTTGATCAAGCCCGATTTTGCTATCTTCCGGGTACTCCAGCTGGCCGAGGACAGGCTTCATCGCGAACTTGCCTGTGCCTTCTTTAATGGGTATGGCGTGGAGATAAACACCATGCGGCCAGGTCGTCCAGCATGGATGAAAGAGGAGTATGCATACCTGGGAAAGACAACCAGGATCCTTCGCGAGAATAGCGACGTGTTTCATAACTATAATTTTTCTCTATTGGTGCCTACCCTGACGGATAGTGTATATGTTAACCGTTGGAATGATGATGCAAAAACACTTTATACCATCCTCAGCATGAAGCCGTCTGGCTTCTCCGGTTTGTTATTCGAAGTGGATTCAATGCCTGATAATCATCACTATGTAGATCTATGGAACCATCAGGAAGTTACAGTGGGAGAAAGGAAGGGCCAGTACCTGATCCCTGTGGAACTGGAACCTTTCAACCACTCGTGGATCCATTCCCGCAGGGAGGGGGTTGTTAGTTGCGTAGCCCTTTTCCCATCACTCCTTCATGTGGAAGTGACCGCCGATACACTCTATTTTTCTACTTCCATAAATGATGGAGAGAGGATTGTGCTGACAGGAAATGATCCTTCATACCAAGCAAAAAGCTTTGTATTTACATCCGGAAACAATGCCATTTCCTGTTGGGACTATTTTCCTGAAACAACGAAAAAGATTGTAATACAGCTATTTAACGAAAGTCAACTCACTGATGAGAAGGTCGTATCGGTGGATAACAGCATGCCGCATATCATTTCCATTGCTAGCAAGACCTCCCCTGCAAAGAGATGTCCCGATGGCATGGTGAAGATTCCGGCAGGGAAATTCCGGTTTTATTCAATAAGAGCACCGGAGACCCTTGATCCGTTTATCCCTCTTCCGGATCACGCCGATACAATTGTTCTCGATATGCCAGAGTTCTTTATGGATCGTTATCCTGTCACGAACCGGCAGTGGCAAGCTTTTATATTGGAAACCACTTACGAACCTGATGATTCCTCTAATTACCTGAACCATTGGGTTGACGAGCAAATTCCTGAGGGGGAAGAAGATTACCCGGTTGTCTATATAAACCAGGATGATGCTCATGCCTATGCCAGGTGGGTTGCCAAACGTCTTCCTACTGAGGCAGAGTGGCAGTACGCCGCCCAGGGAACGGATATGCGAAAATATCCATGGGGGAATGAGATGGATAGTACCCTCTGCAACTACAACCTAAATCATCCTACTTCTGTAATGCAGTTTCCGGACGGATCCAGTCCATTCGGTGTTGAAGACATGGTTGGAAATGTATGGCAAATGACCGACAACATCTACGATAACGGAAGTTATTACTTCAACATCATCAGAGGAGGAAGTTATTACTACCCGGATTCAAGCATCTGGTACGTGACTGGAGGAGCGCTGCCTGTTGATCATCCTGAGATGCTGTTGTTAATTGGCCCGGGCCTCGACCGGAATGCCACGGTTGGTTTTAGGCTTGTGAAGGATTACGCCCGGCAAACAGATTAGATAGTCGGGGTGGTTGGCTGGATTCGATGAGTTAGTTTGTCAGGTACATGATGATATACTCATTCCCATCGATCAGAAGGGCCCATGGTGACCATCCCTGACCATACTTATTTGTGATCCCTCGCTTCATATCAGTTAAGCCATTGTATACTTGTACATTCCATGCCATGGTTGAATTCATTTGGATTTTTACAAAGAGAAGGTTCAAGGTACCTTTGACCAAGGTATATCCGAATGGGACATACCCCATTGCATCGTACTTGTTGATCGTACTGCTGAGCCCCTGATTTGAATAGACTGCATTCTGAATGGTCCAGGCAGTCGCTGTGTTCTTGAATTTCAGGAACAGTACATAATACGTTCCATCGTAATATCCTACCTCTTTGGGAACAAAGTCCTGTTGCCCCATGGCGTTGATGCCATTTTCCAAGGCAATATCACTGGTATATGTTTTCAGGTACCAGGCAGTAATTCCGAGTGTTTGATCATTGATATAGAGCACATAAAGGCTGACAATCTGACCGTTCGGATCGGGAGCCACTTCGATGCCCACAGGAAGATAGCCCTGGTTTACTTTCTTGGTTATCTCATTGGACAGGAAGTTTATATTTCCTGATTTATACCATTCCAACACCCAACTCTGGGAAAACAGAAGAGTTGCTGAGAAGAGAATGATTAGTGTTAAGAGAAGCTTTTTCATGCCGTTTGGTTTTGATTAACCAAAGATATAATTTTCCTGTTATTGCTTGAGTAACCAAGCGTCTTTGTAGAGAACTTTTGCTTCCCTGAGCATGCGAAGAGCCTCGTCCCGGTCGGCAGTATCAAATATCGAAACCCTGATTTTCTCCCCATTTTGAAGGATTTTAGTTTGTTTGTAGTCTTTTACAAGCAACTGCTGAACAATCTTCTCAGCCTCTTTCAGGGGAAGCTGACTCTTTATGATGATATAATAGTGCCCAGGGGTAGATGCACTTTGGGCGGCAGGTTTTGTGATCTCCACTGGCGCTGCAGGAGTTGTGATTTTTGGTGAATTATTGGAGGTGGTATCAGACTTTGGGTTGGCAGGTTTCTGGCCGCAAATATATGGGACTCCTTTCAGATCAGCAACTTCTCCAAACCACACTGTAGCATAGTTCTGGCAGATGCCGATTCCAATGGCGTTCCATTGCCGGCCTTTCCATTTTCCTGTATTCATAAGAAAGCCGTTGAAATAATCAAATGATCTCCAGAACGTGATCACGCTGTCGATAACTACAGCACTATTCTCCCAATAGACGATCTCAAATCCCTTTCCGGGATAGCCGGTGAGTTCCTTTGGCTTATCCCAAACAGAATTCTTTTTATCCTCATCACCTGGGTAGCAAAACGCTTTCCAGGGGCCTTTATCAGACCAGGAATGAAAATTACAAGGTTCAACATCTGGATTATGAAAGAATAGATCCTTCGCATGGGTGTTGGCGACGTAACAAAGTGAACGCGCCAATGGGATAGGAGGGAGGTCGTACTGTCGCCTGTACTCATTAATCATTCTGTAGAGTTTCCATTCTGTCTCAGAGATGCAAAAGTCATCAGGAACCTCACTCACCTGGACTACCTTGGTCTGAGCCTGTAATCCAGTGTAGAAGCTGAATAAAATAATGAGGAATACGACTATTTTTTTACCAACCATGTTTCCGGAGGTCGTTCTTGTTTCGCGCTGTAATACAACGTCTTCCCCGGATCCAGGATACGCGCATAAAAGGCATATCCACCCAGGTTATTTTCAATTTTAAGAAGAAGTTTATTCCACCCAATCCTCAGATGAACTGGAATTATTGCCTCGTCTGGCTGAGCAATTCTTACACCCAGATAGCGGTATATTTCCTTGTTATTAAAAAAGACCTTTGCCCCATCGTCACTTCCAATCATCAACAAAGCATCTTTTTCCTGCAATGAAAAAACATACGTCAGAGCGTAGGTAACAACCAGTTCATTAGGATCTACTTTATCCCAGAGTGAAACATAACCATTCTCAGGGGTTTTTACGTATTTCCAGCGAATAGGTTGCCCTCCGGCACCACCGTATCTCAAATTGGTGTCAATATTTATCTCCGGAGGGTAGATTGAATCCAGCCCCAGGCGCTGGGTCTCTGTGACCCGTGGGTTCGGGAAAGGGCCTGCAATATACCAGTCGGGAATGAAACTCCGTTTCGGAATAAAATCAGCTCCGTCAAACCCGATCAGATATCCAGTCGACTTAGGGCTCTTGCCGGTAACTTTAATCTGAAGGTTAATTTTCCCATATGCTGGGATGATATTCTTCAGGGATATCTTCCCAGCTGCTTGTATCAGAGACGCATACCCATTAAATTTGCCAATAATTTGTTGCTGGTGAAGGATCTCGATATCTCCATAATCCGGCCCTTTGCTAAAATAGAGATCGATCCGGTATCCTGATTCAAACATCTTTTCCAAATTCATGGTGATCAAAGATCCACTGTCGGCACCGATCAATAATTGTTTTCCACCACTCCAGTCGGCGCTTAGTTCCGAAACATCAACAACTTCATGTGATATTTCCGCCAGAGATAATGGGAGGTCCTCAGCCTCAACCAGACTGTTTGGTTTAATCTGTGAGAGTGCCACCCGGTTGCCTGCTTTGGGAAGCATAGGCAGTGCAAAATGATCCTCAAGCTGATACCAGTATACGGTGCTGCTGTAATCCGCAACTTCCTGGTTGTCATGCCCGTGCTCAATAGTAAAAAGGATGTGTTTCTTAAAGGGAATAGGATCCATGATGTTCAGGCGATAGGCTGATATCCGTCCCAGACTGTCATCTTTAAGGATCAGTCCACTGTAAGGGCCTGCAAATTCCCCCTGGTTGAAATACCAACCACCGGAGAAGTAGTCCTCGGTCCCGGTGCCCATGATAGATGGTTTCTTTTCGCTGTCAATATATACCATCTCGTTTCCTTCGAGGAAAGAGAAACTTCCGTCATAGGATTGAATCTGGAGATTGACACCAACTACTTGCCCATGGCCGTCAGCTTTAAGAATGGTATAGTTGGAGTCATAGTCAGTCCGGATGTCCCTGTTCCAGTAAGCATGAAAATATCCCACACTCCGGTCGAGGTAGCCTTCCAGTTTGAAATAGTTAATCTGGTAATAGAAGGCATAAACTTCCTGGCTTGTCTCATTAACAATCTGGATTTTAGCCGATTTCTCAAAAGGCATTGGGAAATAACAGATATACCCTCCGCTCGTCATGCCGAGGTATTGAGAGACATACTGACGGTATTCAAAACCACACCCGAAAAAATCACCAAAAGGTACGTTTACAGATGGTTCTGTTTCATCATCCCAGTACATCTTGATGACCAGCTTCCGCAGGAAGTTGGGATCTCTGGAATCGACGGTGAACCAAATCCGCGTAATAATGCCCGGACCTGTCACATTCAGGATGGTGGCTGTAGCACCCGGAGCAATGGTGATTCTGTCATTATTATGGCCGGCTGAGTCGGTACTGGCAATTTGGTATTGCTTGGCTGTTTTAGCATATGGAAGTGAAGCCGGTGACAGCAATCTCTCCAAGTCTGCCCTGTTTGTAGAGGGATCGCAACCTGTAAAGGTCATTGCCAGAATCCCTGAAATCAAACAAAATAGTCGAAATATTTTCATGCTATACTAATCCTTAATTAAAAAGCAAAGGTCTGAAAATCTTCTGATAATTCGATCCTGGGTACTGGATATAAGATAAACCCTAATCGCTATTCGCTGTATTCTTTAATTAAAACCTTCGCCATTATTGCATCCCAGATGTAATTAGATGGTGAATTAAGAACTTCGTTATCAGGACTGTATGACTCCCAGAAGTTGTGATTCTTTTTTAATTGTGTTACAACACAATCAACCATTTTCCCGGCCAGTTTATGAGCCAGGGAGTCATAACCGTAGTTTCTTAAACCATCGTATACCATATAATCCCAGAGTAACCATACCGGACCATTCCATTTACAGCAGTAAGCGACATTCGGGCTGTACCATGGATCATCGGCTGAAAGGGTAGGGACACCATACTTACGCCAGAACTTAGTCGTATCAGAGAGTGCCTTCACAAGCTGTGCTGCATGGTCGGAAGTGGCTGCTTCTGCCCATAAGGCAAGGAACCCAATGATCTCTTGCCGCCTGAGATCGCGGGTCATAAAAAACCAGCTGTGATCATCCCTATTCAACGAATAGTAAAATCCTGTGGAGTCATCCCACATCCTTTCATTCACCAGGCGGGAGGTCTTTTCAGCTTTTTCAAGCCAACTTCGGGCTTCCACTGTTTTCCCCAATGTTTTGGCCATCTCTGCCAGGGTACGCTCCTCTTTGATTACCATCAGAGTAAGATCCAGGCACTCGAGTTCGTCGGAGATGTCCTCTTTGTCTACATCGAGATATCGCTCTGCCGATACCTGAAAAACAGCATTATACCAATCCCTTACATTCTCGATCAGACCATAGGGCCCCCATTCAAAGGTACCATCATGGTCAGTGTCCCTGTTCTCGATGATCCAGTTGATATATTTTACACCGGAATTGTAAGCGTCTTCAAGAAAAACGTTGTCTTTACTCACCTGGAAAACTTCCCAGTTGATCCAGGAGAAAAATGGGGCAGAGGTGGTCGACATCTTTTTATGCGGATAGTCCTGTAATCCTCTGGGGCCGTGACGATAAGCAATCAAACCGTCCTCGCGTTGCTGCTCCATGTAAACGCGTTGGGAGCCTTCAGCAGACTTTGGGTCCATGTAAGCATAGGCCAGCATGCTGAGAGATTCATGCAGTACCTGGTGTCCATGTCCCCAGCCCCAGAGTGGATTCCGGCTAAAAACATAGAAATTATGGGTTGTCTTGCCGGTAGGAGGGTACATTGATCCCCTCACAAGATTAAAAGCACTGAGGTAAACCAGCTTTTCATCCTTGGAATTAAACCGAATTTTCGGAACCCTTGAGAAGAGGATCAGATTATCATCATAGAAAGTCCTCAGATGCATTTGCTTCATTGCATCAACCTCATTCTGAAGGGAACCAATTTCCTCACTTTGTGCTTGCACACCGCGAATATAGCTGAGGGTCGCACGTTCTCCCGGCCTTAATCTTTCCTTCAACTGGATAGCTATAAAATCAACAAGTCCAGTGTTTTTTAAATTTAGATTATCAAGACGATAGGTAGAATAATAGTCCGTCTTGATCTGTGTATAAAAGTCACCTATTTTGCCCCTGTAGCCACCGTAAGAATCGTTTTTCTGGTTGGTTGTGAAGATTTCCCTGACCCTGGTTGGGTATCCATATTCCGGCTTCAGGCTGCTGATCAACCGGTAAAGATTCTCATTATGGTGCAGGATATAACTCTGATGAAGGCTGTCATACCCTATAATCTCCAGTGAGTCGTTCCCCAGTTCAAGGATTGGATAGGCCACCACCTCATGTGGGATGTTGTCGAGGTTTCTGACTTCCATTTCCACTATCGCAACAGAGGAACTATAGACAAAGAGTGTCTCACGAACCCGGATTCCCCGGAAAGGTTCATATTCAAGAATGGCCATGTCGGGGAATGAGAACAACACCAAAGGTTTTACAACGTATTCACCGATGTTGCAGATCACAACATCATCCACTTTCCAAATGCAAAATATGGATCCTGCCTGGTCCGAAGTATACGTAATCGGCCTGCAATCAGAGTAGTAGTCCATTTTATACGCTTTATCGCCGTATAACCTCGAGCGTTTCATTGCTGCAGCATAGGTGGTATAAAGGGGATCATCTGCCTTCGCATCTATCCGAATATAATCCTCAATGGGTTTGAGGTTCTGAGCGTTGAGAAACCAGGGGAGAGCAACAGCAAGGATAACCAGAATTCTGAAAAACACGGGAAAAGATTTCATGATGTAAAGATACAGCATATCATTTTCATTAATCTTTGTTTAAAGAAAGGATGATAGTTTTTCTTAAATATTTTTTGTCATCTACAGCAAAATCAACTAAAAACTTAGTTGTATGATCCTTGCGGCCAATAATCTTTGCATTCTCAACCAGGTTGTCAACCGGATCATAGCTCCAAACCAACAATGTATCAGAACTCCCCGCTAACCCTTCAATGTCAATGATGTAGAGATTTCCTTTCAGGTTAGCGTCAATGATCCGCATACCTTCTGCCCGGTCGCCTGGAATAGGGGAGGTGACAACAGGAAGAACGGATATTCCACCGGTAGATTCCACCTTAATCGTTGACATCTCTGCAAGTATAAAGCTGATCTGAAATGTGATAAACCGGGAAGTTGTAAAGGTGGCAAAAGGGTGTTCTTTTCCATTCAGCCAAATCCGGTCAATCTTTGTCGCCGGAGGTAGTGCCAGCATCATATTTACAGTAACTGGCTGGTTATCTGATTGGTAGAATTGCCATGTGAGAGCCGTAGAATCCCGCTTAAAGGACAAATTTACTAACTGTTCACCTATCCTGATGCGTTCCACAGTGAGGAAATCCCAATCAGTTGGCAGGCGTGGAGAAATGTTTAACATATTCCCCGGGGCATCTACTTCTATGCCAAGCATCCCCTCAATCACTGGCTGCAAGACCATGGTTTCCGACCAGCACTGGTGCGGACAAACCCCTGACGGTTGATACGTTTCACCGTTTAGTACCTCTTCAACAAAACCCAATCCCCAGTTTCGGTAAACGTTCAGGTTATTTGTGATGTGAGAATATCCCTGGATGTAATTCCCATAGCGGTACTCTGCAAGTGCAGTCCACCCTGTAAAGAGGGGCCAAACACTTCCATAATGATATCCGGTTGGCTTGAACATCGGGCTATCTTCGCCGATGATACGGGTGCCCCAGTTCGTGGAAAACGTATTGGAAGCATATTGATCCAACAGATAGCGCATCTTATATCTGTCTGTAATGCCGAAATAGGCTGGAACAGCTGGAAGGATGGTCGGATCGGATCGCTGAGATCCATCACTGTTAAGGCCATACGCATAAAAACTCTCTTTTATGTTCCAGAATTTCTGATCGATCAGGCCCCTCACAATTTTCGCCTCCTGTTTATAACGTTCTGCCTCATTGTCATTTGCAGCATCAGCCATCATTCCGGCAGCTTCCAGTGCGGCAACCCAGCATCCTGTCAGATAAAAAGAGGAGTGTGATCCAAACAATTTTCCTCCTTCCACCCAACCGTGCCCAACATTGGTATTTTCGATCAGGTGATCCTGATCCGTATCTGTTGAAAAACAGAAGTCTATTGCCTTTTTAATTCCGGGCCAATTTTCCATAATAAAAGCCGTATCCCCTGATTTCTTGAAATAATTACCTGCCAGCACGATAAACAAGGGAGTGGCATCCGAAGCATCGTAATGAATTACCCCTGAAGTAGTTGCTTCATGGAAGATCTTTCCGTTGAGGTCCTGGTACGTGAGAAAAAATTCCAGGTTCTTCTTTACTTTCTCAAAGTCGCCATAATCCAGCAAGGCAAGCCCGCTCCATTGGCCGTCGCGGCCGAAATACCAGGCATACCCAGGCCTGCCGCTCACTTTCTGGGCTCCGTCCCAACCCCGGCGGGTGGTCCCGTATCCGGCAACCAGGGCGGAGCCCAGTCCTGGAGTGGTGATAAAAAAGCGGTCAGTTCCCAGTAATGCCCATCTGTATCCATTATTGAAGTTAGTGTCAGGCGTGGTTATCAGCAGACTCTTCCCAAGAAGATCCTTCACATGTTGACAGGCCCTCCGAAAGATACCGTGAGGATTACGGAGTGCCTGGTCGTAATGGCCTAAGGTCTCCTCAACTCCATTCATCCCCGTAGCAAAAACGATATCGAGGGGTTCTCCAGGGTACAGGGAATAACTCAAACCGGCATCCATGATAAATCCATCTCCTCGCTTTTCATTGTGCGTTTTAGGAGCTTTGTTCCCACCAATCATCACGGCCATATCTCCGGATCTATCAGTAAAATAGAATGCATTATAGTCAAGGTCCCAGCCACAACAGATAGATCCGATAGAGTTTGCTGGGTAAGGCCACATCAGGCGCAGGTTCGTTCGAAAACGGAACGATAGTTCCACTGAATCCTTCCCATTCCACGCATAATGAATAACACCACAAGGTAGGATTGGATCAACTGTAACAACTTCATCCATTGTACCATATTGAAGATGATAATGACGGATGAAGCCTTCGGGACGGATCTCAATTTCAGGTATTAGATTACCTAGCCACGAAATGCTGTCAGATACCGGATGCCTGATGCCGGATTCAACATCGCGTAAAGCCATGAAGGGATGGGCCCAGATTTCTTCGATACCACCCTTTTCCTGTCCCATGATAAGAATCCGTTCACCCGCGGCCTCGCAATAGGCATTTGTGGCTGGGTGAAGCGGAAATGCCAGTGGATCGGGTTTGATCTCCCATGTAACAGGCTCAGGTACAGCAGCAAAGAGCACATCCCTGTTTTGTGTTTTCTCCTGGCATGGGACAACAGTAGGAGGTGAGTAGTCCCAGTAAAAACGAGGCATCGCATCCAGCTTTCCTGTCAGGTAGTCCAGAATGTTCTTTGAAAAGGCTTCCAGGTGAAGCCGGTTTTCATTCGAAGGCACAAAAACAGTATAACCTCCAATCGCAAGCAATTTACCTTTGCCAACATCGTACTCTACAATAACTTTCGAATTCTCACGAAAGAAGATGTAATCCCAGTCAATTGCAACAACCTTCCCCTGCATAGGAAGGGTATCCCCGAAGAAGCCATTGACCCGGAGTGTAAGATCCTTGATTGGCTTATAGATGTAAGCTCCCCCATACATGCCCGTGAAAACAGGATGCTCCCGGAAGGCATGGAAACCCAGCTTACGCCCATATCCTTCATCAACTGATGATTTCTGCCTCACTGATGGGATTGCAGTTTCTATCCCGAGCAGATTGATATACTGAAAGGCATCAAGTGTAAGCAGTATTTTACCCCCATTTTCAAGATATTCACGAAGCAGTTTAATTACCTTACCATCAGACTCATCTGTTGTGAAGTCTGAAGTATCCGACCTGTGAAACCATACCACCGCAACCTCCTGCAACTGCTTTGGATGCCTCTTAAGGTCATGAAACGTACAGTATGTTAGAGAATAGCCATCAAGCCCCTGAACAAACTCCGTAACTGCAACCAGTTCCGGATCTGCAAAAGTGAGAGGCTCTTGTCCTACCATTAAAATCAGATCTTTTACTCCTCTTCCTTCGTCCCTCGTCTCTTGTCCTTCATCCCTCGTCTTTCGTCCCTCTTCCTTCGTCTTTCGTCCTTCTTCCCTCGTCTTTCGTCCCTCTTCCTTCGTAATTCGAATGCTGTGTCTTCTGGAATCTTTCCCTTTTATCCCTTGTGATATACCTGGAAGCGAGTAACTTACAAGCAAGGTGACGAGCAGTAGGCCAGTCAATCTCCATTTTTGTATCATAATTTGCTCACAAATTCAGTTAGTGATGAAAATACCGGAACGCCGGCAGAAAGTATCCGCTCTTCAGAGTGATGCCCGTTGGGAATCAGGATGCAATCAATACCGATCTCATTGGCAACTTCAGCATCATGCAGCGTATCACCAACAAAGATCATCTCATGTTGAGGTATCCCAAGATCCCGAATGAGCCGGAAACCCACATCAGTTTTCCCATGCGCGTAGTGATCATCCAGGCCTCTTACCTGGTCAAAGAAAGACCGTACTTCAAGTTCTTCGGTCTCAGCAAGCAATTCATTTTGTTCGCGGGCCGATAATATACTTTGTCTGAACCCATTCAACTGGCAAAATGGTAAGAGATGCTTGACTTCCGGATGTAAGTGACACTCTTTCTGACGCTGGTTGTACAAAACCATAAATTCCATGCCTACTTTCTTAAAAGGCTCCTGTTCAAAATCAAATCCAAGTTGCAGATAGTAGTCCCTTACCGGAAAGTCAAAAATGGAACGGTAGACATTCAGCGTTAGGGTTGGAAGTTGACGCTGACTAAGCATTCCATTCATCACCTCCACACAGAGCCAGGCATCATCCAGCAGCGTTCCGTTCCAATCCCAGATGATGTGTGTGTACCGGCTGAATTCCATATCGGCAGTTTCCATATCTTTGCGTTCTTTGCGCCTTCGCAACTTAGCTGTTCGGGACTTTGTTTGAAAGACACGAAAATAAAGAAAAACCGGTGAATTAGCATGGACTTTTCTCCTCTTCTTTCCGAGCTTGATACACTACACGATTGTGCCCTCTGTCCCCGTAACTGCCATGCCGACAGATTTAGCGCCAAGCTGGGGTACTGTAAAGCAAGCTCGGACTTTACCATTTCCTCTATTTGCATCCACCGGGGGGAAGAACCTGTTATCAGTGGCTCAAAAGGAATCTGCAATATCTTTTTCACCCACTGTAACCTGCAGTGCAGGTTCTGTCAAAACCATCAAATCAGTGATAATCAAATTGATGGCACTCCATTTGTATTATCTCTTGAGGCAGTAACCAGACAAGTAACCAGGATACTTGATCGAGGCATTAACATCGTTGGGTTTGTATCTCCTTCGCATATGATCCCTCATGTGAAGGCCATTATCCGTGCTGTGAAGAACAGGGGCTATGAGCCCACATGGGTGTATAACAGCAACGGGTATGATAAGGTGGAAACGCTTCGGGATCTTGAAAAAGTGATTGATGTCTACTTGCCTGATCTGAAATATATGGATTCCAGACTTGCAGCGAAACTCTCCGATGCTGCGGATTATCCCGAAGTAGCCGGAATTGCCTTGAAAGAAATGCTACGGCAGAAAGGTACTACATTGATAATCAATGACAATGGGTATGCGGAATCAGGCCTCCTGATACGTCATCTGGTGATTCCTGGAAACATCGATAACAGCATTGAAGTTCTCAGGTTCATTGCAGAAGAACTCTCTCCGATGGTCCATATCGGACTGATGTCGCAATATTATCCGGCCCATCTGGCTTTTTCAGAAATGGAACTATCCAGGTCATTGACTAAAAAGGAGTATGAACGGGTTGTGAAAGCCATGGATGAATTCGGCATCAGACGAGGGTTTATCCAGGAAATGGAAAGTTTCAACCATTACCGTCCCGATTTCAACAAAAATCATCCGTTCGAACTGGATTAATTTCTACATTTGGGGACTAATTAAGGATCAAGACAACAAGTCACTTGATAATCCAACCCTGACGTGAGCATATGAACTAAAACAATTTTATTATGAAACAATCTATCGCCTTTTTAGCCATTTTATTTCTTGGGTTTTCACTTACGTCGAATGCTCAGGACACAATTAAAGAAGAGAAAGCAGATTCAGCTTATGTTTTTACAGAGGTGATCAAGCTTCCAGCAACATCTGTGAAGAACCAGTACAGGTCGGGAACCTGCTGGAGCTATTCTGCCATCTCATTCCTGGAATCAGAACTGCTTAGAAACGGGAAAGATACATTTGATCTCTCTGAAATGTATTGTGTCAGACAATGTTATGCCGATAAAGCCCCTCTCTATGTGCGGTTCCAGGGGAAGCATAATTTTGGAGGGGGAGGAGCGGCTCACGATGTCACCTATGTCCTTCAGAATTATGGAATGATGCCTGATCAGGTATATAACGGACTGGTCATTGGCGAAGAAAACCCTGTGCATGGAGAGATGGATGCAGTATTGGAGGCTTATGTTGATGCAGTTATTAAAAATCCGAACAAGAAGTTAACTCCCGTCTGGGAAAAAGGATACGACGGTATCCTGGATGCCTATCTAGGATCTGTCCCTGAAAAATTCACGTATAAAGATGTTGAATATACGCCAGAATCGTTTGCCAATATGCTGGAATTGAATCCGGATGACTATGTCGAGATCACTTCCTATACACACCATCCATTTTATTCCAAATTTATCCTGGAGGTCCCGGATAACTGGTTGATGGATCAAGTATACAATGTTCCCCTGAATGAATTATTGCAGATTCTGGATAATTCCCTCCAGCAAGGCTACACAGTTGTATGGGGAAGCGACGTAAGTGAAAAGGGGTTCTCATGGAAAAATGGCGTTGCCATTGTCCCGGATAAGGATGCCCCTGAACTGGCTGGACTGGAACAGGGCAAATGGGAGAAGATGACGGATAAGGAGAAGGAAGAGATGCTATATAAATTCAAGAGCCCCGTCCCTGAAAAAAAGATTACGCAGGAGATGCGCCAGGAGGAGTTTGACAATTACAAGACTACCGACGATCATGGTATGCACATCATTGGAATGGCTAAAGACCAGAACGGAAGTGTTTACTATATTGTGAAGAACTCATGGGGGAACAGCGCTCATAAATACAATGGTTATTTTTATGCTTCACAGCCATTCGTTGCACTGAAGACCATGGATCTCATGGTAAATAAAAATGCCATTCCAAAGGATATACGTAAAAAGCTGGGCCTGTAACAGATGCCGGATGCCGGATAGAAACGACCTGAAAATCACTAGAACCAGCAACTACTATCTAGCTTCCAGGATCGAGGATCGAGCTTCCTGGATGCAGTGACCAGGTTCCACGTTTTGTTGGAAATTTGATTGCTTTTTCTAGCAACTCGAGATACTCTGTTCTTGGCATCAGCATAGCTCCCATTCGCAGAAAATGTTCTGTTTTAACCTGACAATCAACGAATTGGAATTCCCATTTCAGGAGTAATTGAACCAGGTGGTAGAGAGCGACTTTTGATGCATTTGGCATGGTAAAAAACATACTCTCCCCAAAGAAAGCTCTCCCCAGTGATATCCCATATAGACCACCAACTATTACCCCGTTTTCATAACATGCAACGGAGTGTGCAAATCCTTTGGTATGCAGATGGGTGTAACCTAAGATAAATTCGTCACTGATCCAGGTATCCGGTTCATGGGCTCGTTTGATCCTGGCACAGTGACGAATAACTTCTTCAAAATCAGTGTCCAGCTTCACCTCAAACCTGCCTGTTCGGATTACCCGCTGAAGCGATTTTGAGATCTTTAGTTTATCAGGGAAGAGAACCAGTCGTGGATTCGGAGAAAACCAATAGGGATCTCCTTCATGGACAAACCAGGGAAAGATTCCGGAAGCGTAGGCATTCAGGAGGCGATCCACTGAGAAGTCACCCCCAATTGCCAGCAGACCTTCCTCCTCCGCTTCATTTGCATCGGGGAAAACAGGTTCATTCGGTAGCAGGTATACAGGCAAAACGAAGTCAGAATTTAGATTTCAGAATTTAGATTGCAAGTTAGAAGTTAGAACTACGAAGTATAATCGCGGATCTCATATGGTCTATCCGGTATCCGGAATCTGGCATCTGGTATCATATCAATTATATGATCTCCTCCAGCGCCCTCCTCACCCTTCTACAGGACTCCTCAATCTCCTGTATTGTGATCGTCAGTGGGGGCGCTATCCGAAAGGTTGCAGGCTGAAACAGGTACCAGTCGATGATTATTCCATTCTCCAAAGCCGTCTTCATGAAATGGTTGCGTTTTCCAGGATCAAGGAGGTCCAGTCCAAGTGCTAACCCTTTCCTTCTCCATGACCGAATGGCGTTATGACCGGCTAGCTTATCTTCAATCAGTTTTCCCTTAGATTCTACCTGGCTGATAAGATCCCCGGTAAGCAAAACTTCAATACCAGCCAGAGCGGCCGCACAACTAACGGGATGCCCTCCAAATGTAGTGATATGACCCAGCTCCGGATCATAAGCCAGCATATTCATAACCTGCTTTGCGGCAATGAAGACGCCTAATGGCATCCCGGCTCCCAATGCTTTAGCCAGGACCAGGACATCCGGAATAATGCCGTATTGCTCAAACGAGAATAATGTCCCTGTGCGGCCAAAGCCCATCTGCACATCATCGATTATCAAGAGTGTGCCTGTTTCAGTACACCGCCTCCTAAGTTTAACCAGGAAATTCTCTTCCGGAAGGATTAGCCCGGCTTCTGCCTGAATGGTTTCGGCAAAAACACATGCTGTTTTATCAGTGATTCCATCAAGGTCATGAAAGTTGTTAAACCTTAGGAAACGGATATCAGGGATTAGGGGACGGAAAGCGTTTTTCATTTTCTCATTCCCAAGGATGGATAAGGCTCCGTGAGTAGACCCATGGTAAGCGTTATAAAAGGCGATCACCTCTTGCCGGCCAGTATAACGTTTCGCAAGTTTCATAGCTCCTTCGATGGCTTCGCTGCCGGAGTTCACAAAATAGACGGAATCAAGGGAAGAGGGGAGGAGGTCAGTCAGACGTTTCGCCAGCATGACCTGGGGAGATTGTACAAACTCACCGTAAACGTTGAGATGGAGGTACTTCTCCAGTTGTTCGCTGATGGCTGCAAGTACCTTCGCATGCCTGTGCCCGATATTGCTGACAGAAATCCCTGAAACCAGGTCCATATAACGAGTCCCATCACTTCCTGTAAGCCAAACACCTTCGGCGTGAATGATTTCCAGTCCCATCGGTGTAAATGATGGCAACCCCAGATGCCTGTAAAACAACTCCCGGTCAGTCATAGGTTGATGTGTTGATGTGCTGATGTGATAATTTGATGATGTGATGATTGGCTAATGTGATGATGTTACGAAATTACAAATTTTTAGGTGGTGTCGAGGGATGACGCTGACTTATTGCAAAGGTCAATCCGTGAAGATCTGCATGAATCCGTGTCATCAGCGTTCTATAATTCTATATTTTTGCGTTATCTTTAAACGAATTGCCATGAAGGAAAAAGTCGTCGTAATTACTGGAGCAGCCTCCGGGATCGGAAAAGCCCTGGCTTTTGAATGTGCAAAACGGGGCGCGAAACTATCTCTGGCCGACCGCAACAAAGAACAATTACAGGCAATTGAGGAGGAGTTACGGAAAAGTGGGACTGAAGTGATTTCGACTGAAACCGATGTTACCAGGGAAGAAGATTGTAAACGATTTATATCAAATACCATAAGCCAATTCAACCGGATCGATGTGTTGATCAACAACGCTGGAATCTCCATGAGGGCTTTGTTCGAAGAGGTGGATCTTGATGTCCTGAAAAGGGTTATGGATGTCAATTTTTGGGGAGCCGTCTATTGCACCAAATATGCATTGCCGGAGCTATTGAAAACCCGTGGGTCAGTTGCTGGCGTATCATCAATTGCAGGCTATAAGGGACTTCCCGGTCGAACGGGTTACTCTGCCTCTAAATTTGCACTTCAAGGGTTCCTTGAAGTGGTTCGGATTGAGAACATGAAACGAGGTCTGCATGTCCTGATTGCCTGTCCCGGTTTTACTAGCTCAAACATCCGGAATGCTGCGCTGGCTAAAGATGGGAGTAACCAGGGAGAGTCTCCACGGGATGAAGACAAAATGATGACGCCTGAAGAGGTAGCCAGGCAGATCTGCGATGCCATTGAGAAACGGAAACACAGGCTTATCATGACCTCACAAGGGAAAATGACGGTTCTATTGAACAAGTTATTCCCGAAATTCATGGATAAAATGGTATACAACCACATGGCGAAAGAGCCAGATTCACCGTTCAAATGATTTACGATGCATTATTCAATCTAATTCACTCCACCACCACCTTCTCTGTCACCACCTCCTCCCGGACAAGTTCCCGGATACAAGTCCTGATAATAAAGCTCATCACCTGATTGTGAAAATTTCCACAATGCGGGTGTGTCACAGAAATTACGGTGCAAACACTAAAATACCCCGCTTTACTATCAAAAATCGAATGATTCGTAGATTCTACTGGATTACTTTCTCGGATGAAACTGCCGTATCGTGCTCCTGAGGTATTCCCTGTCAAGATGGGTATAAATCTCGGTCGTGGTAATTGATTCATGTCCCAGCATCTCCTGGACTGCACGTAAATCGGCTCCTCCCTCCACCAGGTGGGTGGCAAAGGAGTGGCGGAAAGTATGCGGACTGATTGTTTTCCTGATCCCTGTTTTCTCGGCAAGATCTTTTACGACGCTGAAGATCATGGCCCGGGAGAGCTTTGAGCCGCGCCTGTTTAGAAAGAGGAAATCCTCATATCCCCGTTTTATCGGTTGAAGCGACCGAACCGAATCCTTATAGATAAGGATCTGTTTCTGTGCACTTTTACCAATAGGGACAAGGCGTTCTTTATTCCCTTTTCCAATGATACGAACAAATCCTTCCCGGAAGTATAATGAAGATATCTTCAAATCGATGAGTTCAGTAACTCTGAGTCCGCATCCGTAAAGGGTTTCCAGGATCGCTTTATTTCGTTCCCCTTCAGGTTTGCTAAGGTCAATCGACCCGATTAAGGCATCAATTTCCAGACTTGTCAGTACTACTGGTAATTTCCTGCCAATACGCGGTGCATCAAGTAACTCTGTAGGATCAACCTGCAGGATATTCTCCAGGATAAGAAATTTATAAAAAGATTTCAGCCCTGATATCATTCTCGACTGTGTACGGGGTGTCATTCCTTGTTCAGTAACCCATTTCAACAACGATTGCAAATGATGTAGCTTCACCTGGGCAGGCTGTAGATCTTCTCCTGAATGCTCAAGGAACTGGATTAACCTCTTCACATCATGCAAATAAGCATCAATCGTATTTCCCGAAAGCGATTTCTCCAATTGCAGAAAGGCCTTGTATCCATTAAGATAGGAGTCCCATTTCATCGAATCTATTCCCCTTGAAAGTTTGGTTTACGTTTTTCGTGAAAGGCTTTGATCCCTTCATGATAATCAGAACTCTCCCAGACCATTGTTCGCAAGCCCTCAATTTTTTCAAAGACATCTGCACTAAGAGCTTGGGAATTGGCAAGAATTCGGAATTGTTCTTTTATGACTTTGATCGAAAGAGGAGACAGGGTTGTGATGTGTTGTGCCATCTTCATAGTATAGGAGGCAAGTTGATCCTCCTCAACAATATGGTTAACAATACCCCATATTCCTGCTGTAACGGCATCTACAGGCCGGGCAGTGAAAAACATCTCTTTAGCCTGGTTGAGTCCTAGCCTGGAGATAAAATGGCAGATGCCGGAAGCGTTGTAGGGTATGCCAATTTTAGCAGGTGTGATAGCGAATGTGGAAGTGGGATCCCCAATCGAAATATCCGAAGTCATGATAAGATCACATGCCCCTCCCCAAACACTCCCATGAACCTGTGTGATGACCGGCCCCGGGTAGCGTTGGATCGTACGTAAAAGAACCTCCAATGGATCGAAAAATCCTAAAGGATCTTCGTGATTTTCAGGAAGTTCAGGAATGTAATGACCAGCCGACCAAACATTGCTTTTATTTGGCTCTGCAGTAATAATTACTACCCTGATCTTATCAGCTTTAAAGGATTCAATAGCTTCAACCAGGTCGTGAACCATATCCTTGCTCAACGCGTTCAATTTTTCAGGATGATCCAACGAGACAATCCCAACCTGGTTATGTTTTTCAGTTTTTATCATCATTTGAAAAAAAGTTTGGCTTCTAAAGTAAAGATATTTCACGTTTATTTTGATATTAACCGGAAAATATTTAATTTTGCACGCCTTAAAAACAGGAGAGAAAGCAATGGCGAAAAAGAGTAAAGATCAACGGATCCAGGTTATTTTGGAGTGTACTGAGCAGAAGACCAGTGGAGTTCCCGGCATGTCGAGATACATCACTACCAAAAATAAGAAAAATACACCGGAACGTTTGGAGATCAAAAAATACAATTCGTATCTGAAAAAGATGACGGTTCATAAAGAGATTAAATAACACGATTCAGTCATGGCAAAGAAAGTAGTTGCAGCGTTTAAAGGAGCCGTTGCCAAAGATATCACCAAGGTGATTAAAATGGTAAAGTCTCCAAAAACCGGAGCTTATACATTTAAAGAGGCAATGGTCACCAACGATAAAATCAAGGATTTCATCGCAACAAAAGAGAATTAAGAGATTTTTTCAATGATTGAAAGAAGCTTTTTTCCGGGTGAAAGAAGCTTTTTTTATATACTGAACAACTCTTAGCTACTTAAACAATGGGATTTTTTAAGATCTTTTCCGGAGAAAAGAAGGAGCACCTTGAGAAAGGGCTTGAAAAGACGAAAAGTTCTCTCTTTTCGAAAATTTCCAAAGCTGTCGTTGGAAAATCCAAAGTAGATGATGAAGTACTCGACAACCTTGAAGAGGTTTTGGTTACCTCTGATGTTGGAGTTGAGACAACACTTCGGATTATTGAACGAATTCAGCAACGGGCTGCCCGGGATAAATTTCTGGGTACTGGTGAACTGAGCCAACTCCTGAAAGAAGAGATCGTAGCAATGCTTCAGGAAAACAACACCGAAGATTTTACCGGGTTTGTCCTTCCTGAAGGCAAAAAACCATTTATCATCATGGTAGTTGGCGTCAACGGTGTTGGTAAAACCACTACCATAGGCAAACTTGCTTACCAGTTTAAACAAAACGGAAAATCGGTGTTGCTCGGCGCTGCTGATACATTTCGTGCAGCCGCAGTTGATCAACTTACAATTTGGGCCGAAAGGGTAGGGGTTCCTATTGTAACCCATGGCATGGGAACAGATCCGGCATCTGTGGCCTACGACACAGTAAATCGTGCTATCTCCAATCAATCTGATGTTGTGATAATTGATACCGCTGGCCGCCTGCACAACAAGATCAACCTGATGAATGAACTATCTAAGATCCGAAAAGTCATCCAGAAACTCGTTCCTGATGCACCTCATGAAGTCCTGTTGATACTCGATGCATCTACAGGTCAGAATGCGTTTGAACAAGCAAAGCAATTCACGGCAGCGACAGAGGTTAATGCATTGGCTCTAACCAAATTAGATGGTACAGCAAAAGGAGGTGTAGTTCTTGGAATCTCCGATCAATTCAAAGTTCCGGTGAAATATATCGGCATTGGAGAGAAGATGGAGGACATTCAGGTGTTTAACCGCAAGGAATTTGTTGACAGCCTTTTTACCGACCGCCGGTGACATCCGCTAAAAATAGAGGTATCGGACTGGTTTCATTGGGATGTGCCAAAAATCTTGTTGATAGTGAGGTGTTGATGAGACAGTTGGAATACAGTAAGTTCCGGATTGTTTTTGAACCTCAGACTCTCCTGAATATCGATACAATCATCATCAATACATGCGGATTTATAAACGATGCCAAACAGGAATCTGTCGATACCATTTTGCAATACGCTGAAGCAAAGAGAGCTGGTAAAATTAACCGGTTATTTATAATGGGATGTCTGACACAGCGATACCGCCACGAACTCACCATAGAAATTCCTGAAGCCGATGGCATTTTTGGGGTAAACGAGTTGGAGGCAATTTTACGCGAAATTGGAGGAGAATATAGGGATAATCTTCTAGGTGAAAGAAGAATCACAACTCCATCACACTATGCCTACCTGAAAATTGCGGAGGGTTGTGACCGAACCTGTTCATTCTGCGCCATTCCCGCTATACGGGGAATTCACCGGTCGAAACCCTTTGAAGAGGTTGTTGCCGAAGCCAACTACCTCGCCCAAAGAGGTGTGAAGGAGTTGTTGGTTATATCACAGGATACAACTTTTTATGGAATCGATCTCTATAGAAAGCGCCGCTTAGCCGATCTTCTCCGAAAATTATCTTCTGTCGATGGGATTGAATGGATTCGACTCCACTACACCTACCCACATGCATTCCCCCTTGAAGTTCTCGACGTAATTCGTGATCACCAGAATATTTGCAACTATTTGGACATTCCGCTTCAACATATCAGCAATCATATTTTACGTTCGATGAGACGAGGTATGACATCCAATAAGACGCGGGAATTACTTGATAAAATCAGGAATACTATTCCAGATATCGCAGTTCGAACCACCTTAATAACCGGTTTTCCGGGAGAGACAGAGAAGGATTTTGATGAACTGTGCCAATTTGTAGTTGATTCTAAGTTTCATCGTTTGGGAGTATTCACTTATTCTCATGAAGAGGGGACGCCCGCATTCCAACTTAAAGATACGCTTCCAGCGAAAATCAAGATGAAACGACAGTCGCATCTGATGCAGATTCAGGAGCAAATCTCCCTGAGACACAACCAGGAGCTTGTTGGCAAAGAGATTAAAGTTTTGATAGACAGAGAGGAAGATGAGTTCTGGATAGGCAGGAGCGAGGCAGACTCACCGGAAGTTGACCAGGAGGTGTTGATCAGAAAAACCGGGTTTCCAATTCTTCCTGGGAAATTCTATAAGGTCTGTATCAACGAAGCTAGCCATTTCGATTTATTGGGTGAAATCTCAGGGTAATAAAGCATCATTTCTTACTTTTGCAATGCTAAAATATAAACAGATGAAAAAGATCCTGAATTTGATGATGGTGGCTATCTTGCTGATTCCCATCATTGCATGGGCACAAACGGAAGAGCCTGAAAAAACGAGAGACCCTGTTAACCAACTCAATGAAAGAAACTTGAAAGTTGGCTTCTGGAAGGAGAGGAACGGAGAACTGACAACGAGGGGTAACTATGTCAACGGTTTAAAAGATGGAACCTGGGAGACCTACCTTTCTGACGAGCTGATTTTCCGGGTAGAAACGTATAACAACGGACGGCGTGATGGAATTACGCTACAGTTTGACCGCAAAGGAAAGACTACAAATGTAGAACACTATAAAAACAACCAGCTTCACGGTTCTGTTTTTATCTACAACCCATTCTCTAACAAATTGCTGAAAATGCAAGAGTATGATAATGGAATGCTGACCGGTCTTTTTCGGAGCTATTACGACGACGGAAAAATCCAGGAAGAGGCATTCTACAAAGAAAATCAGAAACATGGACCATCCAAATGGTTCAACCGCGACGGAAGGTTAATTGCCATCTATAATTATTACAATGGCTCCTTTGAAGGAACCCAACGCACCTTTTATGAGAACGATACCACTGCAACCATCGTTAAATATGTAGATAACAAACAAGAGGGAGATTACAAAGAGTATTATAGAAATGGCAAACCAAAACTGACAGGAACCTATCTCACTGGGATCAAAGAGGGTGCCTGGACTGAATATGACGAAACAGGAAAAGCTGTCAACGTTATCAAGTATAAAAATGGTGTCGCGAAATAATCTTCGTTAGATCAGAAACCCATTTGCTAAACTTCCCAACTACAATTGTTTCGGTTGTAATCGCAATAACTCATTCGGGTTACAGATGACCTTTGTTGATGAGAGAGATGAGGTTTTCTTTAACTATGATATTGCACCTGCATGGTTTCTATTTTCTACGGTTCTTTATTACATAGTCTTTACGGGGAGAGTTCTGTTTGTTTCCGTATTTCATCCCGTAATTACTGCGGTTTTTTTTGTTCGGTCTCTGTTTGTAGGTTCTATCTGTTTTACAGCTGGATTTCCTGGAACCAGAACAAGAGATATTAAAAGTAATTGTTACTGAAAGAAAGAGAATTAAAAGAATCGCATTGAACTGCTTTGACATAACCAAAAAGTTTTGCAGGTAAATTTACATAAAATTCCTAAATTCAAACCCGAAAATATGTATCTTTGGTGTGTTTCAATTAACAATTAAATAATGTAAATATGAAAAAATTTGGTTTACTTTCGTCCTTCCTGATAATCATGGTTTTGCTGCCATGGATTGGCCATACTCAGGATTCAGAGTGGGCTGAACAGGTGATTATTGCCAACGGTAATAACTTTGAAACTAGTCCTCCATATATCGATTATGTCACAATGCAAACCTATGACCCGGCTAGTGGAGTGACATTTGTTTTCGATCAAATTAAAACGCAATCTGTTCAGGACGTAGTTATTGCGAATAATAAAATATATGTTGCAGCACAGGATAGCATTATCATGTATGATGCAAATACGTTACAACGCCTTGAAAGAATAGCTGATTCTGGCCTTAGCAGACTCTATGTATTCAATAACAGGTTAATTGTGACCAAGCAGTATCCGATTGTCAGATTTTTTGTAGAGGTACTAAATGCTTCTGACCTTTCTCTTGTTGCCCGAATTCAAAATATATCAGGTGATTGCAAAGGAGTAGCACATACTCAGGATTCCGTTTACATTGCAGTGAACGGAGGTTTCCTAAGCACTGAAGGAAAATTGGCCGTTATAAACTTCAACAACTGGACTCTTTCAAGAGAAATCAATCTCGGCGCTGGCATTTCTGGTATTAACGATATATACAACTATGGCAATATCATTTTCTGCATTAATGAAACACCATTTGGAAGCTCTGGCACTGGAAGTATAACAGCATATAACACCTACAATATGACATTTACCAACCTTCTCTTTAACCTCTCTATTGGCAATGGGGCCTCTGGATTAAAGAACAGCGGAATTGTTGGTAATATTCTCTACCTGACCCTGGATAAAGGAATCGGCTCTTTCAACTTGAATACCTATCAAATACAAGATACCACAATTTTCCCAGACCCCGGCTTTGTAAATCATATTCTTTACACTTCGTTTACTACAGATTATGTTAATTCTTTACTTTACATGAATGTAGGAAACCGCAGCACGTTTGGTTTGGATCTTGTAGGAACAACGGCTGGTGATTCCATAACCTCTTTTGCCACAGGGTTTAATTCTGATGCCATTGCTATTGATTACCGGGTTCCTGTTGGTACCAATGATGCATTGGCTGAAGATGTTTCAATTGTACTCTATCCCAACCCGGTCGAAAACAGTGTCAGAATTAAATATTCAGGAGAAGATCTAGTTAATGAAATTCTTATAAGGGACATTACCGGACGTATAATATTCCAGAATAATGAGAGTACGTTTTCAGGGAAATGGATTGATTGCTCATCTTTTCCGTCTGGACTCTATTTTGTGACTGTTAAGACAGATCATAGGACTCTTTCAACCAAGTTTATCAAGAAATAGAATGGAAATAAAGCGACCCTTTGTCTCTTTTATAAGGCTCGCTTTTTTATTGAATATCCCCATGATCAAATGGACATATCTTTTGATAACTGCTATGTTATCAACGCAATTTATCTACGGACAATACCCACCACCAGCCGGACAGCCAGGCACTACTGCTATGTATCAGGACAGTACGGCTTTCCGGGCCTGGGCGAGTGGTTGTAGTGTTGAGCTTGGATATATCAATTTCGTTGACACAACAGTTGTACACATGGGATCGAACAAAGCCTCATACGGTTTTCCGGAAGACGCAACTGGCCCTCCTGATAATTTTGTTATCAGTTTGGGCGACAGGGGGGTGGCAACACTGACTCTTCCAGCTCCAATGTTTGACGGTAATGGGCCTGATTTCGCCATATTCGAAAACTCTTTTGGAGACGAATTTCTGGAACTTGGTTTTGTAGAAGTGAGTTCGAATGGTATAGATTTTGTCAGATTCCCATCAGTTTCGCTTACTCCTGAGACTCCGCAAGTATGGACATTCGGGACGATTGACGCCACTCACATCCATAACTTTGCGGGAAAATACCGGGTTTTTTACGGCACGCCCTTTGATCTTGATGACTTGAAAGACAGTCTTGCAGTTGATCTTTCTGCTGTGACTCATATCCGAATCATTGATGTCGGCGGATGCATTTTATCAGGCTACCAATCGTTTGACTCACAAGGGCATATCATCAACGATCCATGGCCGACTCCTTTTTATACCAGTGGTTTTGATCTCGATGCTGTTGGGATAATCCATATTGAAACTCAAGCAGTTCCCATTTCAATTAAGACGGTTCCTATCCGGATTTATCCAAATCCGGTACACTATATATTACGAATTGAACATTCGTTTCCTTCTTCCGTACGGCTTTCATTACTGGATCCTATCGGGAAGATTTATCTTTCTGATGAACCGGCTGAGAATCATGTTGAACTGGATATTTCGAATTATCCACAAGGGCTTTATATTGCTGTATTTACCCTTGATGACGGAACGAAGATAAACCGAAAGTTTATCAAACTATAGGTAGTAGAAAGCGAAAAAGCGTTGACGGGAATCGGAAAGCATTTCAGAGAACCTCTTTTTCTTATACTGGTTGTGATGCTAGCATATGCAACGGCATCCGGGCAACATTTAACAGATACCCTCAAATTAAAAGAGGTAGAAATCAAGGCTAGTTTTCAGGTCAACAATTTAGGGTTTAAACAAGTCAAACTCGATTCCACAATCCTAATACCACGACTGGACGCCAAACTCAGTACGATACTTTCCCAATATTCCACTGTCTTTATTAAATCGTATGGAAATAATAACCTGTCTACTCCTGCATTCCGTGGTACAACATCTCATCATACAATCGTCGAATGGAATGGAATCAATATTAACTCGCCGATGCTGGGACAGATTGACCTCTCACAGCTTCCGGTTGCTCAATTTCAGGGAGTAGAGATTCTTTATGGTGCTGCCGGACTAAGTAGGAGTAGCGGAGCCTTTGGAGGAATCATCAACCTAAAAACCAGTCCAGACTGGAATAATCGGCTCAACGTTGTGGTATCACAAACCCTTGCCAGTTTTCATAATTATACAACTACGTTGAACGCAGAAGTGGGAAATCAAAACTTTCAGTCCCACACCCGTGCTAATTTCGGAAACGGAAAAAACGATTTTCCATTTTACAATGATTACACAGGACAACGAGAAAAATTGACGAACGGATTCTATACTCAATATGGTTTCTCAGAAGATGTCTTCGCTAAGATTAAAAACCGGCACTTGATTTCCGCTCGAATTTGGTATAATTATTCAGATCGTGACAACCCACCGTTGACTATCAATTTTACTCCAGATTTCGTTGAGAACATGAAAGATAAATCAGTTAGAAGTCTGGTTGAGTACAAATATGTTCATCGGGTTTTTAGTGGCACCATTTCTTCCGCTTTGATTTATAATCGTTTGCGTTATATTAGTAATGTTCAAAACGCTGAACACCAGTATTATTCTTTCGTCAACCGGATAGGTGGAAGCTATACAGGGATCAGGAATCTGACAATTCGCCCTGGTATTGACCTCACTCACGACTGGGTAAACTCTGATGGTTATGTCAACCGGAAACAACGGAATGTGCTGGGTGGTTTTCTTGAATTAAATTACATAGTCTCCAAATCAATTACCCTTTCGGCGATGGCTAGGGAAGATGTTGTAGATGGAGAACTGATGCCATTCATTCCTGCTTTTGGCGTTGAGTTCAACCCTTTCAGGAATATAAATCTTTCACTTTCTGCTAACCTGTCGAGGAATTACAGCTATCCTTCGCTTAACGATCTCTACTGGGATCTATGGGGCAATCCGGATTTATTGCCCGAGGTAAGCTATAGCGCTGAAGGAGGTATAACCTGGAACCTGTTAAATCGCTCAAAAAGCTTTTTTATTGAAACAGAGCTTTCTGGATATTATATGCTGATGCGTGACATGATTGTGTGGTCACCTTCAATTACAAGCAGTGCCATCTGGATTCCTGAAAATATCAGCGAGGTGGCGTCAAGGGGAATCGAAACCGGGATCAATGCAACAGTGGTGTTTTGGGAAAGTAACCTTGATCTGAATGTGACGTATAATTATTGCAGGTCAACGTATGAGAAAGAGACAAACCCCAATGGTTCTTCTATTGGCAAACAGTTGATATACACGCCAATAAATACCATGAATGCCTCATTGAGGTACAAGAAAAGCGGCTACTATTTTTCTTACCTGTTCAATTTTATTGGCAGAAGGTACCTGGGTAAGGAGAATATTGAATATATGCCCGGTTATAATTTGTCTACTATCTTTTTGGGGAAAAGTTTTAAATTGAATGATATTATATTATCTTTACAACTTGAAATAAACAATCTATTTGGCCTCGATTATCAATCAATAGCTAACAGTCCTATGCCCGGCCGGAATTTCGCCATCACGATCAGGGGTAGTTTTAGCAGAAAATCAGCTAAATGAGTTATTTCGTAACATTAAAATCTGTGGGTATAAACACAAGCGCGAACAGATTTTTCTTCCAATTTTCGGCCTTTTTGCTCGGGATATTATCGGTGTTAGTGATATCCTCGTGTTCAAAAGATCCAATTCGTCCGAATCCTGGTCCCCCAGATCCTATCCCTGAGGACTCAACTACATTTTCAGAAGGATTTTTCATCATAAATGAAGGAAACTTCAATTGGGGAAATGCCTCTGTAACCTTTGTGGATAGCTCCACAAATACGGCCCATCAGAATATTTTCCAAGAGGTTAATAACCGCCCCCTTGGAGATGTTGCCCAATCAATGAAAGTGATGAATAACCGTGGATACATCGTGATTAATGGATCAAACCGGATTGAGGTGGTGGATCTTAAGGATTTCAAAGTCATCAAAAGCATCGAGGGGTTTAACTCACCCAGGTATATTGAATTTGTTGACTCAACGAAGGCATATGTCACAAATCTTTACAAGGATATTTCCGTTGTTGACCTGACAACCAACGCCATCACTAAAACAATTAAGACCCCGGAATGGACTGAAGGGATGGTCAAGTATAATCAATACATGTTTGTTACCTGTATTGGGACTTTCACGGAACCCAGCTCGAGGAGAAAAGCCAAACTGCTTATTCTGGATACAAAGGATGATCAAATTATTGATAGCATTCCAACTGCTACTGAACCTTTGGGTATTGTCATTGATAAGAAATTGAAGTTATGGGTATTATGTTCAGGAGGGTGGGATGGATATGCCTCTCCTGCATTGATCCGTGTAAATCCTGAACTCAGGCAAGTTGAGAAAGCATTCAACTTCCCAACATCAGAGGTGCCAAGCCGGCTGGATATCAATCCTACCTGCGACACGATCTACTACCTGCAGAACGGAATTTATCAGATGCCTGTGACTGCATCAGCACTTCCATCGCAACCATTGATCTCTTCAGGAGGACGCCTCTTCTATGGGATGGCAATACACCCAATTGATGGGACAATCTATGCTACCGATGCCATCGATTATGTTCAGGCTGGTGATGCATTCCAATTCTCTTCCTCAACAGGAGCCCAGATTCGCAAATGGGATACTGGCAGAATACCTGGTTCTTTTTGCTTTGGCGAAACCAGAATTTCCAAGAAATAGAGTAATATTTTCAGTTATGAAAGAATTTGTTGAAACCAGATGGATGGGGCAAATGACCTTTGAAGGATCAATTGATGGGTTTCCAGTTAGAATGGATGCCAGTCCTGAACATGGTGGGAGCAGCTTCGGTTTGAAGCCTAAACCGATGATATTACTTTCCCTGGCCGGATGTACTGGCATGGATGTAGTTTCTATCTTAAATAAAAAACGTGTCGTATTTAATGATTTCAGGATACTGATCAACGCCGAGATGACAGAAACTCATCCAAAATATTATCACAAGATCCATCTCATCTTTCAATTTACCGGGGAAAACTTTGAAGGCAATGAGGAGTTGTACGGCAAAATCAAACGATCTGTTGAACTTTCAAGTGATAACTATTGTGGCGTGAGCGCGATGTTGCGTAAATCCTGTGATATCTCCTGGGAAATCCAGCTAAAGAATTTATAAAAACTCCCTGATCACCTCTTTGAATTCGCTGAGAATCATGGCGGTCGCTCCCCAGATGACGCAACCATTCACCACAAATGCCGGAGCCTTAATTTGAATACCAAGTCCTACTTTGTGTTTTATTACCTGTAAAGCAGGCTCGCTAAAAAGATCGCTGATTTTCACCTCAATAATCTCATCAACTTCAGTAGGGTTTTTGACAAAATCAGGCCTATTTGGGCAATAACCTACAAAGGGAGTGACAAGAAATCTGCTCGGGGGAATGTAGAGGTCGGATAGTTTTCCGAGTATCCTGACATCTTCTGGGATAATCCCAACTTCTTCATGGGATTCACGCAGGGCAGTTTCTGTGAGATCAGAATCGCCCGGTTCCCGTTTGCCTCCAGGCAGACTGATTTGCCCGGCATGGACACCTTCATAGTCGGGACGTTGAATGAATACTATATAGAAGGCTCCCTCAACCGGGTAAAGCAGCAATAACACACTGCTGGGCTTCGCTTTTATCGAAGGAACAACTCCCATCAACTCCTGTACCCGCTTCATCGATGACATACGAAGCTGGGCTTGTAGTCCGGGGAGTGGGTGCGACAAAGCCTCTGAGATTGCTGAAATAAAATGATCGAATGACACCAGGAAGAAATATTTCATCAAAAATACGATTTGCTTATGAAAAAATTAGTATAATTGTGCATTACAAGCATTCCCGAATGGTTAAAGAGAAGGTTAAACCTATTGAAAACCAAGATAATCTGGCTCAGAATATAAGTCAGTTAATTTTATTTAATGATGATGTCAACTCCTTCGACTTTGTCATTGAAACACTTGTCGAAGTTTGCAATCATGATCCTATGCAAGCAGAGCAGTGTGCCTGGATTGCCCATTATAAAGGAAAATGTGCTGTACGAGAAGGCTTCTTTGCTGACCTAAAACCCCTACATGATGAAATGGGCAACAGGGGATTGACTGTGACAATCGAGAAATGAACAGGTTATTAACATCTTTTCAACACACCCATTTTCTCAAATACATAAAATCATTAAAATCAGCATCTTAAATATACTCCGTTTATTAACAATTTGTTAATAAAACATGTTAATTGTTTGTGAATACAATTCCTTCGATTTAATTGACATCACTGTTTCCGAGAGCTATATTTGATTTCGCAAGTGAGGGATAAAAGGCCCTCTGAGAAGTTGGGGATGTGAAAGCAGTACCTGCAAGGGAACGGCACTCCAGAACCAAGCCTGGACAATGGCGAATTCGCAAGATTTGCTCGGGTAACAGGTCACATAATCAGGGCGCTCCCGATGCCTTCTTCTGCAAGGGAGATAGGACCGGAGAGCGGGACGAGAAGAAGGGGTAACCCGGAAAGATCGTCAGTCACAATAACCGTAGCTTGACACGCCGGGCGGCCACGGCCGCAAGGATGATGGATGGGAATTCTGTCGGCCAGACAGGGTTCCCATCACGGTTTTTCAGGACCTATTTTGCCAGGCCTAGTAAGGCATGATTGTCAAAGAAGGCAAATTTTTCAATCAGAGGATGAAAGGGATCAATGCTTTGCGATTGGGCGGATAACCAGGGAAAGTTGATTTGTACCATTTATGGTGATGTAACGCACGAGGAAGAAGATTCACCAAGGTCCAAACAGCAAAAGCAAGCGCCGGAGTACACCATGTCATCATGGCAAATCCAAACCACTCTATAATCTCGCTAAAATGGTTCGGACAAGAGATATATTTAAATAACCCCTTTTGTGGAATGACATACCCAGTTTGACCGGGTTTCCGGAGATGGATCAGGATGTTATCTGATTGCCAGTTGATAACCATACCACCCAAAAACATAATAATACCGACAATAAATCGCGGATCTGTAACCCAGGAGATCGGGTATGAGGCAAGTGAACCAAGGTAATATCCATTGATGAAGCCATTGACAAAATTGAATCCCAATGCCATGAAAACGATCGCAAGGGGCATCTTCTTTCCTTTAGTCCGTAACCTGAACGGAAAAATAATGGTTCGGTTGATATAGTGAAATACCCATAGGCTGAAAAAGACCCACGTGACAATATTTTGCTTTGCAGAACCAAACAGAAATAGACCTGCAAACACCAGCAGAGCTGGAGATTCCATAATAATCCACCCCAGTCTGTTATTAATCAGTAATCCCCATTGTTTTGTTGTATGTCGTCCATAGGGAGCTGTAATCTTCAAAACAATTGGAAAAATCACTAACGCGATTGCAATCCACACATATACAAGAAAATAAAAGGTAGAGTTACTCATGAAATTACCATGTTATGAATGTATCCTTGTTCCCGAAACCAGGTAAAGGCATCTCTTACAGTATCTTCCAGATCCCGTGATGTGAAATTCAACTCCCGTCGTGCTTTTTCATTATTGATCAACCGGTTTCCTTCCGAGATAATCTGGAGTGATTCGTTTGTATATAAGGGTTCTACTCCGGCAATATGACTGTACAGGGTGATAAATGGCAATCCAAATTTTGCTACCCACAGAGGCATTACTGTTTGAGTTGTTTTCACACCAGTAACCTTAGCAATAATTCGCGAAAGATCAAATAAGCTGTGCCAGGTGCCGGATAACAGGTATTTCTCACCTGTCCTGCCCATGGTCATAGCATTGACTGCTCCATGAACCACATCCCTGACATCCACCCAGTTATAACCACCAGGCACAAGTGCAGGGATCTGTTTGTGGTATAACTCAAGAAGCGCTTTTCCAATCAGTCCAGGTTCAGGATCATCTGGTCCTATGATGGCTGTTGGGCAGAGTACGACGGCATCAAGTCCATTCGCGGCAGCCTGGTGAACAGCACGTTCTCCTTCAGCCTTAGATATATCATAGGCAAATCCGTTAGAACCAACTAAAGGGCGGTGTTCATCCAGGGGTTCATCTGTAGGGTGCTGTTGGAATGCATGAATACTACTGAAATGAATCAATCGTTTAATTTGCTGTTCCCTGGCTACATCAACTATATTTTTAGTCCCCTCAGCATTGATCTTCCACACCATCCCGTTTGTATCACCTTTAATGGAAATATATGCAGCAAGATGAAAACAATAATCCACATCCTTCATCAGTGACCTAATGGAGTCCTTATCCAGAATATCACCTTGGATAAGCTCAATGGGTAGATCATTAATTGCCTTGGTATTTTTGTGTGCCAGAGCTCGGATCTGATATCCTTGCTTCAGGAGGGCTTTACAAAGATTTGATCCAACATGACCGTTGGCTCCGGTTACAGCTATTTTCATCGATGCAAAAATAGAAATATTTATCAAGCAGACAAAAGTTCATGGTTCTGATTAGAATTCATCAGATTCTGGATAGGTCGGAATTCATGACGAATAATCTCCCATTTATCAGGATACTGATTAAATAGTTGGATAATACGCTTTTTGTGCTTGCGAAGCGCATCTGTGATAGCAGGTGCTGAAATAGGGGTAGGGAACTCCTTACCTACTTTGGCACTTGTCAGATTATCTTTCCTTTGTTTAATACCAGACGCCGCAAGTTCAAGTCGGTCAAGTAACAGATGGGTTTTTATCATTCGTTGAGGTAATCCTTCAATAACATCATCCGATATTTTCTGATGAGCCGGATCCGGGAATCGGATGTGATAATCAGCTAATAATAACGGTGCTGATCGTGCAGGGGATGATAAAGCACCGGCAAATTCCAGAGCTTCATGGATCACTGCTTCAAGTTGATACAATTCTCCTGTAAAAGATTTTAGTTTATTTTTTGCTGAATCGGTTAAATTTGCCTGTGTACCCAGCCTTTCTGCAATATTTGAGAGATAATATCGGGCAAGTGTTAGAATGCCATTTCGTTCCTTTTGTAATTGTTGATCCAATCCCTCTTGCAAATGATCACGCTCCTTCACGATATGGAGCATCTGATCATTAAAAGTTGTTGATAGTTGATTATGGGAATCGATAACCTGAAATATCGTCCGAATTGAGTGGGAGAGGAGAAATCCAACCATATTCTTGTGTTGAGCCGAAAACGGTTCACTCACTTTATCCAATAAAAAATTACTCAGGTTATCATTGAAGTAGATGAAAAAGAGATCAGTCCAATTCGATCCATGATCAATATATTTAATTAATAATATATTGTTTTTCAGCTCACTAAATATTGTTAACTGAACTTTATATTTAGTAAGAATTTCAAATGGTACCTGATCTTTTTGAAACCATTGATATGGCAGGGTTGTTGCAGAAAGTTCTAAGAAAAATGAAGATCCAGCCTCTAATCTTATCGGTTGTATTTTGTAATTGTCTTCTTCTTTTTTTAAAAGAAAGCCTGATAATTCAGTGTTATTCTGCTGATAATGAGCCAGAACAACCTGTTCAATCCCAGGAATTAGACTAGGAATAAGAGATAATATCTGTAATGATGAAGTTTCAGTCGACACGAGATAATCAATATTTAAGCAAACATACAAAATAAATAATACTTAATCAAATTTAAGCTTAATTAAGTGCTTAATTTATCTTAGTTGTTGATTAAGCTAGTCTAATTAAGTCAAATTAATGTTTAATTTTTTTGTTTTTGCAATAAACATGGTTTAGTTTTATTATAAAATAAAATAAAGCATACTTAATTACTTATTGCATGAAAGACTTAAATCAACAGCGACAACAGACAGAATATTTACGGGTTATGGAAAAACGGATCAGGTACTACGCTGAGAAGTATGATCCACATACACACGTTTACGATCCAACTCATATTAAGGAGCGTGAAGCACCCGGAGAATCTGAACATAAGGGTAGAATCGGCATGATTCGGACTATTTTGACAAATATTTTTTGATCGTACGATGGTTTTCAATATGGTTTGTTGTATTTTTACTGAATTAACCATATAAACTGTTTCAGATGAGAACATTCGGAAAAATTGTATTATGGTTGCTTATTATTATCGCTGTTCTGGTAATTATAGCATACCTGCTGCCTCGCCAGTATAAAGTCGAGAGAAGCATCACCATAGGTGCTGATAAAGCACTGGTGTATAACCTTACCTGCAACATGAAGAAATGGGATCTGTGGACGCCCTGGAATAAAAATGTAGATACCACAGCTTTGTTCGAACTTACCGGTAATGATTGTGAAGTTGGGACGATATGGAAATGGAACGGAGAGATTCTCGGCAATGGTGAATTGATTGTCACCGAATCTATACCTGGAGAGCATTTCGGATACGATTTAATGTTTGATGAGGGTAAATATCAGTCGAAAGGAAGTTTCACTTACGATGAAGTCAATGACTCGGTTTTGATCATCTGGGTTGACGAGGGAGACCTGGGATTTAATCCTATAAATAGGTACATGGGGCTGTTTATGGATAAAATGATGGGCCCCGATTTTGAAAAAGGGTTGGCAAAACTTAAAGAGGTGGCTGAGGAACGTCACGGATGGCCCCCTATTAAAGAAACTTATACTAAGGACCAGATCGTTCTGATAATCAGAGATTCCGCAGGTCCTGAGACATATGGTCAGGTAATGGGTAGGGGCTATGGTGAAATCATGCAATTTGTCAAGATGAAACGACTTACTCCCAAAGGTTATCCATTTGCCATTTACCATTCATGGGATTCTGTAACCCAGTTTTCAGTGTTTGATTTGGGAATTGCGGTTGAGTATGCTGATGGTGGGAGAGGACGGATTCGGGCTGAAGAGATCCCCGGTCAGAAGGTGGTCATGGCTGATTATTTTGGTCCTTACGACCAAACTGCCTACGTCTATCACGCCCTGGATAAATACGTGGCCCAAAGTGGGCTTGAAGTCATCGGTAATCCTTGGGAGATCTATGTAACTGATCCTGCGAATGAACCAGATACAGCAAAATGGAATACCCAAATTCTCTTTCCTATAAAATAATACGATTCATCGACCCATAGTATAAGGTTGTCCTTTCCTTAGTTATAGCGTTTATTGCTTTAACATAAAACCTGCCGATATCGGACT
>CAYUZX010000023.1:0-8655 GCA_964449285.1 uncultured Prolixibacteraceae bacterium
ACTGCCACTAATAATAGTAATAGTTTTTTCATAGTAAGTGAATTTTAGGTGGGTTTTAAAAATTTATTTTTCCTATATTGATTCAAAAAATCGTAGAACCCATTTACCAATTTTTTAAAATCACAGCAATATTACAATATTTTTGTGAACTATCGCATAAGAAATGTGAACTATCGCATAAGAAAGTTATTTTCCTCTTACTATACCGATGCTGAATGATAATGCGACATTGTCGTTGACAGTTGATGCAACCCACACATTGGGGTTGTTGTAGGAGTGTCTGCTGATGGCTATTCTATTGCAACTAGCGATAGCGCGTTTGCCGTATTTGATGTTTTCTCCAACGATGGTGATACCACCTGGTGTGCTGTCTTGATGGGATATCCTACAACCTTCCGTAGTACTTTCGGTGACCTTGATGAAGATAACCGTGTAAATGCATCCATCAATCCTGCAGGTGACACAGCAAGCATACTTTTTCTGTGCTTCCTATTATACCTTCAGTAGTGGTGATGGAGATATCATTCCTATCGTAACCGAGCTGTGGTCAGATCCAAACGACGAACTGGCACCAGTTACGTTCAAATATATCTCTGATTTCACTTACATGCCTGCCGACTATACCATCGATGCAGGTCCGTGTGTCTTCCCTGTAGGAATTGACAACAGGTCAGCAGAGGCTTCCATCTCGGTATTCCCGAATCCGGTAACCGACATTGGTGTGATGATGGTGAACATGACCCGTGGCGGAAATGTCATAATCTCGATGAGCAACATGCTCGGACAGACAGTCATGAACCTCGACCCGGGTTATGTAGTAGCCGGAAATCAGCAGTTTACCCTGGATGCCAGCAACGTTCATTCAGGTATCTATTTTGCAACAATCCAGATCAACGGAGAGAAATATAGCAGGAAAGTTGTTATTGAATAGTATTAATTTTTTCAAGAAAAAGGGTCCGGACTTGTCCGGACTTTTTTTTGTATATTTGTACTGGATTCAATAATGTTTCATTTAAAACCAAAACCCTATGAAAAAGATTTTACTTTTTGTTATCACTGTGGGATTTGCTCTTTCATCAATGGCTCAATCGGGGCTATCCCCACGGGATAAAAGACATTTAAGCGAACCGAGAACACTTATCAAGATTGCCGGAGATGAATCTGTGAATATAAAAGGTTTACAGTATCCGAATTCATCTGTACAATCAAAATCTGCACTTGAGGGTGCAAACATTATGTGGACTTATTATGATCTACAGACCAATAGCTCGGTTATGCCACGTGTCTACAGGTATGATGATGAAACGGCTGCCGGTGTGGCAACCTGGTCACATGAAACCACGACTTCTTTTCCTGACCGGGGAGCAGGTTACAATTATTATGATGGTTCGAACTGGGGCCCTTCGCCAAGCGCAAGAGTTGAATCCCAACGGACGGGTTGGCCTTCCTATGCTCCGCTGGGACCCAATGGCGAGATTGTAGTTTCCCATGATGGATCGGGAAATCTACCATTGTATGTGAACAAAAGAGATACCAAGGGAACAGGTGCCTGGACTCAGACAGTAATCCCAAATCCTGCCGGTGCGGTGGGGATGCTCTGGTGTAGCATAGTAACCAGCGGCCCCGACAGGATGAATGTTCATGTTATTGCCCTTACAACGCCTACTGGTTATGGTAGTGGTGGCCCATGGAACGGAATGGAAGGAGCCCTCCTTTACAATCGCTCGACCGATGGTGCTGTCACCTGGGATGGCTGGATTCAACTCGATGGAATGACTTCCAATGAATATCTTGGATTTGGTGGAGATGACTATAACTTCGCAGAACCGTTTGGAGAGACCCTTTGTTTTTCGGTTGGGGGATTTAACGACTCTTTCATAATGAAATCAACAGACAATGGCGATACCTGGACCAAGACTATTATATGGGAAAATCCTTATAATCTCTGGACAGATACAGATCCTAGTACAGATACCATCATTTGTAGTGACGGATCAATTGCAGTTCAGCTGGATCAATCCGGGAAAGCCCATGTTTTGTTTGGTTTATTATGGATGGCTGGGATTAATGGAACAGGTGTAGTTTATTGGGCTAATACGGACGGATTGGTCTATTGGAACGAAGATAAACCCCAACTGCCTGATCCATTGGATTGGGATTGGTTATATGATAATGGATATATGATAGGCTGGGTTCTCGATTCGAATGTCTGGACTTCTATAGAAAATACGGCAGGGGATTCTATTGCAGGCTATTCGGTTTCATTGACCAGTCATCCATCTATGGTTATTGACGAATCAAACCAGATTTTCGCCTTCTGGTCGGGGGTAACGAATCTCAGGGATAATGATCATTATTATTTACGTCATATTTTTGCCAGGGCTTCTGTTGACGGGGGCAATACATGGCGGGATACCATTGTTGATTTGACAAACGGTTATTTACAAAAATGGACTGAATTTGTTTTCCCGTGTGTTGCACAATCAAGCACTGATATGATATATTATATCCGCCAGGAAGATGATTATGCTGGTGACTGGGTACAGAGCCTATCGAGTTCAACTTATCAGGGCCAAAATTCAGCCAGCCAAAACGACATTGTCTATAACGCTGTTGCCAAAGCGGATATCATTCTGTGGCCGACAGCCATCAATGAAAAAACCGAAGCAACATTTACCATTACACAGAACTATCCAAATCCGGTAACCGCCCGTTCGGTCATCACTATCAACCTCACTCAACCGGGAAACCTATCTATGGCTATTTCTAACGTTGTTGGCCAACAGGTAATGAAACTCGAAAAAGGCAATGTAAACACCGGCAACCAGCAATTCATCATCGATGGATCAGCGCTTCCTGCAGGGATCTATTTCTACACAGTGACAGTAAACAAACAATCTATCACCAAAAGGATGATTGTGGAATGATAATCAGGAAATACTATTTCCTGATTATTTGAACTCATTTAATAAAGGGGATGACTCAAAAGTAAAATCATCTTCTGGAGAATTGAATATTTGAAAGTGCTCTCGTAAGGGGTACGAGTAAAATGAAAGAAAAAGAGGCTGCCTCGGACTTTTGAGACGGTCTCTTTTTGGTCATATCTCTTTTATAGATTGATTTTGAATACGATTCTTTTTTTATGTTTATCGTGTTATTGTTGTTAGTTGACGGAAATTTGGAGAAGTTGAGCGATTTTTTCCATTCGGATTAAAAAAAAGATTAATTTTGAACTGCGTTTCCTTTTCTTGCAACCTGTTTCGGAAGAAGAGGTCTTAATTGTTAACTCAACTTAATCAATTAATTAAATAATGAAATTATGAAAAAAATCCTTTTACTCATTACTGCAATGGTACTCATTTCCTATGGTTTTAGTCAGCGTCAGATGTATGCCATTCCATCAAATCTTCATGATGTCATAGCTCCAACCTATACGACAGATGGTTTTGAAACAACGCCCTTTCAATTAATCAACACCACCGTTAACTCTCTAAAAGCGATTCTGGAGGATCCTTTGGGTTCTACAAAGTATGACCGACAATCCAATAAATCAACTCCTCAACGGATTTATCTTTACCCTGATGGTACAGTTGGAGCTACCTGGATGCGTGGCATGGAAGAAGGTGCATGGGGCGACAGGGGATCAGGATACAATTATTATAATGGTTCAGGCTGGGGCCCTTTCCCAACCTTAAGAATTGAGTCCCAAAGAGCCGGTTGGACCGGGTATGCTCCATACGGCCCTCAAGGTGAATTAGTTGTGAGTCATCGTTCAGCATTATATCCTTTATTTCTGCTTATGCGTGACACCAAGGGAACGGGCTCCTGGAATGAAACGCTGATAAATGCTCCTTCGGGGGCATCCGGAGTTGAATTTCCAAGAATTGTTACAGGTGGTCCTAACAACTCATATATTCATCTGCTTTGTTTGTCAGGGCCTACTCAATTCAGTGGAACTCCTTACAATGGGATGGATCCGGCATTGCTTTATTCCCGTTCACTCGACGGAGGAGCCACATGGGATATTGATATGGTTCAAATTCCTGGGACCACATCATCCGAATACCTTGAAATTACATTAGACGGTTTTGCATGGGCCACACCTCATGGCGACACTCTTGCTTTTGTTGTTGGTGGGAACTGGAACGATACATTCATCATGATGTCGACCGATAATGGAGATACCTGGACTAAAACAATAATCCTCAGTAACAGTCAATGTTTTGTTCCTTCAGGAACAACCACTGATAGGTTTGCCTGTTGCGATGGCTGTTTAGCTGTTGAACTTGATCATCAGGGTACAGCTCATGTTGTCTTTGGCCGTATGTTTGCAAAAGGAGAATCCGATGGACAAAAATATTATCCTTATACTGACGGATTGGTCTATTGGAACTCAACAATGCCACCTTTGCATGATAGCCTGTTTATCGATACCCTTTTCGCTCACGGACAATTAATAGGGTACATTCCTGATAATCCAACAGATACGATCCATCTTCTTCCAAAATACGGATGTGGCCTTTCCAGTATGCCTATGATTACGATTGATGAAGATGACAATATTTTTGTTCTTTGGTCTGGAGTCACTCTTGGAGCCGTATCCCCTGATAATTTTAACTACAGACATATTTGGGGCACCGGATCGATCGATCATGGAACTACCTGGAGTGATATGGTCGATTTAAATTCGTCTATTATTTATATCAACATGGAGTTTGTCTATCCTTCTGTATCGAAGCGAACATCAATAGACAATTTACAGTACATCCAACAAACTTCAGATCAACCCGGATCTGGAATTGGTGATCCAACACAGATTCCGATCCATGAAAGCATCATGGAATATCGTGTATTGCCAAAAACCGATATTATCCCATATTTAGCGATTGAAAAGAGAAAGGCAATAGAGTTTAACCTTTCCCAAAACTATCCTAACCCAACCAAAGATTTAACATCAATGAAACTCACACTTTCATCCACGGCTAGTGTTTCTGTCAATGTCTATTCCATTCTTGGACAAGCTCTTCAGAAGACCAGTAACAGCATCATAGCTGCTGGTACCCATGAACTGATTGTCGATGCTTCGGGATTGAACAAGGGAGTCTACTTCATTTCGGTGAAGGTAGGCGACCAGGTTCAGACCCGGAAAATGATTGTTGAATAGAGAGTTTTATATTATTTTCAAGAAAAAATCCCGGTTTTATCCGGGATTTTTTCTTGGATACCATTCCAATTACAAGTAAATTTGTCTAATAGAAATAAAAATTATGAAAAAATTTACTCTACTATCTGTTGCATTAAGCCTTCTGGTTCTGACAAGCGGCCTTCAGGCCCAACTCTCTTCAGGGGCGCGGGAACAAGCGAAACGCCATATGGTGGCAAAACCCACCCTGAACCAGAAGGGGGAGGTTGGAATCGGCCAGATGCGGGTGAATCCGATGATTAGTCCTAAAGCTGTCCTTGATGATCCTGTATTGATGATCACCCGGTATGATGAACAAAGCAATGCTTCCACTGAAAACAGAATTCATCTCTTTCCTGATGGAACTGTAGGAGCAGTGTCTATGCTATCTCATAACGATTCTTATAGCGATCGTGGGACGGGGACCAACTTTTTCGACGGAACAGCCTGGGGCCCTCAGCCATCTGCCCGGATTGAATCTACCAAATCGGGCTGGCCTTCGTATGCCCCATGGGGTCCAGACGGTGAGATTGTCGTGAACCATCATATGACCGCTGGCTTATACGTCATGACCCGGGCTACCAAGGGCACCGGAGCATGGAACGAATCGATCCTTCCCGGACCGGCTGGCGCTGTAGATATCTCCTGGCCACGCGTGGTGACCAATGGACCGGATCACACTTATATCCATATTATCTGCCTCACATATTCTGTCTACCAGGGGTTGGATCTGGCCTTACTCTATTACCGGTCTTTAGATGGGGGTATCACCTGGGATATCCAACACAGGGTGATTGAAGGACTGACTTCGTCTGATTACCTCGGATTTGGCGCTGATACATATGCCTGGGCAGAACCAAAAGGTGACACTCTGGCGTTTGCTTTCTGTGATGCCTGGATGGATCTGGCGATCATGAAATCCTATAATAATGGAGATGACTGGGAAAAAATTGTTGTCTGGCCGAGTCTTTACAATACCACGCCAATTACGGGTGACGTCGAGCTCTTCTATGCTCCGGACGGAACGATTGCACTGGCGCTCGATCAATACGGGAAAGCACATGTTGTGACCGGACTGATGTACTCCTCTGCAGCGGGCGGCTCAAAACAATGGGCTCCGCAATCGGATGGCGTTTTATACTGGAATGAGGATATGCCGCAGCTTCCAGAAAACCTGGATATGGATGAACTTTTGGCCAGCGGAAATCTGATCGGCCGGGTAGCAGATACCAATGCATTATATGTGGATCCAATACGGGTCGCTTTTTATTATAACTCCATGACCAGCCAGCCTACCATAACGGTTGATGAGGATGACTTTGTGTTTGTGACGTGGGCGGGTGTAACCATGTTGACAGATACCGATAATTACCTGTTGCGTCACATTTATGCCCGTGGCTCTTCCGATTACGGCAATAGCTGGACAACGACTCCTATTGATCTCACCAGCGATTATATTCAGTACAACTGGAGTGAGTGTGTCTTCCCGAGTACCTCCTGGGCCAGTGATGATTACCTTTACATCACTTTTCAGGAAGATGATTACGCCGGATCCTATGTACAGGGATCCAGCCAAACCGGTTACCAGGGTCAGTCGGGGCCTACAGATAACCGGATCCGATTCATCAAGCCTTCTAAGGCCGATATTCTGTTCCCGGTAGGTACTGCCACAGAGCAGGGAGATGCTTTCAGTGTCTCGCAGAATTTCCCGAACCCAGTTACCGACGTCACAACGGTGAGTGTTAACTTAACAAAACCTGGAACCCTTGCACTTGAGGTGACCAACCTGATGGGCCAGCGTGTGGAGACCATTACCAAAGGAAACTGCATGGCCGGAAATTATTATTTTTCAATCAGCACCAAAGGGCTCACTCCAGGCGTCTACTTTTACACAGTAACCTTAAACAACACGAAGGTAACGAAGAAGATGATCGTTCAGTAAAAGTTCTTGCTATCTTTGCGACAGCAAACAATATTATGCTTTTTCGCGAAGTCAAAGCCCTTATTGGCAAGGATATCAAACTGGAGTTAAAGCAGAAGTACGTTCTCAACGGAATTCTGCTTTATCTCCTTTCTACCATATTTGTGGCTTACCTCGCCTTTGAAGAGGTGATCACACCCGAGACGTGGAACTCGTTGTTCTGGATCATCCTCCTGTTTGTCGGAGTGAATGGTATCAGCAAAAGTTTTGTTCAGGAGAGTCCTGCGCGCTATATCTACTATTATACGATTGCCAGTCCGCAAGCGGTGGTACTCTCCAAGATCCTTTACAATCTCCTCCTGATGGCCATTCTCTCGTTGCTTTCATTTGGGATGTTCCTCCTGTTGATGGGCAACCAGGTGATCAATATTGAGCTGTTTATCCTGGCTCTGATCCTTGGCAGTTTTGGCCTTTCATCCATCCTTACCATGGTGGCAGCCATCGCCTCCAGGGCTAGCAACAATTTCTCCCTGATGGCGGTTCTCAGCTTTCCTATCATCCTGCCTTTGCTACTCACCCTGATGAAGATCGCCAGCATGGCCCTTTCAGGCCCTGAGTGGCCCGAAGCCGCTGGCCCGCTTGTCATTCTGCTCACCATCAACCTGGCCGTAATCATCCTTGCCTATTTATTATTTCCGTATCTTTGGCGGGACTAAAAGAAAGTCAGAAGTTAGAGGTAGTTTATTTTCATTTTCGCTACCTCGCTACCTCGCTTCTTGTTTCTACCAACTGATAACTTTGACTTCATGACCCTATGACCTCATGACTTCATGATAAAAAATGTAAAAATAACTGGACTCTGGTGGAAAACTCTGGCCTTTTTCCTGCTTCTCTATGCAGTAATCTACGGGTTTTTCGTTCCGGTACCGGATACGATGATCGGAGGATCGTTGAGAAACGTCTTCTACCATGTGGGGATGTGGTTCGGAATGTTAGCCATGTTAACCACCTCATTCATTTTCAGCATCCGGTACTTACAAGGATTTCATGAAAAGGAGGATCTGGTAGCTGTGGAAGCTGCCAACGTGGGAGTCATGTTCGGTGTTTTGGGCTTAATCACCGGTATGATCTGGGCAAAAAATACATGGGGAGCATTCTGGGTCAGAGACCCAAAGCTCGATGGCGCTGCTGTAGGCATGTTTATCTACCTGGCATACATGGTGCTTCGGAGTTCGATCGACGATACTCACAAACGGGCAAAAGTGTCAGCTGTATTCAATATTTTCGCCTTCATCCTCTGGATCGTATTTGTGATGGTGCTGCCCCGGATGTCGGGTTCTACCATTCATCCCGGCCAGGATGGGGCCCCTGTCATGGCGCTGAACCTTTCGACTACGACCCGGATTGTATTCTACCCGGCAATGGCTGGATGGATGCTTCTGGGCTTCTGGATCATGAATCTGAGAATACGAATCCGAAAATTGGGGATGAGGAATGAGGAATAAGGAATGAGGAATGAGAAGGGAACAGCGAATAGCAATACGATTTCAAT
>CAYUZX010000023.1:8755-22969 GCA_964449285.1 uncultured Prolixibacteraceae bacterium
AGGAATAAGGAATGAGGAATGAGAAGGGAACAGCGAATAGCAATACGATTTCAATTATCAATTAGATTATTATGGAGCCAGACAGCAAAATATACATCGTTGTTGCCGTGTTAGCGGTGATCCTGGTGGGAATCTTCGTATATCTTTTTTTCATGGACAGGAAGGTGAGTAAAATCGAAAAAGAGATGATAGAGGATAATCTGAAAAGGAACAAGAGAGATCAGGAGATATGAAAACAATCCATATTGTGATCATCATCCTGGTGGTTGTGGTGGTAGGCGTGGTGATCTCCACGATTTCGGATTCCAGTACCTATGTGACTTTTTCCCAGGCAGCTGAAAAGCCGAACAAGGAGTTTCACGTAATTGGGACACTCAGCCCTGACAAAGAGCTGATCTATGATGCGGAGAACAATCCCAATGAGTTCATCTTCTATATGCTTGATCAGAATGGCGCCGAACGAAAAATAGTCTACCATAACTCGAAACCACAGGATTTTGAACGGTCAGAACAGGTGGTGATCATCGGCTCGATGATGAACGACTCGGTGTTCGAAGCAAAGAGCCTGCTCCTCAAATGTCCTTCGAAATACAATGACGAAGAGCAGCCCGAAAAGTTCAGGGAAAAGAACTTCGAGTCAACTGAATAACAATTCACAAGAATTTGATTCCTGGAGCTTCATCAAGTTATGGCCTGTAAAAATCTTACCCATTTCATTACTGCACTGGAGCAAGCCGGTGAGTTGATTCGGGTTAAAGAGGCTGTTTCCCCCAACCTGGAGATCACAGAGATCACGGATCGGATTTCAAAGCAGAACGGACCGGCGCTGCTTTTCGAAAACAATGGGACCGATTTCCCATTGTTGATCAATGCCATGGGATCGGAGAAACGGATCTGTATGGCATTGGGTGTGGGTCAGCTTGACGATATTGGTCGCGATATTGATAAGATATTAAAGGCATTTCTCTCTCCAAAACAGAGTTTTCTGGATAAAATGCGTACACTCCCCCTGTTGCAGGAGCTGGCATCCTGGATGCCAAAGAGAAAGAAAGGGAGAGGCGCATGTCAGGAGATCGTGATGGAGCGTCCGGATCTTTCAAAACTTCCTGTTCTCACTTGCTGGCCGGCGGATGGTGGGCCATTTATAACGTTGCCGTGTGTGCACACTATCAGCCCGCAGTTGGCAGTTGGCAGTTGGCAGTCACCTTGGAACCACGACATCCGGCATCCGGCATCATGGTCACTGCGAGAAGCGAAGCGACGAAGCAGCGGCATCCGAAACCTCGGCATGTACCGCATGCAGGTATTTGGTCCCGATTTGACCGGGATGCACTGGCATCTGCACAAAGGCTCAGCAAATCATTACCTGAAATATAAAAAACTGGGAATGCGGATGCCCGTTTCGGTAACGCTGGGCGGCGATCCGGTTTATACGTATGTTGCCACCGCCCCGTTGCCTGAGAACCTTGATGAATACTTGCTGGCGGGTTTTCTGCGGAAGCGGAAAGTTGAACTGGTCAAATGCCTTACCAATGATCTGGAGGTACCGGCTGACGCCGATTTTGTGATCGAAGGGTTTGTTGATCCGGCCGAAGAGCTGATTCTGGAAGGCCCTTTTGGCGATCATACTGGGTTTTATTCCCTGGCCGACTTCTTCCCTAAGTTTCATGTTACCTGTATCACGCACCGGAAGGGAGCCATATACCCGACCACCATCGTGGGAACCCCTCCCCAGGAGGATGGCTGGATCGGAAAAGCCACTGAGCGGATATTTATCAAGCCGTTGAAGATGAGTGTGGTACCTGAGCTAACAGATATGCACATGCCTGTGGAGGGTGTGTTCCACAACATCGTACTTGCCAGCATTGATAAGAGTTACCCAAGACAAGCGGAGAAGGTGATGAATGCGCTATGGGGAGCCGGACAGATGATGTTTAACAAGATCCTGATTGTGACCGATCCCGATGTGGATCTGACCAACTACAGGGATGTTGCCAGGGCAATTTCAGATCATGTAGACCCCCGCAATAATATTCTTTTCAGCCGTGGACCTTTGGATATTCTGGATCATTCAAGCACGAAATACGCATCGGGAAGTAAAATAGGGATCGATGCCACCTGGAAAAACGGTGAAGCCGAACCCAGTGATCACACGTCCATGGATGCCCGATCGCCGGATTACCAGATGCCGGATGCCGGATTAGATTTGGATGGATGGGTTTCCATGTTTCCCGAGATTGTTGCGATAAACGGTTCGTTAATCGATGAGGGAATCAGTATCGTAATCATCGCATTCAGGAAAAGCCTCCCCAAGCATGCCAGGCTAATAGCCAGTGGCCTTGTTGAGAAGGGGCTCCCGGAAGAGGCCAGGTTTATCGTTTTCGTTGACGAGCAGGTAGATCCCTTTGATCTCACGACAGTGGTCTGGCTTGGAGCGAACAACATTGACCCGATACGGGACTGTTTCTTCACGGAGAAGGATGGGGAGAGGTTTAATCCGCTTTTTATTGATGCCACCCGTAAGAGTCTCGAGCTGGATAATTTCCAAAGGGAGTGGCCCAATGTAATTGTGATGGATGATAAAACGATCGGGAAAGTAGATGCAACGTGGCCGTCGTTAGGACTGGGCCCTAACATTCCCTCCCCCTCAATCCGGTTCAAACCATTGGCTCCCAGGGAAGGCCCCCTCTATTAACTTTCATTGACATGCTGTTTAAAAGAAATTCATAATTTTGTTGACTAAATTATCTTTATGAGAAAACTATTACCCTATTTCTTACTCGTTCTTACAGGGTATTTTGTTCACATAAATCTTTCCGCCCAGAATTACATTGTTAAAGGGAAGGTCACGGATGAGAATACCTCAGAGTTGATGCCTTTTGTTAACATTGGCATCAAAGGCTCCTCCACCGGTACATATAGCGATAGCAGCGGCCACTACAGAATCTGGATCCCAAGAGGAGATCATGTCTTGGTGGTTACCTGCATTGGCTATGAGCGGCAGGAGAGACAGGTGGTGGTGAACGGACAAAAGGAGATCGTGGTGAATTTTGTCCTCTCCCCTGGGACCCAGGAGCTGCAAACCGTTGTGATCTCCGGCTCCAAGTATGAACAGAAAATAGAAGAGTCGATAGCCTCAATTGAAGTGCTGAAAGCCCATGCCATTCATGCATCCAACCCTTCGAGTATTGATAAGGCCATCGATAAAATGCCGGGTGTCACCATCGTGGATAACGAACCTCAGATCCGGGCCGGAAGCGGTTTTAGCTCAGGGTTGGGTAGCCGGGTGATGGTAATGGTTGATGAGATGCCTATCCTCCGTGGCGATGCAGGCCGCCCAAGTTGGGGTTTTCTTCCGGTTGACGATGTGGAGCAGATAGAAGTGGTTAAAGGTGCTGCATCGGTGGTTTATGGCTCCTCAGCCATCACAGGTGCGATCAACATCAGAACTGCCTATCCCAAAGACAAACCGATTACGAAACTCAATACATTCCTCGGGATTTACAGCACTCCATCGAGGAGTTATGCTACGCCATGGTCGGGGCTGAACCCACTGGTCTATGGCATCTCAATCTCCCATCTTCAGAAGTTTGACAATTTTGATCTGGGAGTTGGGGCTAATTACTACTCCGACCAGGGATATATTAGTGGTACCCCTGAGGTTCTGCCGGATTCGGTATTTAATAAAGGAGAGTTTGAACGACGGATAAAAGTATACTTCAATACCCGGGTGAGAAATAAGAAAGTGGAAGGGTTGACCTACGGCCTGAATGGAAACTTCATGTACAACGATAACGCGCAAACTTTTTTCTGGTATAACGCCGATACCGGAATCTATCGTGCCTATCCGGGAGCCTTATCCCATTTTAAGGAGTTCAGCTTCTATCTCGATCCTTACATCAAATATTTCAATGAAAAGGGCAACAGTCATAGCTTTAAAAACAGGATCTATTATGGCAACACAGAGGCTAATAATAACCAGTCGAACCGCTACCTGACCGTTTACAGTGAATACCAGTATACCAAAACCTTCAAGAAGATCGGGGGAATGGTCCTTGTTACTGGCGTGATGAATAGTTATTCGCAATCCTACGGCCAGGTTTTCTCCGGTATTCTTGCTGCTGATGGGACAACAACAGCCAATGAGTTCGGGTCGTATGAATCGGAAAACCTGGCAGTTTACATGCAGTTTGAAAAAAGGTTTTACGATCGGATCACCATTCTCGTAGGCGGTCGCTGGGAGTATTACCAGATTGCCGACTTCTATGAGAACAAACCTATTTTCAGGGCAGGTTTTAATCTACAGGCAACTAAAGGGACCTTCGTCAGAGGATCGGTTGGACAGGGGTATCGCGCTCCCAGTATAGGAGAACGTTACATCACCACCAATTCAGGTGGATTTGGCTTCTATCCAAACCCAAATCTTGCCTCCGAGACCAGTATCTCATATGAACTGGGAGTCAAACAGTTGTTCAAAATCGGAAAGTTTGTCGGGATGGCCGACGTGGCAGGCTTCCTTGAGAACTACAATAATTATGTCGAGTTTAATTTTGGCGCCTGGGGAAACTCCACGATAGATAAAAGTAACGGGTTCAAGTTCCTGAACACAGGTCCTGCACGGATCTATGGAATTGACTGTGCCCTTGCAGGTGATGGAAAACTGATCCGGAACCTGGATCTCTCTTTAATGCTTGGATATACCTACTCAGTTCCTATTGCCCTGGATCCAAATCTGGTCTATTACGAGCATCTGGAAAACGTTACACAAAAAACCCGTGCATACACGTACAATAATACATCGTCAGATACCAATGGGTATGTCCTGAAATACAGGATTCAGCATCTTGGGAAAGCAGATCTGCAGTTGACGTTTAAAAAGAGATATTCGGCGGGCCTCACCGGAAAATATTACGGCTACATGAAGAATATCGACATCTTCCTTTACCAGCTGGATCAACCCAAAGCAATGCACTCGGGAATTGTGAAGTACCGGGAAGAGCACAACAAGGGGAACTTTATTGTCGATTTTCGTGTCAGTGTGCTAATCCGTGATTTTAAATTCTCATTCCTGGTGAACAATGTACTGAATACTGAATATTCACTTCGTCCGATCACCATTGAAGGACCCCGGACAACCTCATTGCAGGTTGTCATGACAATTTAACCATGAGTATATTAACTAAAACAACAACAATATGAAAACACTATTAACATTTATTGCAGTCATCTTCCTGGGCTTTGCCGGAATGAGTCAATCAACCCTGCCTAACGGAAATTTTGAGTCATGGACTCTTAGCCCTTTGGGTCCCTGGTATGAGCCAGGCGGAGGTTTTTTCAGTACACTGAACATCCTTGATACTATTGGACTTCCTCCCGGAATTGCTGTTTATCAAGTTACTGACCTCGATTCTGTTCACAGTGGGAACAAAGCGGCCCGCCTGGTAACCCGAAAGATCGAAGCGATGGATATTCTTATACCCGGGGTTGTCGGAACCATTTCGATCAACTGGGTGACGTTTAGTGCCACCCTTGGGACTCCTTATATCTGGACAACTAAAGCGGATCGGTTTCAGGGTTATTATATGGCTTACCCCCTTAACGGTGACTCAACAGGAGCCACTGTGCTCCTTTCCAAGTGGAACAACACCAAACATATGCGAGACACCATCGCTTATGCCAGTCTGATATTTCATGGCACCAAGTATGTCTACACCGAATTCGATGCCCCCATTACCTATTGGGATAACTCCACAATGCCCGACTCCATTACCTTATTGTTACTCTCAAGCGGTGGATACAATGCTGTGAATTTGTTTGGATCGGTTGGACAAGTAGGCAGTCAGGCCTATTTTGATGATGTGACATTGACAAACATTGCCGGGATTGACATGCTGCTGATGCCCGACGTAGATGTACTTCTCGCCCCCAATCCGGCTTCTGAAAAAATGACAATTACACTGAGCGAACAAATCAAAAACGGATTGTTTGAAGTTTATAATTCCCAGGGAAAGAAAACCACACAGTTCAATCTGAATTCCACTTCTGAGACCCTTGATGTAACTTCACTGAAGAGTGGCATCTACTATTACAGGGTGACAAATGGCTCGAAAAGTCTGAACACCGGCTCTTTTATCATTACTAAATAACCACTTTAACTCTATTAACCCATGACTGAAATAACAAGTTCACAGATGGCCATGGAGCTCGAAAACAAATACGGGGCTCACAATTACCATCCGCTTCCCGTTGTGTTGGCAAAAGGCAAGGGCGTCTATATGTGGGACGTGGAGGGAAAACAATATTTTGATTTTCTTTCTGCCTATTCTGCCGTTAACCAGGGACATTGTCATCCCCGGATTGTCAATGCCCTGATTGAGCAAGCCCAAACACTGGAGCTTACCTCACGGGCATTCTATAATGACGTTTTGGGTGTTTACGAGAAGTTTGTCACCGAATATTTTGGTTATGACCGTGTGTTGCCGATGAATACCGGTGCTGAAGGAGATGAGACTGCCCTGAAACTGACCCGGAAATGGGCTTATAAGGTGAAGGGTGTTCCCGAAAACCAGGCGAAGATCATCTGCTGCGAGAACAATTTTCACGGTCGTACCATTACCGTGGTTTCTATGTCGACAGATCCGGATGCGCGAAAAGATTTCGGGCCGTTTACCCCTGGGTTTATCACCATCCCTTACAATGACCTTGGAGCCCTGGAAAAGGCTCTGGAAGATCCCCATGTGGCTGGCTTCCTGGTGGAACCAATCCAGGGAGAAGCTGGCGTGTTTGTCCCGGATGAGGGATACCTGAAGAAAGCGTATGAGCTTTGCAAGTCGAAGAATGTTCTCTTCATTGCCGATGAAGTGCAGACAGGGATCGCTCGTACCGGAAAATTGCTGGCATGCGACTGGGAAGGTTTTAAGCCGGATGTGTTGATCCTGGGCAAAGCTATGTCGGGGGGCGTTTATCCGGTTTCAGCCGTATTGGCTGATGATGAGATCATGCTGACGATCCATCCGGGTGAGCACGGATCCACTTTCGGGGGAAATCCTGTAGCCTGTAAAGTAGCAATTACCGCTCTGCAAGTGGTCAAAGAGGAAAAACTGGCCGAAAATGCCGAAGCCATGGGCAAGATCTTCCGCGAAGCCTGCAGAAAGATCGATTCTCCGTTTATCGAACTGGTTCGTGGCAAAGGGTTATTGAACGCTATCGTCATCAAGCCACACAACGCAAAAACAGCCTGGGATGTTTGTTTGCAGATGAAGGAAAATGGCCTGCTGGCAAAGCCAACCCATGATCATATCATCCGGTTCGCACCTCCATTGGTCATCAACGAAAAGCAGATCCATGAAGCGGTTGAGATCATCCGGAAGTCGTTGCAGGAATTAGAATAGACGAGATTGGATACCCTAACACATGTGGTAACCATCATTGCTTTTGTTTTGGCCATCTTTCTTGGTTGGTTCGCCATTGCTTCATGTTATGAAAAAGAGAGAAGAGCAGCTATCCTGGCTGCTCTTTTTGCACTCTGCTTTCTCGGTTTTGCAGCTGCCTGGTATCATTATTCGTTTCAGGCAAAGGAGACACTCTCCTTTATCCTGTCATCCTTATTCGGCCTGACTTTTATTCTTCTCGGATTTCCTTATCGATCTGTTCAGCACCTTCCACGCTACCGAAGTGCACGGATTGATGAGCGGGATATCCCGTTTTCCAGGTATTTCATTTCTCCAGACCGGGAAGAAGAGTATTATCGTACCAACCCGCAGAGAAAGGAGATTGACGAACAGCATAAAAAACTTCCTGGGATCTTATCCAACCAGTCTCGGTTTTTTCATCTGCTGGCATTTGCCTCTGCTGATGCAACCGGGCAGATGATTGAGAAGCTCAGGTTTGAAAATGACGGTGACATTTCACCGGACCGAAAAGAGATTGATCCCCTTATCCTTCAGAAGTATATCCAGCAATGGGCGGCCAGGATGAATGCAATTGATATCGGATTTTGCCTCTTGAAGCCCGAACATCTTTATTCGGTGCGTGGAAGACACCACTACTATGGGAATCCTGTTGAGACTTCTCATAGCCATGCTATTGCATTTGCAGTGGAGATGGATCGCGAGTTCACAGCTACCGCACCTCAAGCCCCGGTGATTATGGAGTCTTACAGGCAATACTTGGAAGCGGGTTTGGTTGCCATACAGGTAGCATCATTTCTGCGATCCCTGGGATGGGAGGCAAAGGCTCATATCGATTCGAATTATGAAGTGATTTGTCCCCTTGTTGCCCGGGATGCTGGGTTGGGGGAGCTTGGCCGCATGGGGTTGTTGATGTCGGGTAAAACTGGCCCCCGGTGCAGGATCAGTGTAGTAACGACTTCATTCCCTTTTCCGGAGATGTCTGTAAAATCAGATCCCAATACAGTCTTTTTCTGTGAGATCTGTAATAAGTGTGCACAGAATTGTCCGGCCCATGCAATTCCGGAAACCCCATACAGTTCTGAGCCGGCCACAGCAGGATGGCAGATTGATGGCGACACCTGTTTTGCATACTGGTGCAAAGCGGGCACCGATTGTGCCCGCTGTATGGCTGTTTGCCCCTTTTCTCATGATGATACGATTATGCATAGACTGGTACGAAAAGGGATCTCCAACTCAGCACTGTTTGCCCGGTTTGCCTTTCATCTGGATAATCTGTTTTATGGCCATAAGCCGAAGAGAAAGCCAATCCCGGAGTGGATGAAACAAACGGGACACACCTATAAATGAACGATATTAAACAAACGACGATTTAATCTTGATATTGATGATGAAAAAAACATTTTTCGCAATTCTATTCCTGATTTTAGGGCTTTTGGACTCTAAATTTGCATACCCCTGCACCAACCTCATCATCACCAAAGGTGCCAGCAAAGATGGCTCGGTGATGATCACCTATGCAGCCGACTCTCATGTGCGATATGGCGCCCTGGCCTTTTATCCGGCAGCCGATCACCCAAAAGGTGCGATGCTCGACATTGTTCATTATGAAAACGGAAAGGTCACCGGACAGATCCCAGAAGTGCTGCACACCTATACGGTAATTGGCTTAATGAATGAGCACCAGGTTGCCCTCGGAGAGACCACCTGGGGCGGATTAAAAGAGCTTGGTTCGCAGCCGGATGCCTTTCTCGACTACGGCTCATTGATGAAGATTGCACTGCAGCGGGGAAAGACAGCCCGTGAGGCAATTCGCGTGATTGCTGAACTGGTGGCCGAATATGGCTATTCCACACATGGAGAGTCTCTCTCTATCTCTGACGCCAACGAAGCATGGATCATGGAGATTATCGGGAAAGGCAAATTTGAAAAGGGAGCCGTTTGGGTGGCTCTCCAGATCCCTGATGGTTATATCTGCGGGCATGCCAACCAGGCCAGAATTTCAACATTTCCCTTTGTGAAAGAGAACAGATGGACCGATAAAAACCAAACTTGCTTTCATTCGCCCGATGTGATCAGTTTTGCAAAAGAACATGGTTTCTATACTGGGGCTGATGCCAGCTTCAGCTTCTCTGATGTCTATAACCCAGTTGAATTTGGCGGAGCCCGCTTCTGCGATGCCCGGGTGTGGACATTTTTCCGCAGGGTAAACGGCGATATTAGGAATAATGCAGGAATCACGGAGTACGCTTGTGGGAAGGTAGAACATCTGGATTATTTTGCCGACGGAAGTTCCAACCCCAACGGATTTGCGTCCAACCGGATGCCGCTTTGGGTGAAACCTGATGAGAAGGTATCGCTGGAGGATGTGATGTATGCTATGCGGGATCATTTTGAAGGGACATCCCTGGAGTTCAACGACGGCATTGGCGCCGGGCCGTTTCACCTCCCATACCGCTGGCGCCCGATGGTCTATTCCATCGACAGTACAACCTATTGTAATGAGCGTTCGATTGCCACCCAGCAAACCGGCTACAGCTTTGTGGCTCAGTCGCGAAGCTGGCTTCCTGATCCCATTGGCGGGATCTTTTGGTTTGGTGTCGACGACACCGACGGATGCGTTTATGCCCCCATGTACTGCGGAATGACCGCCATCCCTCAGAGCTATGCCTGGGGTAACGGTTCGATGATCAGCTGGAACGATCACTCCGCTTTCTGGACCTTTAACCTGGTAAATAATTGGACCTACACCCGGTATGACCTGATCCACCCAGAAGTGGAAGCCTATCAGCAGGAGTTAGAGTTGAAGTTCATCGCTGAAGTCGCCGGTGCAGATGCAAAAGCAGAGGCTCTGTATAAGCAATCCCCCGCTGAAGCAAAGGCCTATATCACCCAGTTTTCTGTCAATACCGGCGAACAGCTTGTCTCCGACTGGATGGAGCTCTTCCACTATCTCTTCATGCGGTATATGGACGGCAACGTGAAAAAAACTGAAGGCCGGAAGCTGTTGGATAACGGAAATGGGAAAGGAATCCCTCCAGGCCCATCACAGCCCGGCTACGGCAAAGAGTGGGAGCGGTTGATGATGCAGAATACCGGGGACAGGTTTAAAATGATGCAAACAACTTCAGATTAAACGTCCGCGGTGTCATGTAGTTGGGGATGGCGTACTGGCGGTTGGTGATGTCGGTTATCCAGAGGTAGGATATGGTATTGCTGAGCTGAAGGAGGTTGAAGATCTCGAGTGATACCCACATCGATTTAAAGACACGCAGTATGTTTTTAGGATTCTTGTAACGGGTCCGATCTCCAATGATCTGTTTGGAGATGCCGATATCAACCCGCTTGTAGGCAGGGATGCGGAGAGTATGAGAAGCACGAGGGGAGTCGGGAGGACCAACAGGTAATCCGGTCCCGTAGAACAAAGTGATAGCTACTTTCCAGGTGGGGAATTTCGGAATGTAATCCTGGAAAAAGATACTCAGATTTACTCGCTGGTCTGTAGGACGCGGAATCCAGGCTCCTTCAAAAAATTCTTCAGTTTTCATGATGGAGAGACTGGCCCACGACTCAGCTCCTTTTACAAACTCCCCGTTGATGCGGAAGTCAATCCCTGTGGCATAGCCATGAGCGTCGTTGGTTCCATAGTATCGGATGTTGAGGTTGTCGATCTCGTAGGGGATGAGGTTCTCGACATATTTGTAGTAGGCTTCAGCCACAAACTTGAAGGGACGTCCCCAGGCCCGGAAATAGAGATCACTGCCGGCAAGCACCTGGATAGAGGTCTGCGCTTTCAGGTTGGTGACAATATTTCCCTGAAGGTCGGTCATCTCCCTGAAGGTCGGAGGTTGTGAGTAGTATCCGGATGAGATCCGGAAGGTGGTCTCGGTTTTCCAGTGTGGCTTGAAGGCGAGGTTGATCCGGGGGTTGATATTCACCTGGTTGTTGTAGCTGTACCAGATTCCCCTTACACCGGCTGTCAGGGCAATATCTGTTTGCATCAGCTTGAATGTCCATGTGTCCTGAGCAAAGGCAGAGATAAGGCTGGTGCTGAGGTTCTGGGTCGTCTTGATCACATCTTTCAGGATAAATGGATCATGATCCGGATTAGGGAATCCGATAGAGTCGATCGGACGGGGGAGGGTATAGCCAGCGGAGTCCTGCAGCTCCCACTCGTTCATCCTGTTTTCGAAATAGGAGTACTGGTACCGGATACCCCAGTCTATCTGATTGATGTTTTTCTCAAGCGAACCCCTGTGTTCAAAATTAAATACCGTTCCGTCAAGGTAGTTCCGGGCATGGTTCATGTAAGCGCCTACACCCAGGATCTCAGTCACTTCGCCGTATTCTGAACTCCCCTGGAATGTCTCCAGCTTTCCGATCCAGTACTCTCCTGAAATGTCGTAAGTCTCACTTTCGTTGGTCTGATAAACACTAGAGATAAATCGTAACTTCATTTTTTCTGTAGGACGATAGGTCAGGGTGAGGCCTGTCAGCCAGTTCCGGTATCTGTCCACTTCATGGCCATCAAAATAAATTTTGATCTTATAGGCTTCATCAAAAGTGCCGAAGCTGGTCTCCCTGGTTTCGGGGATCAACTTGAAATTGTTGTTGGAATAATAACCCAGAAATGAGATTTCTACTTTATCCGAAACATCGTAATATAGCATTCCCTGGATGTCGAAGTAACGAGGTTTGTAGTTTCCTTTGGTATCAAGACCCTTCAGGAAGTAGGTGTTGGTTTTATACCTGGCTCCAATTAGGTAAGAGAACCTATGTTTTGCAAACGTTCCCTCCAGGTGTGCGTTGGCTCCCATCAGGCTGACGTCGAAAGACCCGGCAAAAGCCTGTGGTTTCTTATAGCGGATATCGAGTACCGAAGAGAGTTTGTCACCGTATTTCGCATCAAAACCTCCTGCCGAGAAGAGGATGCCTGACACCAGATCGGGATTCAGAAAGCTCATCCCTTCCTGCTGTCCCGACCGGATCAGGAATGGACGGTACACTTCGATGTCATTGACAAACACCAGGTTTTCATCATAATTTCCTCCTCTTACCGAATATTGAGAGCTTAACTCATCGCGGGAAGAGACACCGGGAAGAGTCTTGATGATATCTTCCACACTGGCATTGATCGTAGGAATAAAAGAGATGGTTTTTGGGTCTATCCGGTTGAACGTGCTGGTTCTCAGCTGCTCATCTTTCACCTCTATGGTGCTGAGTTCGGTAGAGGTCTCCCTGAGAGTGATCTCGGCAATATGTTTCCCGCCAGAAGGAAGGTTAACTACGATCGAATCCCGCTCATATCCAATGAATGAGAAGAGGATCACTGCCTCTTGATTGGCCGGAACTTCCAGTGAAAAATAGCCCTTTTTGTTTGTTGTAGTGCCACTGGTGGTCCCTTTAATGGCTAAGTTAACATATTCTATCGGATCTCCATCTTCATTGGTCATGTAACCAGCCACTGTCGCCACCTGGGCTACGGAGCTCCAGATGAAGAAGAACATGAAAATAGGGATGATAGTGATCTGTTTGTACATTGTTGAATCTAATCCTCGTAGGTTTTGCGTTTGAATTTACCATCTTTCCAGGCTTTGATGAACTGGGCCCATGCAAATGGATTGAAGATGGAGAAAGGCTGTTGCTGACCAAAGTAGTAAAGCTTACTGGTTTGGTTTTCGATATAGTTGTTGTAGTTCATCCGGGCATCCATCGGAAGCTGGTCAGCCATCATCATGATCTTTGATGCCGACAGGTTTTTCCGGGCCCTTTCCAGGTCATCATCAGGGATGTTGAGGTTAATGAAGGCCTGTTTAAAATCTTCATAGGTTGGCCAGGGAAAGATGATCGCAGCAGGTAAGGTAAGGGTGTCGGCGGTCATGAGCTGGATCAGTGAGTAGCGTTGATGCCGAATGGTATCGGGGATGATAAATGATGTTGGTTTATATCCAAGCGCATTGAAGAGGATTGTATCCCCGATATGGGCAACAAAAGAAAAGTATCCCATCACATCGGTCGTGGTGCCTTCCCGGCTTGTCTTCACAGCGATTTTTGCATATGGAACGGAAGAAAGGCTATCGGCCGTAATCGTAATGCCGGTAAATTGAACCAATTCCTGGTCATTTTCCCAGGTGTGCTTATCAAGTAGAGCCTGTTGATGGATCTGGCCGTTTGTATCTCCTTTTTCCTGGGCACCGCTTCTGAATCCGATGAAAACAAATACTACGGTAACGATCAGAAAACGAAGGCGATGATTCATTCAGGCAAAATTAAGAGAATGTACTGGTTTATCAACGAATTTAGTCTGGTTTTATTTCCGCTCTGTAAGGCAAAAAAAAACTGTTACGAAGGGTAACAGTGCCTGGGTATTTGGGTCGGCAAATTGTAAGGGCGTAAGGGCCCGGACGCCCTTACCGGATATTGTCAGACGCCCGCACAGGGTTGGCTCATTATAGGGGCATCTATTTCGCCAGCAGTCCTTTTTCGCGTGCCTCTTTGAGGCAAACTGAGATTCCTTTTTTGTTGATGTTTCGTATGCCTTCGGTCGACACCTTCAAGGTAATATACGTATCCTCTTCGGGAATGTAGAACTTTTTAGTTTGCAGGTTGGGATGGAACACCCGCTTGGTCTTATGGTTGGAGTGAGAGACCTTGTTCCCCTTCATGTATGTCTTGCCTGTTATTTCACAAATCCTTGCCATGGCAGTCGTCTTAAAGAATTGGTTACCAAAAATGGAGTGCAAAGATATACCTATTAATTCAAAATTACAAATATTGCCTTTAAATTAGTTGGCAGTGGGCAGTG
>CAYUZX010000023.1:23069-38217 GCA_964449285.1 uncultured Prolixibacteraceae bacterium
CCTATTAATTCAAAATTACAAATATTGCCTTTAAATTAGTTGGCAGTGGGCAGTGTGCAGTGGGCAGTGTGCAGTGTGCAGTGAGCAGTGGGCAGTGGGCAGTAGACAGCAGGTAACAGGTAACTTGATTCTACCATTTTACAATTTTGCTATCTTACATTTAAATTTCGCTACCTCGCTGCTTAATTAAGCAACACAATCATCATTACCATCGTAATACACGACGAGATAAAGGTGGCAAAGATGAGGATGGAAGTGAGTTCGGCGTCGCAGCCATATTTCTTAGCGAAAATGGCGGTCATGGCAGCTGTAGGCATGGCTGCTTCGAGTACGGCGATCTGGTTCCATAGAGGAGGGAAATGAAAAAGTGTTGCTTGCCCGTAGGAGAGGAGGGGCTGAATGATCAGCTTGATAAGGATCGCCAGGGCAACGATGAGCCATACTTTGGTGAGGTCTTTGAAATGTAGCATCACCCCGATGGCCAGCGCTACCAGAAAGGTATTGGCATTGGCGATAATCTGAAGCGCGTGATAGATTCCTCCGATTACCAGGTGATCATTAGGAAGGGGAATAAATGAGCAAGCGATCCCCAGCACTAGTGCAATGAAGATAGGGGAGTAAAAGAAGGAAGCCATCTCCCGGATTCTTATCCTGGAACTGGTTTCTTTCATTCCGAAATGCATGGCAATAAAGATTCCGAAGGTGAAGAGTAGCGTGGCAACGCCCAGTTCGCTCACCACGGCGGCATCGGCCAGGGCATCGGGGTTATTTTGAAAGACCTCCTTTACTACGGCATACCCAAGGAAAGCTGAACTGGTGAACGTAGAGGCAAGGATCAAAGCGCCCCGCCGGGGACGTGAAAGTTTTAGAAGGGCACTTACGCCCCATGCAATCAGCGCACACCCCAGCTGGGAGAGGATCATCACAAGGGCCAGCAAGAGCTTGTCGGCTTCAAATTGAACAGTGGAGAGGGCGGAGAAGATCAGGGCTGGGATCGTGACAGTCACGATAATTCTCGCCAGCAATCCTCCATGCTCCTCTTTGAGGACTCCCCATTTCCGGAGACCCATCCCCAGAAAGATCAATCCGATCAGGATGGCGATGGACTGGATAGCGTTTTGTTCGAACATCCGGGCTGGTTTTGAAGGGTAAAGATATTAAAAAGTGATGAGGTCGTGAAAGTCATGGAGGTGATGATCGTCCTTCGTCCCTCGTCCCTCTCCATAAATCGACAATTTCCCCCCTGTTATCGAATTTCCTTTCCCATTTCAGAGAATCCTTGTAATTTGAGCCCCAAATCAATAAACACCTATTTCATCATGAAGAATTTTGCCCGATCCCTGAAATGGTCAGCCTCGACTGTTTCTCTGTTTGTTTGTGTACTTTTGTCGGCTCTTATCCTCTCCGGATGTAAACAGCACGATATGCACGGATTTAAACTTGTAGAAAAACGCTTTGTCAAGGAACTGAATGCCGACTGCTACCTCTATGTACATGAAAAAAGTGGAGCACATCTGCTGAAGATCGCCTCTGACGATCCAAACAAGACATTCGGAATCGCTTTCAAGACCTTCCCCGATTCAGATGCCGGCACGCCCCACATCATGGAGCATTCGGTGCTGAATGGTTCCAGGAACTTTCCTGTGAAGAGTCCGTTCGACGTGTTGTCAAAAGGATCGCTCAATACCTTTATCAATGCCTTTACAGGTAAGGATATGACGATGTATCCGGTAGCCAGCATGAATGATAAGGACTATTTTAACTTGATGCATATCTACCTCGATGCCGTGTTCAACCCGCTGATTTATGATGATCCCCGGATCATGAAACAGGAGGGTTGGCATTATGAACTTACCGATGAGGGCGAACCGGTTGTATACAAAGGTGTGGTATACAATGAGATGAAAGGATCATTTTCAAGCCCCACCAGGGTCCTCAATTACGAGATCTATAAAAACCTCTTTCCTGATAATGCCTATGGATTGGAATCCGGTGGATATCCACCCACCATCCCATCCTTGACCTATGAGGCTTTCCTGAATTACCACAAACGGTATTACCATCCCGAGAACAGCTACATCCTGGTATATGGCAATGCCGATATGGACAAGGAGCTGGCTTTCATCGATTCGGCATATCTCTCCAACTACGAAAAAGGGACGGATCCGGTGACCATCGCCGACCAGGCTCCTTTCGCCTCCATGAAACAGGTGACAGCCTTTTATCCTGTTCTAGACGGCGCGAACACAGCCGACCAAACTTACCTTACCTATAGTTTTGTTGCCGGACACAATACTGATCAGGAGCTGACCTGGGGTCTCGATATCTTGTGTGATGTACTGGTCAACCAGGAGTCGGCACCCATTCGTTTGGCATTACAGGAGGCTGGGATTGGTCAGGATGTATCTGCTTCAATCGATAGTTACAACCAAAATGTAGTACAGATCATCGTGACGAACGCCAATGCGACTGATAGCGATAAGTTTATGGAAGTTGTGCAAAAGACACTCCAAAAGGTGGCAGAAGAGGGGGTTGACCGCGAAGAGGTTGAAGGTGTCCTGAACAGAATGGAATTTCAATTGCGCGAAGGAGATAACGCCCAAAAAGGGTTGACTTATGGTTTCCAGGCGCTGTCGGGTTGGTTTTTTGCCAACGACCCGTTCCTAACGCTTGAGTGGGAGAAGCCCCTGGCTGCTTTGAAGAAAGGCATCCGGGAGAACTACCTGGAGAAGGTAATTACCTCCTATTTTCTTAACAATCCGCACTCCCTTGAATTGACTCTTGAGCCGAAGCCGGGAATGGAAAAAGAGAACATGGCTGAGGTGGCAAAAGAACTTGAAGCCTATAAAGAGACGCTAACAAAGGATCAGAAAGAGCAGCTTATTACTGAAACAAATGAGTTGATCGCTTACCAGGAGCGGGAAGATACGCCCGAAGAACTGGCTACCATTCCGTTACTCGATATCTCGGATATCAACCCCAAAGCAGAGTGGTTTGGGGTTGAGGAGACAGAAGTTGCCGGTGTTCCGGTCTTGCAATGCGATCAGTTCACCAACAATGTGGTTTACATGAACCTGATGTTTGACATCCGGGTTCTGCCACAGGATATGATCCCTTATGCTTCCCTGCTTTCCAATGTGCTGAGTTTGCTAAATACGGAAAACTATAGCTATGGCGACCTGAACAAGTCACTGAATATCAACACAGGTATGTTTGATGTTTCGTTGCCAACCTATCTGGAGAATGAGGATGACAACAACCTGATCCCAAAATTTGAAGTTACCTCCAAAGCGATGGGTGATAAGGTGGATAAAATGTTTGAGTTGACCGCTGAGGTCCTGAATAAAACGCTTTTTTGCGATACGGAAAGACTCAAGACAGTCATTGACAAACACCAGGCCCAGTTGGATGCCAATGTGAAACGGAATGGCTATACGTTTGCATCTCGCCGCCAGGCATCGTATGTAACCAACCGCGGCATGTTCAGGGAATTGACGGGCGGACTCGATTACTACTGGTTTGTTACTGCCCTGACTAAGAAGTATGACGAGAATCCTCAACTTGTTTGTGAAACGTTGGCAAAAGTAGCCACGATACTCTTCAACAAACAAAACCTTCTTGTTGCTACTACCTGCGACAAAGAACAGATGCCGATTTTCACTGATGGGCTGAAAGGGTTTATTGCCACTCTTCCTGATGAATCGGTTTCCATGACGGAGTGGAAATTGGATCCGGTGAAAAAGAATGAAGGGTTACTTACCCCATCAAAAGTGCAATATGTTGTTGAAGGCGCCGATTTCAAAGACCTTGGCTATTCCTGGGATGGCAAGATGCGCGTTCTCAATCAGGTTCTCTCAACGGATTATCTGCAAACAAAGATCCGTGTGATGGGAGGAGCTTACGGAGGCTGGTGTATCATTACTCCCTATGGGATGACAACATTCAATTCATACCGAGACCCCAACCTGAAAGAGACGCTGGAAAACTATGCCGGAGTTCCGGATTATGTTGCCAGCTTTGAAGCCGACGACAACGCCATGACCCGTTATATCATCGGTACGATCGCCGGATTGGACAATCCGCTAACCCCTTCCCAAAAAGGAGAGCGTGCTGTCAACTACTACCTTTCCAAAATTTCGCAGGAGGAACTCCAGCAGGATCGTGATGCCATTCTAGCAACAACTGCTGCCGACATCAGGGGCTTTGCAAAGATGATACAAGACATTGTAGATCAGCAGGCCTACTGTGTTTATGGAAATGCCGATAAGATTGAAAAAGAGAAGAAACTCTTTGAGAATCTGGTGAAGTTGGAGAAATAACACTCCTGCTTATCGATGGATTGTGTTAAATCATCGATATCTTTTGTTCCAATTGCAGAAAGAGCTTATTTTTACAGCTGTTTGATCCAAATATGGCAGAGACTGTATATAAAAGCAAGGAACAAACAACCCGGAAGCGGACAAACCCCTGGACCCTCCGGGTTGCTGTTATCCTCTTTATCTGGGTTCTGATCTATTTCTTTTTTGCAGGACCCGGACGACTGTTGTTCCCCTCCTTATTGATCTCATACACGAGTGTATCAGATAATAAAAACACCGTTTACTTCTATGGAGACCGGATTGAGCAGGCACTGGATGTTCTCTGGCTTGCCTCCATTGCTCAAGATTCAATCGAGCATTTCTGGGGGGATACGGAAGGTGATAAGTTCAGGAAGGGTGTCACAATTTTCATGTGTGAATCTCCCCAACAGTATTTTCACCTCACATGGAACAAGGCGATGGGCTCTGCAATCATGGGACGGATGGTGTTGAATACCTCCCGGATTGCCGGTAGTATGTCGCCATACTCTGCAATGGTACATGAGATGTATCACCTCTATGTTACACGAAAATACGGATACCTGTCATCCATATTCTTTTATCCGAAATGGTTCGAGGAGGGTTGCGCCACTATGTTGCAGGACTATTCTGTTTCGGCCGACAAGTTGGGAGAGAACCTCTGGAGTTGGCCCACCCTGGTTTCAGCTTCTTCACTGGAACACCCCTGGAACTGGCAGACAATGGTTCGCATGGAAGACGGAAAGATGGTATCGAAAGGATATGGCCAGGTTTGCCTCTTTACACGCTACCTGGCAGATCGTTTCGGGAAAGAAAAGGTGCAGGAATATGAATCCAGGATGCACTGGACCACGTCACCCAAAAAGAATTTCAAGCGTGTTTTTGAAACTTCGCTGGATTTTGCTGAATCACAATGGCTTCAGGAAATGGTGGAATCGCAGGAGGCTCCATCAGAGACATCCTTTATCCCGCTGCCCTTTGATTTCCTGATATTCCTGCGGTGGCTTTTCATCGGAATCATCATCCTGTTTCCGTTTGCTCTTGTAACTCGCTGGATATACAGATTTATTTCCAGGAAAGGAAGACGAAATATTTCGTAGATTTTTAAAAATAACTCCGATTGATTGCCTCGCATACCTTTTTGACACGGATGGGGGCGAAGGTGATTCTCCCCCTCTTCCTCCTCTTTTTTTTTAGTGCTACATCTGTCGCGCAGAGACAGAACAGGTATTTCTATGGCAAGGTGATCGACAGGGAGACACGCTCTCCAGTCTCTTCAGCAAATATCACTTTTACTGGGACTGATCTGGGAAGTTCAACAAACAGCAAAGGGGAATTCTCATTTTTCATCGATACCATCCCGGTATATATGACAGTTAGCCACCTGGGCTATGAGCCCCAGCGAATCTGGCTTGACAACACCTCTGCATCTATCATGGTGATGCTGAAATTACAGGCGCAGATGTTGAAAGAAGTTGAAATTAAAGCGGAGAACGAACCGGAACTCTTTTTTAAGGACACCCAGTACTCGGTACTCGACTATACAGTGGATAGCAACAAGGTATACATGCTGATTTACAGGTTCAGACGGGCTGAATCGGAATTGCTTTGTTTGTCTGTCTCAGGAGATACCGCCTCCTCATCTGGCTCACTGCCATTCCGTCCCGATGAGCTGTTCCATGACTGCCTGGGCCATATTCACGTACTAAGTCACAGTACAGCATATCAGGTATTTCGAGACAGTTCGATCCTGCGACTGATCTATCCTACTGAAATCGAACGATTTAGAAAAACACTTTCCGATTGTGTCGCCTCTACCGCAGACTTGCTTTTCTTTCGTAAGAAAAGCAGGAATAAGTTGGGGGTGGAGTTTTATACGATCAATCGTCTGACCAGTCAACGGCAGCATCTGACGAATGCCAATGATGAAGAGAAAATGAAGATGCTGAGGAGAAATCCTTATGACAATACCCTGGTGATGATGGGTAGCATCCCTGATGGCCGTGAAGCTTTTCAGGAGTATTCGTGGGTGAAGAAGATTCTCTACAAACCCAACACTTCTACGCTGCACAAGATAGATGATATCCTTTGTGTTTTTAATACTGCCGATTATACACTCGAACTTTATACCCTTGGCGGCGAATTTACTTCCAAGCTCAAGATGCAGATGCAGGATACCCATGATGGTCGCTGGACCACCGAGATCTATATTGATGATATCGGGAAGAAGGCCTATACCTCATTTCTGAAAAACGGCAGGATGACACTCTACCGTATCGACCTGAACAACGGCGACCTGAAGCGCATTGCCAGTACCTCCCATTTGTATCCTCAAAAGGTGAAAGTGCACAACAACTTCCTCTTCTATCTTTACGACATCCCCGGAGAGGGAGACAACAAGCACATGTTTCGGCAAAAGCTTTAAAAGGTAGTGAAATGATGAGGTTTGTCGCGAGGAGCCGAAGCTGCAAGTGAAACGAAGCAGGAGCGATGTGGCAATGATGAGATGGTGAAAGATAGCGAGACCACGAGATCAATTACTTTATTTTAAGCAGTGAAGATATAACCTCCATTTCTTTCGTTTTTATTCTGCAAAAGTATTTGCCGGGTTTTATTTTAGACCCATCACTTGTTTTCCCGTTCCAGGTATTTTTCTGATCCCCTTTATTCAGCAGTGTATCTATTAATGTAATCACAAGTTTCCCATGCATATCTAAAATGGATAATTCTACATGACATGTTGATGGAAGTGAGAAGCAAATGGTTGTTTCCGTACTAAATGGATTCGGATAACACGTTAAACCAACTTGATCTTTGTCAGAAGCTTTCGATCCGGTACCTGAAGTAGTAATTAAGGAATTTTCCCACCATCTTAAATCATTCGTTGAATAATCTGCTCCTAAAATATCAAGATCTCCATCAGAATCAAGATCAATCGGGAAAATGGTAATCATGTCATAGGCTGTCTCACAAAAAATATCTTCCGTGAAGTTCTGTTGACCATCATTCTCGAAAACTGCAATGTACCCCCCAATCCATGCAATTGCCATTATGTCCAGGTCATCGTCATGATCAATATCCGCAATTCTTACCGAGATAGCTCCAACATAATTTGATTGTATGACATGTTCTGTAAAATTATTGTCGCCATCATTTTCGAACCAAACAACCTGATTTGCGCTAACTGAAGTTGCTGCAAGATCAATGTCTCCGTCCTGATCAATATCAGCGGCTTGTACTGAACTTGGTTCACCCCAATCTGAAATAAGAATAGTTTCTGAAAAATTCTCGTCTCCATCATTTTCGAACCAAATTACCTCTCCTGCTTTTGCTGTACCGATAATATCCATGTCCCCATCCTGATCAATATCAATGGAAGTTTGATAGCGTGGCCAATACCAGCTATTTTTAATATTATGTTCGATAAAATTTTGATTTCCATCATTTTCGAACCATGATACCATGTTTCCCGGCGACACTGTTGCTGCGAGGATATCTGTATCTCCGTCCCCATCAATATCCAAATCGGTACTGTCAAAATGATTACGCGCCATCACAAAAGTCGCACTTGTCCAGCCTTCCACAACAGTATGCTGCGTGAAATTCCCGATACCATCGTTTTCAAACCAGTAAATGGCATTGACCGAGTTGGAAGCAACCACAATATCGAAATCTTCATCGCTATCAATATGAGCCACATCGACCACATTTGCATGGGGGAAATTTGAAATAAGTTGATGTTGAATGAAATTTTGACTTCCATCATTTTCAAACCAGCAAACATATCCTCCATCAAAGCTGGAAGCAACAAAATCCTTATCGCTGTCTCCATCTAAATCTACGCCGGCAATTCCACATGCGTTATTATAATCACTTAATATGATATGCTCACTAAACAGATCACCGGACTGAGAAAATGCCGAACTTGTAAAGATGGTTATCTGGGCAATAAGTATAATTGTCATTAATAGACAATGAACCTTGTGTTGATAAGTTATTGTTTTCATGGTCAAGATTGTTGTTAATTACTAGAGCATTATGTGCAACAGTATAAATTCTTACGAATGTAAGTCACAAACCGGTCGGATTGCTTAATTGATATACAAAAAGCATAAATAAATAGATGAACCAATTATGTCGATTTGTCCTGCCTTTTTAACCTGTTAATATAGAATTACAGACAAATTTTCACGAAGTAGGACACGGGCTTGCCTTTGTTTATAACCAAATTCCATCCCCTGTGCTTAATGGTTATGAATGGATTGCAATAGGTGCCAGTCTCATCATGGCTGAAGTTAGAGATTGCCAACTCCTTGTATGTCTCGTATCCTGTATACAACCACAACTATCTTTTTGCGGAGGTCATCCAGTGGCAAATCCACAGCAAACTGGAGAAACGATTGGGACCCGACTACCTGTTTAATCCCGGGACAGCTGCTCTGATGAAAGAGTATTTCTACAAAGATGGCGAATATTACCACTGGCAGGAAAAACCCGAACGGTTTACTGGGAAAGGGCTAAATATTGAGGAGTACTTCGAGTGGTGCAGTGGTGCAGTGGTGCCATAGTGCAGTGGTAAAATGGTGAAATCAGGGTCTCGGTAACAGGGTCGAGGGTCGAAGCAGGTAATGGCTAATCTACAAGCTTCACTTCTTTCCTCATCTCCCTTGTAGCCGGGATGATCATCTCGCGGACGCCGGATGTTTTGGTCTGGGATTTTGCCACTCCTTCCGAGGCTATTTTCACCAGAACTCCCTCTTTGTAGTCGAAGTAGACCTTGTCGGTTCCTGTGAATTCACCTGCTGTCTCCGTAATTACCCCTTGCGTGTTTCCTTTCCCGGAGATGGTTCCGGTGATAGAAATGATGATCCTGGCGCACTCACGGTTCCCAATTGTTTCATAACCTTCCAGCGTGGCTATATTACTGGCATAGATGCCCAACCAGTTGCTTCCCGACTCCTCCATGATCGTATCCTGGAAACTCCATGAAGCACCCGGTTGAATGGGACCATCAGACAGGTTTGGGAAGAGTCCCTGGAATTCCGTCCCCAGGTTCCGGGTTTCAGGCCCGATCGCATATGTAATCTCTTTTACTCCGATGTAATCTGACTCTTCCCCCCGGGCCGACAGTTTCATCTCCAGGCTTTTCCCAATGACATTCTGCATGTCTGGCGTTATCTCATTCACGGGAGATTTGATATTAAGTGACATGGTGTCGATTGTGACCTTTAACGAGAGCGGATCAGGATCAGGCGAAACATTGGTAAACGTATACTCCTGGTAGCTCTTCAGGGTTACTTCAAGCTTTTGCTGATTGATCTCCATTGCCTGGGTAACGTCGGCTGTCACCTTATAGGTGTATGCTTTCCCTTCCGGCATCCGGTAGCTCAGGATCAATCCTTTTTTGGTATCGCCCCAGATGTTCTTTTTCGATACACATCCGGCGAGGATAAAGATGGCTGTCATTAAAATCCCAACCGGGATTAAGATTTTTTTTGTCTTCATGGTTTTTACTTTTAAAAATGGCATGATGATTCCGCGTTCTATTTGATTAGGTTTCATTTTGTACTTCTATTACTCCGAATTCGATCAGGACATCAACGATATCCAGCACCTCTGACAGGTTTGATGGATCGACCTCAGCTTTTTCCATGATCTCCCGGATGGATAAGAAATCCGCACTGGGGAAGGGGAGGTGAAAGAGGAACTGTCCCTGTGGGATTGTCATGTTGATCCGTCGTTCTGTCCGTTCCCGCCCCTGTCCGATCCAGATCACCACATTGCTGATGTACTGGTTGTTTCGTGAAGTCGTAAATCGCACTCCGGCATTTTTGCGTTCCCGGATCCGGAATGCTGTCCGGTCGTCAGAGCTGGCTTTTGGGAAGAGAGGCGCCAGGTCGATATCCATGGAGATATTCTTTGTCTTCAGTTTATACCTGTAATACGGACGTTTTTTTTCATAGACTTCCTCTTTCTCCAGGAAGCCCAATTCGCTCATAGCCTCCAGGAAGTCCTGCGCTGTTTTGATGTGCAATTCGAGGCGTGAGGCGGCTTCCGAAGCAGAGATACTGTTATAGGTAGCCAGCAGCCGGAACAGATCTTCGGCGTAGTCTTTCGAGATAAAGGAACCCAGTATGGCGGCTTGATTGAAATCCATATTGATCAATTTCTCAATGCAGTAATGCAACAATGCACCAATGAAGGGATATGGTTTGTTACATCCACTGACTTAATTTCAATTCATTCAGCTGATAGACAATCCGTTCTGGCTCATCTTTCTTATAGTATTCCATGAAGCTGATGAATAGTTGGCCAAGATTACTACAAAGCTGGTCGAACGATAGCTCCTCCTTATATGCCAGGTAGTCTCTTTTCGACATGCTTACCGTGATGTTCCCGTGAAAGTCGAATCCTATCCAGGTGCGACCCTTCCTGAAGCTATCCGGACTGAATGTAAAGAGGTATTCATCTCCCATCCTTATGGGAACAAACACAACGCGATCATCCTCCAGGTAGGGGAGGGCAATGAGATTTCGGCGGATAAATTCTGCAAATCCCAGCAATTCATCTTTGGTATAGGTTGTCTTCCCTGCCGGTCGTGGTCTATCTGTGAAGCCGTCAGATACCAGCTCGGTGGATCGTGCAGCCAATTCAAAAATCTCCCGCCCTTTGAATTTATTTTTTCGTTTACCAACTACCAGTATGATCATCCAGACACCAATAACAATACCACAGAAGTAAAGAAACCAGGCCATTTTTGGATCCGGGAAGGGGATGAATCCTTTTGGCACCGTGGCAAAATAGAATGCAAACAGGAGTTGCATGAGGCTCCCGGCCAGAAAGCTGTTGTTGTGTGTACGCAGAAAAAGCATGAAAGAGAAGATGGAAAATAGTCCAAAACCAAGGAACATGACCAGTAATCCTGCGCTGATATCGATAAAGATGGTAGCAAAGGCGAAAAATGTGATCATAATGAGTGCCGGAATGATTGGAACAAACTTCGTATTGGATCTTAATTTGTTAGGATAATACATGGCGCTTTATTTTTATTCAGATGATTCCTTCTTCTGATTTCCGGTTTCATACTCCAGGATTTCAACCGCCTGTGGATGAAACGAGGTTGACTCTCCCAGACGGATATGGCCGGAATCGATGTTTCTTCATGATACCACTGCTTTCATTATGATTGCTATTCTCCTGATTGAAGTTGTTCCAGCATCTTTGCAGCGTTCTGGTTTTCAGGATTCAACTCCAACGATTTCCGGTAGTTTTCAATGGCAAGTTCGTCGTCACCATTTTTCATGTAGGCTTCACCCAGGCTGTCATAAGCATTGAAGGAGTCGGGATGCTCGCTGGCATTCAGCTTAAAGACCTCAATGGCTTCCGTGAATTTATCATTACCCAGAAACCGGTATCCCACACTATTCATCAAGCCCTCTTTAAAAATGTACTCTCCCCGGTTCTCAGCTTTCAGCTCTTCATATTTCTGCAATCCTGCTTCGATCCCCTTCTCTTCAATAACCTTCTCCATGATAGAAGCTGCAGGTTCACCACTATTGAAAATAAAGGTGATAGATACGACCATTCGGGTCACAATCCCTTCCTCATTCTTTTCAAACACTATGGCGTATTTCCCATCATCGGATTTCCAGTCATCGCCATCTTCCTTCAGCAGGATAAGTTTATCAGTTCTCCCAATCAGATCGGGGATTGCCAGATTCCCATCTTTGTAGGAGACATTGAGGGTTATCTGCGCCTGGGGAAGATCGTAGATGCCGATTAATGGAAGAAGCGACTCCGGCACGCCGGAAGGAATTGTATCGAAATCACCTTTTCTGGGAATGGGGACCATCTGGGTGACAAGCAGTTTCTCTACCTTGCCGACAGTGTTTTTCGGAAACCGGAAATAGAGCTGGCGGGTAATTTGCGGATACCAGAATCCATTTTCGTCCGGATCGTTGAGCGCCAGCGTCATCTGTCCGGGTATTTCAACTGCGACGTTGTTGTCCTGATAAACTACAGTAAAGATTCTGTTCCTGGTCAGGTCGGTATATTTTCCGGTATAGGGCTGATACTCTGTCGGGATATTGTTAACTGTTGAATCTAATGTCCCCCCGGCCATTTTGTACTCAACGATTTCCATCTCTTTGGGATTAAAGGTAGATCCAATACCCAGGCGAATATGACCTGCATCGATGAAGTCGATCTCAAATGCGGTAGCGTCAACGGGTATCCATCCTGCATCTCCCATCCACACTTCTGTCCAGGCGTGCTGTCCGAAGCTTCCACCGTACAGAGAGGAGTACATGCATCCGACGGCTAATCTTGCAGGAATTCCTACTGCACGGCAAAAAGCTGCCAATAACCTGGAGTGTGAGCCGCACTCTCCCTCCCGGGTGTTGTAGGTGTTGATTGCAGAAGTGCCTCCGGGCACAGCTCCTTCAATCTCTTCGGCTACCCATTTGCTGAGACGTTTGGCTGCTTCCCAGGAATCTGACGACCCTTCAGTAATTTCAGTTGCTTTCTTTACCAGCACCGGATCATCTGACTCAATCATGTTCTCCGGTACCAGAAACTCCTTAAGGTCAGGATCGCCTGAAAAGTCAGGAGGAAAGGGAGGTGCGTTGGTCCCGTCATACTTTGTGGCTGTCATTTCAAAAACCCCTTCAATCAGGTTGTCGGTGACTGTCCCTGTAAATGTCTGTCCCAGGTGACTCAGGCTCTCCGCTGTGATTTCTTCCCCCTGTGATTCAATTTTTCCTTTCACTTTCATGTACTCGATGCCGTGGATATTTGAGATTTTGGTATTTACTTTGGCAAAGAGGATGTCATCCATGTTCACTGTTGTAATGCGTTTAACAACGGATGGATCGCTAATAAAGATCTTCCGGTTTGTGAACATGGTCTGTACATTGAGACCGGTTGCGATATCGTACCATTGTTTTGCTTTAACACCCAAACCAGGAGTTATCTCCTCAAGAAGCAGGCATTGGTAGGTAGTGCCGGCAAGTACCAGCTGATCTTCACCAATCCGGGTATAGGTTTTCTCCTGGATCTCTCCCCGGGCCGGATCGTAGAAACTGTAGGTTTTCTCTGTGGCGTTCCCCTTAATAAAATCCTTAACAATATGGATTGTAGTAAGCGGATTTTCCATGATGAGATCTTTTGCGCCGGGGATTTTTTTCGTCTCTTTTGCTGATACTGACTCAAAGTAGATGGTGTCGTGGAGAACTTCAGAAGTAAAGTCCATTTTTGTACCACCGGTTTCCACCGTCGTGGTGTTATAAAAGAACTGTTCAGATGCCGGATCCGAAAGATAGAAATATGTAATTTTCAGGTCCATACCTCCACCCAGTACAGAGAGTTTAAGGGAAACAATACCTTCTAGCTTGTCGATCGTTTTTCCATCTTGTTCTTCCGGAACTGATGTCACCTTTGCATATCCGCAGAGGACATCATTAATCTCCACACCATAATAGATTGTTTTCTCCCCCGATTTAACGGTTTGTTCCTGTTGTCCACTTGCACATTTAGGAAGGATGAAAGCAAGCAGTACAAAGCAGATAAATACGTGTAAAGTTTTCATTGGTCTCTTTTTTAGCGTTCTATTTTATGTTTCCTCATCTTAGATCTTCTCTACAACCAGTAAAAAATCAATTTTCCTGGTTACGCCATAGATCTGGGCTAAGGTTGTTTTGGCCACGTTTGGAATGATGGAGATTACCTCTCCTTTCAGGCTGTTCAGAAACCGTTCCAACATTTGTTGGTCCTGATACATATTGATGTCTAACCGGTGTACTTTGTAATTCATGTGTTTGTTATTTGGTTGTTGATTTCTTAAGTATTGATATTTAGTTGAAATTTGGTGCTTGGACATTGTGATTTTCCAGTTATCTGGCTGTTTTCAGTTCGGTGGTGATCCGTCCTTCCAGTCCTTCTTTATAATATTCCATAAACCGTTTGATTACTTCGCCGAGAGAATGGCAAAGCTGGTTGAAGTTGTATGTTTTGCGATATTGACGGTAATCAACTTTCGAGATAAAAATGGTCATGGTTCCTGTGTCATGGATGGCAATATGACTCACATCACGTGGATTAACAACGGTAAGGAGACTTCGGTTCAGAGAAAAAGTCAGGAAAACTGTGTTATCCTCGTGAAATACCCTGGTTACATACTTCCCTTCCAGGAATCTGGAGAATCCCAGTAACTCTTCCTTTGATGCGTTGATCCCTCCGGCAGAGAATGGACGGTCGGTAAAGCCATCAACCGTTTCAACAATCTGCTCTGCAGCCAGTTTGAGCAGTCTCCGTGAATTAATTTCGTAACGCTCCTGGCCGTAGAGTGTTGACCAGTTGAGGATAACGAAGAGTGCAAGGACAAAAAGGGTGATAAAATAGCTGGCTTTGGTGAAGAAATAGTCGGAGGTGATCATTACCGGACCCTGTACGCACAAAAAACCTACCAGGATGCCAATTACCAGGTAAATCCAGAGGCGGTATTTGGACCACTGGAAGATACCTATGCCGAAGAAGAAGGCACCGCATATATAATAGGTAAGAAAGGGCATCTGGTTGATATCCATTCCATCCTGGATCAGCCACGAGCGGATACCCCATTCGGCGATGGCAATGATGTAGCAGCAGATCATGGCTATGGGGTAGAAGAGTCCGACTGACATTCTTAACTTTGATCGATTACTCATGATATTCAACTTTTTATATACTTCATAAAAAATGAAGTTTACAAATATATAACTATTGAATCACCAAAGTCAAGCGATTTCGATAAAAAGGTTAAAAGAATCGACGAA
>CAYUZX010000023.1:38317-43194 GCA_964449285.1 uncultured Prolixibacteraceae bacterium
CAAATTCAACGCCGTCAGCGCAGTCCGTCGAATATTCCGCTCGCGGTTATCACCAAAAAGAAAATGCTTTGCAAAAACACCATCAGGAGTGGCGATTCCGATCCAGACTGTCCCGACTGGTTTGTCGGGAGTGCCACCTGAGGGTCCGGCGATACCGGTGGTGGCTATGGCGTAATCGGTTCGGAAACGCCCACGGGCGCCCAGGGCCATTTCCAGCGCCACCTGCTCACTCACAGCGCCGTGGCTCTCAAGGGTGTCTTTTTTCACATAGAGAAGATCTTCCTTAGCGCGGTTGGAATAGGCCACAACGGAGCCCTGAAACCAAATGGAGCTACCAGAGATTGATGTGACGAGGTGCGAGAGATATCCTCCAGTAGAGCTTTCAGCAATTGCCAGGGTTTTCTTTTGCTGCATCAGCAGTTGCCCTACAATGGTCTCAAGGGTATCGGTATCGTACCCGAAGATGAGTTCGGGGATGAGTTGTTGGAGTTTGAAAATCTCAGACTCAACCTCTTGCTGAAGCGCCTCCTCATCCGAACCGATAGCGGTGAGCCGGAGACGGACGATCCCAGGTTGGGGCAGATAGGCCAGTTTGATATGCTCAGGCAGGCTCTCTTCCCACTCCTTCATGATATCGGCCATAAATGATTCACCCAAGCCTTGAGTCAAAACAGTTTTATGAAAAATAGCCTGTGGAGTAAACCGTTCCTTTAGCCGTGGAATAACTTCACGGGTAAACATGTCCTTCATCTCAAATGGAACGCCGGGAAGGAAGACGAAGGCAGTTGGAAGTTGGCAGTTGGCAGTTGGCAGCTCGCTTTTCGCTTTTTTCTCTTCGTCCCTCGTCTTTCGTCCTTCGTCTTTCGTCCTTCGTTCCAACCACATCCCCCTTGCCGTCCCCATCCTGTTGGGAAGGGACATACAACTCTCAGGGAGCTCGGCCTGTTTTCGGTTTACTTCGGTTACCTCTATCCCCCTTCTGGCAAAAAAGGCTTCAATGTTTTCGTATGCATCTTCATTAAAGACCAATTTAGTGTCAAAGAATTCGCAGATGGTCTCTTTCGTGATGTCGTCTTTGGTAGGTCCAAGGCCTCCACTGATCAGGACCACATCTGCCCGGTTCAATGCATCCTCCAGGGCTTGCAGGATATGTTCACGGTTGTCGGAAATTACGGTAAACTGAAAAGCTTTAAATCCATTCCGGTTCAGCTCCTCCGCCATCCAGGCTGCATTGGTGTTGATCACCTGGCCAATGAGAATTTCATCGCCGATGTTGATGATTTCGATTTTCATGATACAAAAGTAGCGAAATGCGAAACATTCATGAGCGCCTTTGAAATAAACAATCTTCCGAATAAATAGCGAAATAGCGAGGTAGCGAACCGGAGCGAACCAGAGCCAAGCGGACCCAAATAGTGAAATGGTGCATATAGAAATTGTTGTTATATTTGTGTTGTGTATATCAATCTAAACATCAGTCTTATGAAACACAAAGGTATGATTACTGCAATCTTCCTCACCCTGTTTATGGGAGATCTGATTGCCCAGGACTGGCAGGTATTGAACCCTCCCAACACACCTTCCCCTCGTGAAGGACACAGCATGGCTACGACGCCTGAAGGAAAGGTCCTTCTTTTTGGAGGTGGAGTCCCGGAACAGGATTTGTTTAACGATCTCTTTGTATTTGAACAAAACGATTGGAATGAGATCACCCCTCAGAACGATCCCCCTCCGGCACGTATGGAACATGAAGCCTGGATCAGCGGTGACAAGATGTACATTTATGGCGGATTGGGAGAAAACGGTCCCCTGGACGACATGTGGACATACGATCTTTACCTGAACCGATGGGACCAGCCTACCATCCCGGGAAACCGGCCTTCTGCAAGGTTCGGACACGCAATCGTGCCGATGCCGGATGGCAGCATGGGGATCCTGGGCGGTACCGATTCTGATGGCTACAATCTCAGGGACTTCTGGTCATGTTCATCCACAGGATACACCAAGCTGAGAGATTGCCCAAGAGCCTATAGCCACCAACTTGCATTTGTGATTGGGGATCAAGCGATGATTGTTTTCGGGGAACCGAACGTAATGGTCTATTATCAGTTCGAAAATGGAACCTGGGGGGTAACCACAGGAGGACTGCCCCTGCGGGGATATGCCAGCCATATCAATGTGCTTAATAACCTGAATGAGGAGGTGATCTTCATTTTCGGAGGGCATGATGGACAGGGAGAGGATAGTGATCTCGTTTATGAGTACAATACAGCAACCGGCGAAGTGATCCAGCGACAGCAACTATTACCTCAACCGGTGGCTGGCGGCGATGCAGCCCTGTATAAGGATGGCGGAGGGGATGGTCTCCGGGGCATCACTCTGGCAGATAGTTACAAGGTGCTGATTTTCGGTGGCGAATCTGGAGGCGCTGTCATGAACCAAACCTGGGTATCTACCCAGAGCTACCCGATCGCTGGGATCAATCTGCAGTCTGCCGATGGACTCGATGTGGCTATGTACCCCAATCCGGCAAGCTCAGTTGTCAGTCTGCAGTTGGCAGTTGACAGTTGGCAGTTAGCAGAATTGGAGATCGTTGACTTGCGTGGGATTCATGTGATGAAAGAGATGATTCCTTCCGGAAACCCAAAGGTTACCTATGATATCAGCCATCTTCCGCAGGGAGTCTATTTCTGCAGGATAAGTAATGGAAGTCAATCGGCCATTAGGAAATTGGTTGTTATAAAAAAATAACCACAGTAGATCCTATGAAACAATTGCACTATATCCTCCTGATATCTTCCTTGCTGGCAATAGTAATAACAGGTTGCAATCCAATAAATCCGGATGTTTAAAAACGGAATAATACTGAAGCTGAACTGCAGGCTTTGCTCAACCAATGGCATCAGGACGCTGCACTGGCAAACCTGGAATCTTACATCGGGGCCATGAGTGATTCAGGGGTTTTTATTGGGACAGATGCCACAGAACGATGGACCACATCTGAAAGTTCTTTCTCCAACGATCCCGAATGACATGATCAAGGATGTTGTAGCCGGGAAGCGAATAGCAGACTCCTTGATAATCAATAATCTACAGAAATAACCCCTATCTATCCCCCTAAATAAGCCGCCTTTCATATCTCGGTTCCATCTCAATTCTTAGGATGTAAAAAAAATGCTCAACGGGTTGTATTATGAGCATATGTTCGTTATATTTGCAGAAAAAAGTTTATGTCTCGACCAAAAAATGAACGAATTGTACATGAACCTCCTTTGTTTGCCGAATTCAAACCTGTGGGTATTTATGGTCGTGATTTGAATTTTGTTTCCTTGTCAATTGATGCCTATGAGGCTTTTCGTCTTGCTGATTATATTGGATTATCACATGAAGAGGCAGCGCAAGAGATGGAGATTTCACGATCAACTTTTTCGAGACTGATTGAAGAGGCAAGGAAAACAATTGCCAAATTGATAATTGAAGGAAATCGACTGGTAGTGGAAGGAGGGAGTATTCATTTTCGAACTAACATCATCCGCTGTTCACAATGTGGGTATATGTTCAAAACTGACATAAATACGAAATTAGTTGAATGTCCGGAATGCCAATCCAAAGAGTTGATCAGTCTGGCTGGAGGGTTTGGACATGGCAGATGTTGCGGACAGTATAGATTTACTAAAAACCAATAAAAAAAAGGAGGCAATTATCCCCGAGGTGACAGAACAGGTTCTGAAGGACTTGGTACAGTGAATGGAAGAAAAATGGGACGTTGTGTCGGAAATGACACACCGGGATACAACAACACTCAAGGAGAACCTGGCCGGGGTTTCGGACGGGAAATGGAGGAGGTTTTGGGATGAGATTCACATTCTCAAGGGTCAGGTTAGTGCGCTTGAAAAGAAACTCTCGGAACGGAATTCTGGAAATTAAGAGAATAAAACTTTAAACTTAGTATAAAAAGATGAAAACAGATGTATTGATTATCGGATCTAGCGCTGCCGGATTGGTGGCTGCGACTACCGGAAAGCGAATTTACAAGGAGAAATCGTTTACTGTGATTACCAGGCAGACAAAAACGCTTATTCCGTGCGGAATACCATATATTTTCGGATCCGTCGGAACCAGTGAGAATGACCTGTTGCCCGCGGAAAAAATGTTTGAAACCATGGGGATTCAAATGATAAATGATACGGTGACGGCGATTGACAAAACAAATAAACGGGTTTCCCTTGCAACGGGAGAGACAGTGGAATATGAAAAACTTGTGATTGCTACCGGATCACAACCTAAAATGCCTGTATGGATGAGGAACCTGCCGATGAAAGAGGTATTCACGGTTCCAAAGAATAAGGAATATCTGGATGTCATGCAGAAGACAATCCGGGATTTTAAAAAGATTGCAGTGATCGGAGCGGGATTCATTGGGGTTGAACTTTCGGATGAACTCCGTAAAGCAGGAAAAGAGGTTACTCTGATCGAAAAATTACCATATATCCTTGGACTTGCATTTGACAGGGAAATTTCGGAACGGGTTGAAATCCTGCTACGTGAAAGAGGTATCACGGTTTTAAAGGGCATGGGAGTGAAATCGATCCAGGGAGAAACAGTGGTGAAGGGGGTGGAATTGGAGAATGGAGATGTCATTGACGCAGAAGCAGTGATTGTATCCGTTGGGTACAACCCCGATACAAGACTGGCCGCAGAAGCAGGTTTACCCATCAGCTCCAAAAATTTTATCAAGGTTGATGAGTATATGAGGACAGAAGATCCGGATATATTCGCAGTCGGAGATTGTGCTGAAAAGAGAGATTTTGTTACCCGGAAGCCCAGTACGATCATGCTGGCTTCCACTGCCTGTGCAGAAGCACGTATTGCCGGGA
>CAYUZX010000024.1:0-40772 GCA_964449285.1 uncultured Prolixibacteraceae bacterium
GTGATTGAAAATAGGGAAATAATGATGCCCCAGGGTTTAATTTTCATAGTTTAAATTTATTTCGATTTTTTTCAATGAGTCCTGGCTTCTGATATTATGTTCATAATAATTTCGTTGCCAAACGGGAGTATATTTAGTACCGCGGATTTCATTGATTCGCATAGCTGAAAATGTTTTTAATTGCCGAACGATTATTAATAAGTAAAAATACTTATTTTAATGTTTATCTTTGTACTCTCATCCCCAACATCATTCCATGACACTTCCAGGGTTATTTGCAGAAACCGTCCGAAATTTCGGACACCGACCGGCACTAGCGCTTGTCGGGCAACCTCCAATTACCTACAGGGTGCTGGAGCAGAAAATAGATGGGGTTATCGGCCTATTGGAAGGACTGGGGATTCAGCCAGGTGACAAGGTTGCTATTCTTAGTACGAGCTCCCCGAATTGGGCGATTTGTTACTATGCCATCACATTCATGGGGGCGATTGCGGTTCCCATACTCCCCGATTTTCATGCAATGGAGGTCCAGAATATCCTCATCCATTCGGAGTCCAGAGCAATTTTTTATTCAGCCGGACTTGAATCAAAGCTTAACCCTTCGCTGGATGAGATAATTCCAAACCGCATCCTGGTTGAAGATCTCCAGGTGACCGGAACTGACAACGTTGCAAAAATAAGTAATAAAGAGAGCGAATCCCTGAAGAGGTACGATGTCAAAGAGAGTGACCTTGCAGCGATCATATATACCTCAGGAACTACCGGAAAATCAAAAGGGGTTATGCTCTCGCACAAGAATATCTGCTTTACTGCCTTGAAGGGAAGTAAGATTATACCAATTTATGAAACCGACAGATTCCTTTCTGTTTTGCCTCTATCCCATTCCTACGAGAATACCGTAGGGCTGATCCTGCCTATGATCAACGGCGCCTGTGTATACTACCTGGGGGGGCTTCCTACACCTTCAATTCTGCTGCCTGCCTTATTGGAAGTGAAGCCTACTTTCATGCTTACAGTCCCAATGATTATTGAAAAAATCTACCGGAATAAGATTCGGCCTGCTTTCACCGAAAAGAGGATCATACGAATGATCTACCGCATCCCTCTCATACGGAAAAAGCTGAACCGAATCGCTGGAAAAAAACTGCTTGAGACATTTGGAGGGGAGTTGCGATTCTTTGGAATAGGTGGTGCAAAGCTGAGTTCAACCGTTGAAAAATTCCTCATTGAAGCCCGATTCCCTTATGCAATTGGATATGGGTTAACTGAAACATCGCCATTGCTTGCGGGTTGTAGTCCCAGTAATACCCGTCTTCAATCAACCGGACCTGCTCTGGAAGAGGTGGCCCTGAAGATTCATGACCCTGATCCTATAACCGGAGAAGGGGAGATTTGGGCAAAAGGAGCGAATGTAATGCTTGGTTACTACAAAGAGCCTGATCTGACTGCAGAGATGATCACGCCTGATGGCTGGCTGAAAACAGGAGACCTGGGGATTTTTGATAAAGATGGATTTCTCTTTATTCAAGGGAGAAAAAAGAATACGATACTTGGTGCTGGCGGAGAGAATATCTACCCTGAAGAGATTGAATCGGTTATCAACAATTTCAAGCACGTTGCCGAGTCCCTGGTGATTGAACAAAAAGGGAAACTAGTAGCCTTGGTCCACTTCAACAAAGCTGAGATTGAAGAGAAGTACCTTCACATGAAGCAGGAGGTCACATCCTATGTTGAACACAAGATTGAAGAGCTAAAGGTCGAGTTGAAAGTGTATATTAATTCCAGAGTTAACAAGTTCTCAAAGGTACAATCTGTAGTTAACCAGCAGGAGCCTTTTCAGAAAACGCCCACCCAGAAGATAAAGAGGTTTCTTTACAGCAACATTATAAAGTAGGGGCAGGTTCTGAACCCGCTCCTACAAATGATTGCGTTGTGCCAGGATGAAATAGATGATGAGAGGAATCAGGATGATCCCAAGGAAAACAGGAAGGAACCAAATTCCCAGTCCGGATGAGTTGGCCTGTGCAACCATTACTGTTTTATAACTGATAAAAAAGAACATCAGGACTATCGCCACCTTCAGGTATCTTAAAAGTCGGATTCTTAAGGTATATTGCCTGCGGGCATTGGCTGGCGTAATTGTTACCGGATAGTTGGATTTCTCGGGGATGCGGACAACAAGTGACAGAATACTATATACGACAAAGGCAATTACTGGAAGCATCCAGAGGAACGTTTTACTGCCGTAGTCATCCGGGTTCCCCCTGGCATTAAAATGTGTGGGTACTGAATCAGGCACCCTTGTGATAGAATAGAGCGTAAAGCCAAAAAAACAGAGCAAACCGACAATCGCCAGGATCTCCAGGATCAAGTCGGCAGGACCCATTTCAATTTTGAGAGTGGGTCTGTTAAGTTCAAGGTTGTTTCTTTTTCTGAATATCATCTTTTTCGATTTTCTTTGGGCCCCTACCACTCTCTCTCAACGCTTTGTCGAGAATCCACTCAACCTGGCCATTCACACTCCGGAACTCGTCTGCCGCCCACTTTTCGAGGGCGGCATAGACGTCCGGATTGAGTCGAAGCATAAATACTTTCTTCTTCGACATAGAGATTTTTATTGATGAAGGGTTCCAGTGTTCAGAACTGGTGTGGCATCCTTATCGGAGCATAGGACCACCATCAGGTTGCTAACCATCACAGCTTTTTTATCTTCATCGAGGTCAACTACATTTTTCTTGCTGAGTTCCTGAAGGGCCATTTCAACCATTAATACAGCTCCTTCAACGATCTTATGACGGGCTGCTACGATAGCAGTGGCCTGTTGGCGGCGCAACATGGCACCGGCGATTTCTGAAGCATAAGCCAGGTAACTGATTCGGGCTTCCATCACAAAGATCCCGGCGATAGCCAGACGCTGGGTAAGTTCATCCTCCAGCTGATGGTTGACGTCTTCACCACCAGAACGAAGGGTAATCTCAGCATGATCATCTTCGAAGTTGTCATATGGATAATGGCCGGCGAGTTTGCGGATAGCAGCTTCACTCTGAATTTCAACGAAGTGCGTGTAATCATCTACCTCGAAAGCAGCTTTGTAGGTATTTTTCACCTGCCATACAAGCACAACCCCGATCATGATCGGATTGCCGATTTTGTCGTTGACCTTGATAGGTTCGCTGTTGAGATTGCGGGCCCGAAGCGAAATTTTCTTCCTGACCAAAAATGGGTTCAACCAGAAGAAGCCATTCCTTTTTAAGGTTCCTTTGTAAGCACCGAAAAGAACTAAAACGGCCGATTCATTCGGGTTGATCACCAGAAACCCCGGGAGGATGAAAATCGCGAGAGCAATACAGATGATCCCTAAAACAATCGCCCAGACTTGATTCGTGTACATCACAAAATTAAGTACTGCCAGTGTAATCAATACCAGCAGGCTGATTACGCCCAGATACCCTGAAACGGGAGAGGTAAGTTTTTCTTTTTCCATTGGTTTAAAATTTAAGATATCAAAACGATATCAAAATGATTCTGCAATAATAGTACATTTTTTTGCAGAAGTCAAGTTTTTTTGTAAAAATTTTTAAGGATTAGGGAAATAGGATCAGGCATCAGGCACCAGGCGTCAGGCGTAAAGCAGAATAATGATCGCCGGGATGATGATGCCTGCTGCAGTGAGCCAGGCTCCCCGTTTCAGAATACCATTCTTTCCACGAAGAATGAAAAGTCCGGTGATGGCAAGAATAATCAAGGCGGCGGCGTAGACATCAGAGAACCAGGTAAACCACTTCTTTATATTGTTGTAATGCAGCAGGTTAAACTCTTTCAGGATATACCGGGGAGTTTTCTTCTCCAATTGGGCCTCGCCGGTCGTAAGGTCTACATAAACGGATCCGTTGTTGAAGAAGATCTGCACATAGCCATTTCCGGCAACATGACTTTTATACTCGTCTTCCTGGTCCACTTGTTTAAGGATTGATAGCGCAAACGTTTTATCAGGCACTCCGTTAGCGGGTAATTGTACCTTGAAGTCCTCGTATTTTTTACCGTAATCAGGATGTTGAAAATCCCCCGATTTGAAATGGTTCAGAACGATGCCAGAGATCGCGTAGATGATAGTCAATCCGAAGGCCAGGTAACCAATATCCCGGTGCAGGGCATTGTTCCAGCGGCGAAGGGTTTTTCTTTTCATTGGGGTGGGTGAGTAATAGTTTTAGGCGCAAAAACACATAATCAATTGTGCCTTCGTGCCTCTTTTCCTTTGTCCCTTCTTTCAGAGATTGCAAGTCTACTGAACGTTATTATTCTTCTTCGATGACGATCGTTTCATCTTCCACAACAGGAATCTCTTCAACCGAGATCGCTTCAATGGAGAAGAACGAAAGGTGATCGGTGCCACTATCTTTAATCTGAGCACGCAACGCATTGATTTGCTCGAGTTTAGCCTCTTTCGGCTGATCTTCGTGTCCTTTGGTTCCTTCGTGCAAGCCGGCTTCATGATTTTCTTCCGGAGTCATTACTTCAGCTTCCCACTCATTGAGGTATTTCTCATCGATACGCTCTTCTTTCAGGATCCCAAGTACATTCACCCGACTACCAACAAGAGCTTCATCAAACATGACGATATCCGGACCGGTGGTTACTTCCACCATTACGCTGTCGTTTCCATCGACAAGGAACATCCTTTTTCCACCATGCTTGCATGTGTGGTAAACAGTTCCTTCGATCCAAACAGGCTGGTCAACAAAATAAGGAGCAGCAGTATCAAAGGTGGCAACAGCTAACAGAACAGTGTCAACAGTGACTTCTTCTGCGGTCTCTTTAGGTCCCTGGTTGCAAGCAAAAGCAAACAAAAGGCCGACGAAAAGGAGGGGTAAAAATTTCTTGATCATGGTTTTGGTTTTTGGTTTTTTCTGAAGTACAAAAATGGCAATACTATCCGAGTTAGACAACAACAGCCGGCAATAATTGCGAGGATAACCTCATTTTTCAATACTTTTGTCCCAAACTCAACTCGTATGATTCTCGTTACAGGAGGAACAGGCTTGCTTGGCTCACACCTCTTACTTGATCTTGTAAAGCTGGATAAGCCAGTCAGGGCCATTTACAGGAATGCCGGCAAAAAAGAGATGGCAAGAAAGGTATTCTCATACTATGCAGATAATCCGGATGAGCTATTTTCCAAAATAGAATGGGTGGAGGCCGATTTGCTGGATAGCGGAGTTATAGCACAAGCCCTGAATGGAGTCTCCGAGATCTATCATTCAGGGGCTGTCGTTTCGTTTTATCCGAAGGATCATAGGCAGATGCTTAAGGTAAATATTGAAGGTACAGCTAACCTGGTGAACCTGGCGCTCGAAAAGAAGATGGCCAAATTCTGCTATGTCAGCTCAGTGGCAACACTTGGAAGAGCTGAGAATGACGGGGAGAGTAATGAAGATACTTTTTGGGTGCCTTCAAAAAAGAATTCGGTCTATTCACAAAGTAAGTATGGAGCCGAACAGGAGGTGTGGAGAGGCGTTGCCGAAGGCTTGAATGCGGTTATCATCAACCCTTCAGTAATTCTGGGGCCTGGTTTCTGGGATGATAACTCAGGGCTATTCCGTTTGGTATACAAAGGACTGAATTACTATACTCGGGGAGTCAATGGGTATGTAGATGCACGAGATGTTGCCCGGGCGATGATCGGAGTTATGGAGCAGAATGCGTTTGGTGAACGTTTTATTGTATCTGCCGATAATCTCTCTTACCAGCAGGTTTTTACCCTGATGTCAAAATATTTGGACAGGCCGGCTCCGTCTGTTAATATACCTCCTGCCCTAACTCAGATAGCCTGGAGGGTAGAGGCAGTCCGGAGCTTTTTCATGCGTTCGAAACCAGAAGTAACACGTGAAATGGCTATTACTACAACACAGGTTTATACTTATTCCAATAAAAAAATACGGGAAAGGATTGGCATTGAATTCATCCCTCTGGAAGAGACTATCAGGGAGATCTGCAATTTTTTCCTGAACGACATCAATCGGGAACCAGGTTCAGGTAGTGGTAGTACCGGTTGATGATTCCATCTACATATCCATCCATTGCGTAGTTCACAGGAAACTCCCGGAGTGTATCGGCATGTCCGTAAGGATCGGTATCGGAACGCCTGAGAAGGTAGTATTCAACATTCCCATGCCATCGGTTGGGATCTTTTCCGAACTCTTCCGCTTTCTTCCGGAGTGATAGTACCCGTCCAATGCCTACATTGTAGGCTGCAAGTGTGAAACTGGCCCGCTCGCGCGGATCCCTGATCTCGGGTGGCAGCTGCCGATCGATCCACTTCAGGTACTTGATCCCGGCTATAATCTGATGCGATACAGAGGATGCCGTATCCAATCCATAGATCTCCGCGGTTTCGGGGATCATCTGCATCAGCCCATAAGCATTTTTATGGGAAGTAAGCCCGGGAACGAAATTAGACTCTGTATACATTAGCGAGGCGACCAATCGCCAATCCCACCAGAAAAGTTTGCTGGAATGCTGAAGTTGCTCATCCCAGGGAGAGATTCGGTTGCTTACGAGGGAAAAATAATCGCTTCTGAAATGGTTTACAACACGTGGGTTATGGTAGATTTGCCGGTAGGTTTTATGTATTAACCGCTTGCTCGCAATGGAATCGAGCCAGTAATCCAGGATCGCAAGCAGGGAATCGGAAGAGTGATTCAACACCCAGGCCATCTGATAGCTTTTAGTAGCCAACAGGGTGATATCGGCGTTTCTGTAAGCCTGGTTCAGTACCATCGCCAGGTTTTCGGGACAGAGAGTATAACGGATCGAATCCTCCGTAACCATTCTGAAGAGTTCTTCAAGGGTTGCCGGAACCTCTTTCAGATATACATCTCTTCCTGCTTTCGAAAGAAACCGGTCGTATAGGGGTTGAAGAAACGCATTTCTCTGGACCACTACCGTGTCATTTTTCAACTCTTTCAGGGAAGTAATAAATGAATAACCTGAATCTTGTTTTCCAGACCAGGGAGAACGCTGTACCAATACAAGGCTTGTTTTAAAAAGCGGGGAGGAGAATTGAGCCAGGTTTTTCCCCAAACGGGTTACCGGCAGGTCATAGGCCATGATGTCGGCTACATGATAGTCAAGATAGTAATAGGCTTGTGAGACGGTACTGCAAGCAATAATCTTGAGAGGAACCTCAAGATACATGCTGAACTCTTGTAGCAGAGTCAGTCCGAAGCCAAATGCTTCTCCCTTATAGATAAAATAGTCCAGCGTATTTGGTTCGAGAACAGCAACCAGTTGACCGCGGTCTTTGATGTATTGGATAGCACCTTTCGGCACCTCCTCTCTGGGGGAGATATAGAGAGCGAACGCAACGGCCATGATCAATGTTACTGTAATGATCAACGCTCCTCCAAGGAACCATTTACTATATCGAATCCAGTTGATATAATGAGGTTTAAGCTACTTTCCGGTATCTCCAGATGGCCAGACTGATGATCAGCACAGCATAAACAACAAGGCTATAAAAAAGGGTGCTGATATCGGCAAAAGAGGACCCTTTCAACATGACCATCCGCATGATTTTAATGAAATACGCGAGCGGATTCACTAAATCTACCCGTTGTGCCCAGAGAGGCATAGTTTCAATCGCCGTGAATAATCCGCTCATCAGGATGAAGACCACCATAAAAAAGAACGATACAAGCATCGATTGCTGTTGTGTGTTAGTCATTGTGGAGATTAGCAATCCAAAGCCTAAAATTACAAAAAGATAGACACTTGCCGAGAGAAAGATCAGCCATAAACTTCCTTCGATAGGAATATTGAAAAGTAATTTCCCAATAACCAGTCCAAATGCCAGTTCAAAAAGGGCAATGATCCAGAATGGGAGTAGTTTCCCTGCGATGAACTCAATCTTTTTAATTGGCGTTACATTGATCTGTTCAATCGTTCCAATCTCTTTTTCCCGAACGATGTTCATTCCAGAGAGAAGTAATGCGATAATGGTTACCAGAAGAACCAGGATTCCGGGAACCATATAGGTGGTATAGTTGAGCTTGGGATTGTACCAGTAGCTTGTCTCTGTAACGATTCTCCGGATGCCGCCCATCTCAGAAGGGTTCAGCCATTCTATCAGGATCTCACGGTTGAAGTCCAGGATGATATTGGTGGAATAGGCGTTAATTAGTCCGGCTGTCGCACCGTTGATGGCGTTGACAATGAGCTGGACCTGGGTGTTTTTCTCTTTGATAAGATCTTTTTCAAATCCGTATGGTATTTGAATGATAACATCCACATCGCCCTTTTGCATCAGTAAGTTGGCTTCACTATAAGAAAAGGGTGCACTGATGATCCGGTAAAAGGGTGAACCCTGGAATTTACTGGTAAGCTGGCGGGAAGAGCTGGAGAGATCCATATCCACCACCGCCATGTTGATCTGTTTCATCTCAAACGTAGCGGCGTTGACGAGGATCAATAACTGTACGATGGGAAGCACAAAAATAATGGGTAACATCCGCTTGTTTCGGAATACCTGGATGAACTCTTTCTGTATGATATAGAGTATCGTTCTCATGATCAGTCCAGTCGGATTTTAAACTTTTTGACACTCAGAAAGATGAAGAAAAGTGTAAAACCAAAAAGAATCAGTGTCTCTTTCCAGATAAAAAAGAGGCCATTGCCTTTCAGCATGATGCTTTTAATAATAATGATGAAATACATAGGTGGCATGATATGACAGAACCACTGCAGAACGTTCGGCATGTTCTCAATGGGAAAGATAAACCCGCTTAAAAGGATTGTGGGTAGCATTAGGGCAACCAAAGAAATCATCATTGCCAGTTGCTGGCTGTTTGTGACACATGAAATCAGGATACCAAGCGATAATGCCATGGTAATGAAGAGAAAGCTTTCAAATAGCAAAAGCCCGACACTTCCACGAACAGGAACGCCAAACACGGCCCATCCTAACAGGATGATAATGCAGGCATTGATGAATGCAAGGAAGACGTAAGGAAAGACTTTTCCCGCCACGATCTGCATGGGTCGAAGTGGGGAAGCCAGGAGTAATTCCATTGTTCCCAGCTCCTTCTCCCTGGTGATGGAGATGGAAGTCATCAGTGCCGAAATCAGCATCAACAACATCGCCATCAGGCCGGGTACGAACATAAAGACCCCTTTGAGCTCCTGGTTATACATCATTCGGGTCTCAGGATGGATCTGCAAAGGAATCGCCTCAGAGTTCATCGATAGCAGGTAATTGTTTAGAATTCCGGAGGCATAACTCACAAGAATACTGGCGGTATTTGGATCGGATGCATCACCGATCAGCTGCACATGAGCCACGCCTTCTCTCTCGAGTCGTTGGGCGAAATCGGGTTCAAATACTACAACCAAACGGATATCACCTTCACGGAATGCTTCTTCAATTTCATTGTAGGTGTGTAGGTTACGATCGAGTTGGAAATACCCGGAGGAGGTGATCTTCTCGGTGATCTGCCGGGTGGTCTCATCTTTGGATAGATCCAGAACCGCAAACCTGGCATCCTTAATCTCGTTGGTGATCACAAAACCAAAAAGGACCAGCTGTACTGCCGGCATGCCAAAGAGGATCAACAGGGTGCGATAATCCCGGAAAATGTGCAGAAACTCTTTCACCACAAATCCCCAGAACCGCTTCATATCCCCTCCACAATTTTGGCCCTGGCCAATTTCAGGAAAACCTCGTTCATATTTCTTGCATGGTATTTTTCCCGCAAAGCAACAGGTGTGTCCAGCGCTGCAATCCGACCGTCGACCATGATGGATACACGGTCACAATATTCGGCTTCATCCATGTAGTGTGTCGTCACAAATACCGTGATGTCGTTTCGGGCCGCCTCGTAGATCATATCCCAGAACTGACGTCGGGTAATAGGGTCGACGCCACCGGTTGGTTCATCAAGGAATACAATCTTAGGATCGTGGATGATCGCTACCGAAAAAGCCAGTTTTTGTTTCCATCCCAATGGAATTTCACGGATCAGTTTGTTTCTGGCCTCCTCCAGATTCAGTTTTTTTATAAGGATGCCGGCACGCTGGTCAATCTCTTTTTTGGATAATCCATAAATAGCAGCATAAAAGCGAATATTCTCAAAGATGGTCAGGTCATCGTACAGGGAGAACTTCTGACTCATATAACCAATGTTCTGCTTGATCTTTTCACGTTGTGTATACACATTGTATCCGGCAACCGACAGCTCTCCCGAAGTGGGGAATGAGAGTCCACAGAGAATACGGATAGCGGTGGTTTTACCAGCTCCGTTGGCCCCGAGGAACCCGAATATCTCGCCTCTCTTCACATTAAAAGTCAGATTATCGTTAGCCACGAAACTCCCGAACTTTTTTACAAGATCTTTAACGACGATAATATTTTCACCGGTATTCATGAATGCTGGACATTTCGCTTCGCTGTTTCGCTATTTGGGGTCTGCATCAACTCCATAAAACAATCTTCAATAGATGGTTTGATCTCTTCAACGTGAACCTCCTCATGTTTCTTTTCCCGGAGGAACCCGACCACATCGGCACTACTCAATTTGCCTTTTTTGAAAGATAGATGTGCAGCTTGGCCAAAGGCGAAAACACTACGGGCATGAGGCAGATTTTGCAGATCATGTAGCAACTGATAGATGTCGGTTGCTGTCACTGAGAAGAGTCCCATGGGATAAGCTTTAACTACCGAATCTGGCGTACTGATCTGCATGATAGATCCATCCTGGATCAGGGCAACCCGGTCGCAGAGACTTGCTTCATCCATATAGGGGGTGGAGACCACAATGGTGATCCCCTGGGCTTTAAGTCGTTTGAGCATCTCCCAGAACTCTTGTCGTGAAACAGCATCCACTCCGGTGGTTGGCTCATCCAGGAGGAGAACCTCCGGTTTGTGGATCAGGGCGCAGGAGAGAGCAAGTTTCTGCTTCATTCCACCTGACAGTTGACCCGCTTTCCGTGTTTTAAACGGTTCGATCTGACTGTATATATCTTTCACCAGGTCGTAATTTTCCTCGATAGTGGTCTTAAAAATAGTGGCAAAAAAGCGGAGGTTCTCTTCCACAGTGAGATCCTGGTAAAGCGAGAATCGGCCGGGCATATATCCAATGATCTGCCGGATCTTCCTATAATCCTTCACCACTTCATATTCTTCCACCCTGGCAGATCCTGAATCAGCCAGAATCAGGGTAGCGAGGATCCGGAATAGCGTGGTCTTGCCGGCGCCATCCGGACCGATAAACCCGAAGAGTTCTCCCTTTTCCACAGAAAAGGAGATCTCCTTCAGGGCTTCCACATCACCGTAGTGCTTTGAAAGATTCCGGACGTCAACAGCGTTTTTCATTTTTTTACTGGCGTCCAGTATGTCGTGCGTCCCAGCAGGGAGATCCCGATAAATCCCCTGATCTTCAGCTTTCCCGGACTTTCGAATTCAATTTTGCAACTGTAAGTTTTTCCGTTTTTCGGATCGTAGATCTTACCATCTTCCCATTCATCATCCCCGTCAAATACAAATCCTTTCAGGTTAACCAGCCCTAATAGTGGCTTGCTCTTTAAAGCCGGATCTGGATTTTCCTTGTCGGTACGCGGAAGACCTGTTATGGAGTCATTCGGTGTTTCCAACCAAACGATCTTTCCGTAAAATTGGCTTCCGACCTTAAAAATTTCAACCTGTGCGGTTCCCTCTTCATTCAGCCATGTGCCCACGATATCGTCGGCATGGTAAGTTTGGGCGACCAGACCAGGACCTGTTGCAAGGAGCAGGACCAGCATGGAAAAAATAGAAATGATAACTCGTTTCATAGGTTTTGGTTTTGGTTTGTAACTGGGTTTGTATTCTAAAGGGGATGAAATTACGGAATTATCAGTTTGATCTCTCCCGGCATGCCGATTTTCATACTACCGTCGTTTTTTACCCTGACCTTGACCGCATAGACCAGGTTCACCCGCTCCTCTTTTGTCTGGATCGTTTTGGGGGTAAATTCAGCTGTTGGAGAGACCCAACTGATAATTCCGGAGGTGGTAGTGTTTTCATTTTCATTCTTGTCAAACATGACTGAGACCTCCTGCCCGATGATCACCTGGGGGAGCTGTGAACCGCTGATGTACACACGGAGAGTCATCTCTGTGAGATCTGCAATCTTGTATAGCGGTTTTCCGAATGCCGCAACTTCATCACGTTCTGCGAATTTTGCAACAACTGTTCCGGAAACCGGATTGATGATGTAGGCATTCCTGATTGCCTCTTCCAACTGGGCAATCTGTTGGGTGATACTCCCTATTTGGTCTTCAAGCCCGCTGAACTGGGTTTGAATAGCTGCAATCTGCCGGTCAACCATGTTGAGGGCGGCCGTGATGTCATCCATCTGTTTCTGGGTGGCGGCTCCGGCTTTCAACAGGTTCTCCACCCGTTTTTTATCAATCAGGACATTATCTTTGTTCTGCTCCTGGACAGCGATTTGTGCCTGTAAATCGCTTTTCCTCGATGCGGTTGCATTGCGTTGGCCCATGGCCTGCAACTTTTTAAGGTAGAGGTCTGTGGTGTCGACAAACCCAACCATCTGACCGGAATCCAGCAACGCTCCCTCTTCGAGATTAAACTGAAGAAGTTTTCCATTGGCCATGGCAGAAACAGTTATCTCAGTGGCCTCGAAGGTGCCCCAGGCATCAGGTTGATCACCCTTGTTGGAACAGGCTCCAAGAAGAAGGATTATCAGGATGAACAGATAATTTTTTGTTTTCATATGGTACTCTTTGATGTTTCTTTAATGTTAAAGTTTTCCCTGGTTATATAAGTATGCCAGCTTGGCTTTGACCAGCTGCACGCGGTGGATTTCATAGCTAAGTCTGGACTGCCGCTCCTCTGTAAGACGAGTCACATAGTCGCTGGAGGTTATCACGCCATTATTGAGTTGAGAAGAGGCTGATTGCGAGATCTTCTCCCGAAGGGCGATAATTTCTTGATCTTGCTTAATCACATCCTCTGTTTTCTGGATCTCCGAAAGATCTTTCTCTGCCTGGATCTTGAGGTTTTTATCGAAAGAGACTTGCTGTGTGAGCAGGATGTCTGATTGGATGCCCAGGATCTTTTTCTCGTTTTTATTGGCATTCCAATTCAGTGGGTTCCAGTTCAGTTTGACACCTACAATATAGAATGGCTCGAAGCTGCTGGAGAGCATATTCAAAGCCGGCCTTCCAATTCCCGCCTGTCCGAAGGCAAAGAATTTTGGGTTCCATTTCGTGGTAACCATGCTTTGCATCAGCTCCAGTTTACCTCTTTGAAGTTCAAACACGTCGTTTTCCAGTCGTTTGTTCTGATAGGTATAGTCTGAGATGCCGGGATCAGGCATCACCAGGGTAACATTTTCCTGGATATCAAAGGAGATGAGTTCCGACAGCATGCGGATAAGTCCGCTCCGGTCGGCACGGGTTTCGGTAAGCCGCTGACCTAGCCCGATCAATTCTGCCTCCAGAGCATCTGCCATGGATTGCAGGATCACTCCGTATTCGATGCCTGCTCTTACCTCGTTCAGCTTCTCTTCCAACTGTTTTTTCGTACTGAGCAGCAACGCCTCATTTTGATTCAGCAGGATGATAGAGAAGTAAAACTGGTTTACCTGCTCTTTCAGTTTGTATAGATTGGCCTTTACGCTGGTCTGGTCAACCTGCAGGTTCATATCCTCTAACTTCTTTTGATAGCTTGTGACATTGCCATCCCAAATCGTTTGGCCAACATCCAGCGTTGCCTTGTACCAATCTTTAGCCAATACCGGCATCTCTAAAGCTGGGAATCCAGCCGGCAGCGCAATTTCCACCTTCGTCACATCCGATTGATAAGAGATCTGTCCATTGACATTGATCGTTGGCAACCAGTTTTTGTTGAGGTTTTTCACCTTTAGCTCGTTACTTCCGGCGAGCAGATCGATCTGTAGGGCCAGGGGGTAATACTGTTCAGCCATCCTATAGCAGAAATCGAGGGTTATGGTATCCTGTGCTATAACGGTTCCCGGCATACCCTGGAAGGCTGCAAATATGGGAAGGCAGGCCAAAGAAATAAGTTTACTTATCTTCATGGTTTTCATAGACTTTCAGGGCATTGATAATGAATTTTGGCACCTCTGATTTTCGTTCCCGCAAGAATTGGGTATAGCCTTCTTCAGGAAGCTGGAAGATCTCCCGGATCAATGGTTTGGCAACCACGGGAAAAATGCAGAGGGAGAGAATATTCAACCAAAGGTGTAAAGGATTAATATCGGCTCGGTATTCTAATTGGATCTGCGTCTTAAGGTGTTCCAACAGTTTTGAGGGATTGATCTCTGCTTTTTCGAATATGTCCTTCAGTAGTTCGGGACGTTCGTACATTCCATTAAGGACGAACCAGGGGATGTAGGAATTTTCGGTGATCACATCCAGGTAATTAATTAGGAATGACTGGATTTTCTCCTGCAGTGGCTTTTCGGAAGTAAAGATCTCTTTCGCCCGCCCCATAAGTTGTGAAAAAGCATCCTTGAATACCGCTTCAAAGAGCTTTTCCTTGCTCCGGAAATAATAGTGCAATAAAGATTTGTTGATTCCCGCCTCATCGGCGATTTCCTGCATCCGGGCCCCTTCATAGCCTTTCCGGTGAAAGACTTTTTTAGCCGCTTCCAGAATTTTCTCTTCTGTGCCCTGTTGGATGTTAACCATATAATTTAACTGATTGGATTAATCAACTAGTTTAACCATGTGGTCAAAAATACAAAAAAAATCAATCAAACAATTTTTTTTAGAAAAAATTTCAAGCAATCCAAGGCAATTTACTTCGGGATTTTTATTTTCTGCCCTAGCCTTAGCCTGTTTGCATTCTTGATGTTGTTCAGCGTTTTGATCTCGCTGACGGTACAGTTATATTTCTGGGCGAGGTCCCAGAGGTTATCTCCCGATTTGATAGTATAGTAGGTATATTTTGATCCGCGGGGGGAGGAGGATGATCCCGAAGAGGAGGAACCCGAAGATTTGGATCCGGAAACCTTTAATTTCTGACCAGCATAGATGGTAGATTTTGAGAGGTTGTTCCAACTCATGAGCTGACTTACCGAACAACTATATTTTCCGGCAATCAACCCCAGGCTTTCACCTTTTCTCACGGTATGGTATGAAGGGGAAGGAGTGGGTGCCGGAGTGTTACTGGCATAGGAGGAGCTGGAAGGCATGGGTCCGGACCCGTTGTATACAACCAGCTTTTGTCGTGGATGAATTGTGCTGGATCGAAGATTATTCATGTTTTTAAGCTGCGAGACCGTCATATTATGCCGGCTGGCGATCAGCCCCAGGTTATCACCACTTTTAACGATGTAGTACTGGGTAGATCGTTTGCTCTGTTCAACGATTTTTTCCAGAGAGTCGCGTTCCTGGGAGAGCTTGGTCTTATAGGCGTAAATGTTTGATTCATTCGTGATAAAATCGCCGACATCCTTTTTTCGTAGCCGGAGAAAATAGGGGTTTTCAGCCGAAGCAGGAATGATTCCCTGTTTATACGCCGGATTGAGAAATGCAATCTCATCTTTGGGAATTTTAAGAATTTCCGAGATCTGATCCAGTGTTAAAATATCCCTAATGGTTACAGTATCGATCTCATAATGGAGGACAGAGGGCTGAATTGCACCGATTTTATATTCATCTGCATGCATCATCACATAGCTGGCGGCAATGAATGCAGGCACATAGGATCGTGTTTCCCGCGGAAGGTAAGGATAGATCACCCAGAAGTTTTTATGGCCGCCTGATCGCCTGATCGCTTTGTTCACATTTCCCGCCCCGGAGTTGTAAGCAGCAAGAGCGAGTGACCAGTTGCCATAAATATCATAAAGATCCTGGAGGTGTTCACAGGCGGCGATGGTGGATTTATAGGGATCAAACCGGTCATCAACCAGCGAAGTGACTTTCAGGCCGTAAACTTTCCCGGTTCCATACATGAACTGCCATAACCCTTTGGCTCCGGCCCGGGAATTAGCTATAGGATTGAGAGCCGATTCAATCACAGCAAGGTATTTTAACTCAAGAGGCATATTGCGCAAATCAAGCTGCTCTTCAAACAGGGGAAAGTAGATCTCGGACAATCCAAGGATACGGGCTGTCAACTCTCGCTTCCTATATGCGTAAAGTTCGATGAATTGCTTAACCTGGCTATTATAGATATATTCAAATGGTGTTTGATCATTCATGGCAAGGATCCTTTCCCGAACGATAGAATCAGTGAAATAGGGAATCTCTGAAGAGGAATAATCTTTCATGGAGTGGCCTTTCCATGAACCATTGCTCTTAAAAATTGTGAGAAGTGAGAGGGAGTCAAGAATTGAGGCAACCGGGTCATCCTCAATCAGTACAAATGAAGACGTAGTATCAGTTACCGCAGTATCCTGAGCTTTTGTAAAGACTGGAAGAAGAATTATCAGAAGAAGCAAGCACCTTAGTTGTTTCATTAGAAATTAAATTTTGGAATACATACTATACCAGATTCTTACAAAAATAGATCAATATAATTTCTGGAATTGGCTGCTCGTTAATTTTGATTAACAACGGATTGTTAATTAGTCCACACCCATTTTTCAAACGTGCTGCATTGGGAAAAAGTACTGAGGGAAGGCGATTTTATCAGATATACTCGACGTGGATTGTCACTTCAGTATAATTGAACAGCTGTTTAATGTTTTGCTCGATAAGATCACACAGATCGTGTGCCTCTTTTACCGTCATGTTTCGGGGGAGGTTTAGATGAAAATCCACATATCTGTAATTTCCAGCTTTCCGGGTGCGGAGATTATGGTAATCGATTTTGCCCTGACAGTGGCTGTTGATAACCTGACGGATGGTCTCCACATCCTCATCAGGAAGGGCAATATCAAGCAAAGGGCCATAAGCTTTCCGGAAAAGATGGTACGACTCTTTCAGGATCAGCAAAGCTACAAGAACAGCTACCACAGGATCCAGAAAATGATAACCTGTAATCCAGATAAGTGCCAGGCCAACAGCTACACCAAGAGAGGCATATACATCAGTTTTCAGATGAAGGGCATCTGCTTCCAGGGCGATTGAATCTGTTTCGCGGGCAACTTTATATAATTTCCGTGATACCAGAATATTAACAATTGCCGAAAAGGCCATTACCACCACTCCGATCCAGATGGAGCCAATGGGTTCGGGATGGATGATCTTTTTTACCGCTTCAAAAATGATCCAGAAGGCAGCTACGAAAATCAGAAAGGCCTCTACCACACCCGAAATATTCTCAAACTTTCCATGGCCATAGGGGTGTTTTGAATCAGCAGGCCTATCAGAAATCCGGACAGATAAGAAGGCGATGATTGCAGCCAGGAGATCCATGAATGAGTGAATCGCCTCAGAAATGATACTCACCGAGCCGCTGATTAATCCAACCACCAGTTTCATGACGATAAGCAAGGAGTTGGAAATGATTGAGAGACGGGCAATAGCCACCTTCTTATTCATGTTCAGGACTTTAAATCAAAAATAGATTCTTTTTCAACATTTTCCCAGCCTTCAGGGAAGAAGTTATTACCATTTCTCCGAAACCACTATCTTTGCTGCGCGTTTCACTAAAATCACCAGCACATTATGATAATCCGACATCTGATTCGACCTGGCGTTGTATTAATAGCCCTGATGGCATTTGCTCTAACAGTAACTCTTCCGGCACTTACCATTGCTCAAGACGCACCTGATTCCCCTAAAAAACTAACCCATTGGCTCACTCCGGATGAGCTGAACCGACTTGATGAAATCGGGCTGACGTTTGTGGAGACTGATCCACCGGCTGCCCCGATCAGAAACGTAGCAGAGTTCGACCATATGCAGGGAGTCCTGGTACGGTATCCCTTTGGAATCCCGATTTCATTGATCAGGGAGATGGCTGACGATGAAATTATTGTCACCACGATTGTCAACAGCATTTCCCAGCAAAATACCGTGACCAGTCAGTACATCGCTAATGGGGTAGATACCAGCCACTGCAACTTCCTGATTGCCGGCACAAACTCTTACTGGACAAGAGATTACGGCCCTTGGTTCGAGTCGGACAGCTCCAACCAGATCGGGATTGTCGACTTCCCCTATAACCGTCCCCGTCCACTGGACGATGAAATACCAAAAGAGGTAGCTAATATGATAGGAATCCCATGGTTTGGTATGAACCTGATTCATACCGGGGGGAATTATATGACCGATGGATATGGCAACTCAGCCTCTACCCAACTGGTGTGGGAAGAGAACCCGACACTGACCCACGAGCAGGTAGCGGAAAAAGTAAATGCCTACCTTGGGATTACTACTTACCACGTCAGGCCTGATCCCAATGGCACGTATATCGATCACATCGACTGCTGGGCAAAGTTTCTTGCCCCAGATAAGATCTTGGTAAGGTCCGTTCCACCCTACCATCCGCAATATAACCTCATTGAACAGGCAGCCGCTTACTGGGCTGGGACGCCTTGTGCATATGGCTACAACTATAAGGTTTATCGGGCTTATACCCCAGCTAACCAGCCGTATACGAATTCATTGATCCTTAACAGAAAGGTATTTGTTCCCATCATGAGCAACGCATGGGATGACAGTGCACTGGCTACTTACCAGGCAGCAATGCCAGGTTATGAAGTGGTAGGTATCATCGGAAATTCATCTGCTCCCTGGGAATCGACGGATGCACTTCACTGTCGTACCAAAGGAATCGCCGACTTAGGATTACTCTATATCCGGCACTACCCCATTTATGGTAACTATCCCTGCGAGGAAGATTATATCCTTGATGCCGAGTTGATTGTTTGCAGCGATACCACTGTAATCAATGATTCTGTCCTCATTCATTACAGGGTGAACAACGGTTCCTGGATGGCCACCACCATGTTAAATACCTCAGGACGTTTGTATTCGGGTGTCATACCACATCAGCCCGGTGAAAATTTGGTTGAGTACTACCTGACAGCAGCTGATAATTCTGGTCGTCGCGCCAGTGCGCCATACATCGGGGAACCCGATCCATTTGAGTTCAATACGGTTTATACAAACATCACGGCGATCCCGGATACGTTGAAATTCAACACACCGGAAGAGTGCCTTGATGGAAAAGTGACTGTTTTGAACAATTTCACAGGAGAGAACCTATCTGTAACGAATATCCAAGATGAAGGCTTTAACCCTGGATTTGCATGGTATGTTGGAACGGTTCCTTCAACTCCATACTTCCTCAACGCAAACGATACCACGCAACTCCGTGTCAGGATTGACTTGCCACTGCTCGGAAAGTTTACCGGATATGGGCTGGATACCCTTGAGATTACTACTACAGTTGGGACTGTTCGTGTCATCATTGCTGTAAATGATAGCTTGCTTACAGGCAAGCAAGATATCCTTGCCGGAAATTCAGGACGGTTGGGTCAGAACTACCCCAACCCTGTTACGGGCCTGACTACGATCCCCTTTACTCTGGTAAATTCAGGAATGGCTAGTATCGAGGTCCGGGATTTTCTTGGCAATCGTGTTGTTACACTTCTGGATGGATATATGCAAGCCGGAAATCATTCCGTTTCGTGGGATGGAAGGGATGCCTCTGACAAACAACTGCCAGGAGGTGTTTATCTTTACACACTGAGGACAGGAGAATATTTGCAGTCGAAACGGATGGTTCTGATCAGGTAGTTCGTTTGTCTGGTCGCATCTGCGGGAAAAACAAAACATCCTGAATGGATGGCTGGTTGGTCATGATCATGGTCAGCCGGTCGATGCCAATACCGAGGCCTGCTGTGGGAGGCATACCATATTCAAGTGACTTCAGGAAATCTTCATCCAGCACCATCGATTCGGTATCGCCGCGTTTGCCCAGTTCCAGTTGGGATTCAAACCGTTCCCGCTGATCTATTGGGTCGTTGAGCTCAGAAAAGGCGTTGCACAGCTCTTTCCCGTTACAGATTGCTTCAAAACGTTCCACAAGACCATCCCGGGATCGGTGTTTTTTTGCCAGGGGAGACATCTCGATTGGATAATCTGTGATAAATGTTGGCTGAATCAGGTTCGGCTCACACTTCTCTCCAAAGATCTCATCAATTATCTTCCCTTTGGCCATGGTAACATCAACAGGCACATGCAACTCTTTTGCCGTTTTGCGTAACGCATCTTCATCCATCCCCGAGATATCTATTCCGGTGTTGTGATGGATGGCTTCATACATGGTGAACCGTTTCCACGGACGCTTGAAATCAATCAGGATGTCTCCAACCTGAAGCGCTGTCTTACCATGCAGGTCCAGAGCGATTTTCTCCACCATCTCCTCTACCAGGTCCATCATCCAGAGGTAATCTTTATAAGCGACATAGAGCTCCATTTGTGTAAATTCCGGATTATGAAACCGGTCCATTCCTTCATTCCTGAAATCTTTGGAAAACTCATAAACCCCCGGATAACCACCAACGATAAGCCTTTTCAGGTAAAGTTCGTTGGCGATCCTGAGGTAAAGGGTCATGTCGAGAGAGTTGTGATGGGTTTTGAAAGGCCTGGCTGCCGCGCCACCGTATAAAGGTTGCAGGATGGGGGTTTCTACCTCCAGGTATTGATTGGCGTTTAGGAAATTGCGCATGGAATTGATCAGCAAAGTCCGTTTGATGAAGATCTCCCTCACGTGGGGATTCACAATCAGGTCAACATACCGCTGGCGGAACCGTTGTTCGGGATCAGTAAATGCATCGAAAACGGTATCTTCTTTCTCTTTGACAATCGGTAATGGTTTCAGCGATTTGCAAAGGAGTTTAAGTGAGGAGACATGAATGGTGATCTCTCCCATCTTGGTGGTGAATACGTATCCGGTGATCCCGATAATATCTCCTATGTCGAGGTGTCGCTTGAAAACCGTGTTATAGAGTGTTTTATCATCGTCAGGACAGATCTCATCACGTTTGATATAGATCTGAATCCGTCCGGTTTCATCCTGAATTTCAGCGAAAGAGGCTGCGCCCATGATTCTGCGGCTCATGATTCGCCCCGCGATACTAACGTCCTGATAAAAGGTGTTGTCTTCAGGAAATTTCTGTTTGATCTCAGCTGCAGAGGTGTTTACATCAAAAGTCTCTGGCGGGTATGGGTTGATGCCGAGGTTTATAAGCTCCTGCAACGAATCCCTGCGGATCTGTTCCTGTTCTGACAATGAATGTTCCATGGAGTATAATTTAGGCAAAGATACAGAAAAGGGATGAATCGTAACCTCAGGAGAGCACTGTACGGAGGACATCATGCGAGCGGATCTCTTTGAATCCGGGGAGATGAAATCGGTAGTAGAGCAGGATCTTATCCAGCAGATCAGATCGTACCTTCGCAGGAAACGAAAGAAGGGAAAGCTGATCCATTTCGGTTTTTATTAGCTGAAAAAACCGGGTACTTTGCTCTTCATCCAGACAATCATCCGGCGAGGAGTAGAAAGGATGAAATAAACCTTCACGTAAATGGAAAAACCGGTTGTATTCGCTCCGGTTTCCCTGTGGCTGAAATCCAAGAAACCGGCAGAGTTTAATTGAGAAAAGGATGTGAAAACTGGCTATATATTCTTTTGTTTCATCCAGTTGGATAAAACTATTCCACAGAAAATCGAATAGGGATATGTTTGTCTCTTCTTCACGGATCGTCCGATAGATCAATTCGGCCAGAAACAGTGCGATAGAACTTTTACGAATATCGGATGAGGTTGAATGGGTAGGTACTGCCAGCCTGACCTCTTTCACCGGATGAAGGGAGCTTTTCTCCTTATGGTAAACAACCATATCAAGCAGGGTCAGGGGTTGAAACAGGGCAGGTTTGGTCTTCGCTTTCGGGCTCCGGATCCCTTTTAGCAAATAGGACTGTAATCCGAATGTTTCGGTATATGCTTTTACAATTAAGCTGGATTCCGAGTATTTGATTGAATGGAGGACAATCCCCCGGGTTTTATGAAGCATCAGTTGATGATGATGATTTTTGTCACCACTTTCTCTTTCCCCTTCTCGTCGCTGGCAAATACCAGATAGACTCCTGACTTGACCCGATGCCCAGTAAGGTTGGTGCCATCCCAGATGGCCTGGCCTCCTTCCGCTTTGGTAGAGTGGACGACGGCCCCGCTGATGTCGGTGATCCTGACCTGGGCATTGGTTACCAGTCCTTTGATTCCAATAATTCCGGAATATCCATCTTTCACGGGGTTAGGAAACGCATACACATCGTCCATTGCTTCTGTTCCTTCGGTAGCGCTTCCACGGTAGGAGATCACCCCTTTGTCTGTTCCCATAAAGACATCTCCATTAGCGTTGATGGCCATACTTGTGATCCGGTTTGAGAAGAGCGGACTGTTGTCTTCCGTAAAGTGATGAATCTCATTGGTTCCGTCAGCAGAAAAGAGAAAAACACCACTGCGGTCAGTTCCGATCCATTTACGGTTTGACCCATCTACTGCGATGGCCGTAACGATCTCATTTTCAAGCAGGTATTGATAGTAGCCGCCATATTCCACCAGGATGCGCTGAGCATCATAATTTCCCCCGGTGAAAATATTCTCTGGAGTATAGAACACCGCCACCCCTTTTTCTGTACCAATCCACACTTCACCATCCTGATCTTCAGCAATCGCAAACACGATGGTCCCCGGGATATTTCCATGTCCTTCTGAGGAGTTAAGTTTTTTGGCCTGGTCATCGGAAGGATTATCCGGCGTCCCATTATCGGTGAAGACGAGCAGCGAATTCGCATTCATATTCTCATAACGCATCACGATCCATTTCTGGTTATACCGGTCGATTATCATCTGTCCGAGATCCGACTCTTGCGCTTCTGTAATCGTAAATCCTTTCCAGTCATTGCCACGTTTCAGGGAGAGGCAGCTATTGGTATGGGACGTTGACACCCAGAGGTTGCCATTGTCGTCAAAAGCGGTTCCACCCACCCGGATATCCCCGGTATCGGAGGACGAATGGTACCCCAGAGTGCTGTTCCACGAACCAAAACGGTTCACGCATTCGTTTCCGTAGAATTCCAGCAATCCTCTTCCCCATGAACCGGCGTAGAATCTGTTAGGATCTAACGGATCAATGGCGACTGTCACTAAGTCGTTGATGCCAGCCATTTGCGGGATAACCCACCCTGAGTAATTAGTCCAGTTGGTGTTGTCAAACTTATAAACTTGTCCTGCATTATAGGTCGGCACGTAGGATCCATCTCTTCCCCCTGCAGCTATCAAGAGATTATCACCCAACGTAGTCATACTGAAAGAGTTAGCAGTGAGAGGACCACCCAGATTATAGCCTTGGGAATAATTTTCACCGATATTAAATGAAACCATACCTGCATAGGTATCACCAATCCAAAGCCAGTCGTCATTACTCTCTATGGCATCCAGTGGGTATGGGGCTCCAGGGAAATAGTTCCAGATGCTGTAAACAGGCTGTAAATCAGTGTCATAACCATTGATAAAGTAATTGTGGGTAACGATCAATCTGTCATACATTGAATGGAGCTTGAGGATGGTATTACTCTGTTCAGTATTCCATTGAGACCATTTTCCATTGCTGTGAATATAAATGGTGTCCCGGTTTGCTGTGGCGCGGGATTTATTCACAAAGACCTTTTCTCCCATCGAGGTAATGGTGTTATAGCGCAAAGTTGGATCCATTTGAGTATCAAGATCCCATACAGCGAAATTCACCAAATTGGGATCTTTAATATAGGCCTTATATATTCCCAGTTCTGTAGCTGCCCAGATGGTATCGGTGTTGTCGGAAGTAATGGATAATACGTTAATGGGACTCCCATTAGGGCCGATATAGTAAGTGTCTTTGATTTCCTCTTTTTCCAGATCAAGCACAACAATTCCAAACCCACAGGCGAGATAGGCGTATTTTTCATGGCAATAGATGCTATTGATGGTTTTATTTCCAAGAATCTGTTTCCGTTTGATATCTGAAATATTGGCAACCATCAGGTTGCTTATGAGGTCTATGTTAGCGTTGGCATAGGTGAGTATGACAGTTTTGGAATCTTTATTGTAATCGATGGCGGTGATGCCAATATCTGAGAGCCCGTTAATCTTGGACATTCGCTGAACACTGTTATCCTCTCTGTCGAGATAGAAAATTGCATAAGGCGTGGCAGCATAGATGTAGTTGCCAGCTTCTGTGACAGAAATTACCTGGTAGTAAGGTAACTGATCTCTCCAGAGGCCAATCGGGGTTTCTTGTGCAAGACCAGTAAATGTGATTGAAAAAAGGGATATCAGCACGAGAAAGTAAGGTCGTATCTTCATGAAGGGTATCGATTAATTGTCGAAGTAAAAAGAATATTCAGATTAACTCTTTTTTCTCCGATTTATTGTGGGAAACAAACTGGGATTTCTATTTACTGAAGAGGCGCTGAAATGCCGATTTTTTCTTTGTATCCTTATCGTCGGAATAGTATCCGTAGCCATATCCGTAGCCATATCCATAGCCATATCCGTAACCATATCCATACCCGTAACCATATCCATACCCGTAACCATACCCATAACCGTAGGAGTTCCGGCTCAGTTTGACGTCGTTGATCAGGATTGCCAGGTTCGGGATATTCCGGGTTTCCATATCCTTGATTATGGAAGAGAAGATCTTTTTATGCGTGTAGTTCTGGCGTACCAGGAAGAGATTTGCATCGGCATGTTTCATCAGAAGGAAGGCATCGGTAACCAGTCCAACCGGCGGTGTATCGATGATGATATACTCATACATCTCTTTCAGACGGGTAAACAGTTCGGTACATTTATCAGATGCAATTAACTCTGCCGGGTTTGGAGGTACTGGCCCTGCCATCACGATATCGAAGTTTTCGATACCGGAATGCTGGATGATATTTTCCAGAGAACTTTTGTTGATGAGGTATGAGCTTATCCCTTCGGTGTTGGTCAGGCCAAAGTCTTGGTATATCTTCGGCTTTCTCAGGTCAAAGCCCATTAGCAAGGTCTTCTTGCCATAAAGAGCAAAGACTGATGCCAGGTTGATCGAGCAAAAGGTCTTTCCGGCACTAACCATGTCGGAAGTGACAAGTATCACCTGTTTCTCTTTTCCTTGGAGCAAATACGTAAGGTTCGTACGTACCGAACGGAACGACTCGGCAATGGATGACTTGGGCGATTCGGCTACCACAACCTTACTCTCCTTCTCATTATGAATGATGTGTCCAACAATTGGAAGCTGGGTGATCTTTTCGATATCCTCCCGCTCCATGATCTTATCGTTGAAATAGTCTTTCCCTAAAATGTAAACGACAGGTAAAATGATTCCGATGATCAACGCGATGAGATAGTTGAGGCTCTTTTTCGGGAATACGGGGCTCAACCCTTCAAAGCGGGCTGTATCAAGCACTTCGTTGTCAGGCAGGTTCGAAGCCTGGGTAATCTGAGCCTCTGACCGTTTTTCCAGGAGGTAGGTATAGATGGCATCAACCAGTTTGTATTTTCGTTGAATCCCAACTAATATGCGTTGGTTTTCAGGTAGTCCACTGATTCTTGAATTGAGAATTTCAATCCGGTCGTTGATATCTTTCAGGGCGATGTCGTTGGTGTTGATCGCGCTTTTAATATTTTCTGCCAGCGCATTTTTGGTGGATGAAATTTGCGAGTCGAGTGCTTTTAATGCAGGGTTTTTATCCGTTGAATAAAATGCGCGCTCTGTTCTTTGATTGTATAGGCCAGTTAACTGCAATGTAAGGTCATTGAGCATGGGATTATCCACCCCCATGGATGCAGGAACGATAATTTCGTTTAATCCTTCGCTTTTATTGATGTAGGCTAAAAGGTTGGCCAGATATTTTGACTTCACATGGATAATTGCCTTTTCATCCTGCAACTCCATCATTTTGTCAAACACCTGCTGGGCTGTCTGATCCAGATCCATGATATCAGTAGATGACTTGAAGGACTGGAGGGATCGTTCGGAACGGTTCAGGGAATCTGAAATACCGCTCAACTCATGGTCGATGAAGCTGATGGTTCTGATGGCAACCAGGTTCTTCTGTTCCAGCCCACGGGCAAGGTATTCACTGGTCAGTGTATTCAGAAAGTCAGCAATTTTCTCAACATTCCCACCTTTCAATGTCAACTCAACAATGGAGGCTTCCCGGTTGATGGGTTCAATACTGAAGGCTTTGAATTCTGTGACAAGAGCAGAGTAATCTTTAAATGTAAAAAAGAAGGATCTTTTTTTATCAACGTCCGGATCATAGTTGGCATTGAGTAACACCTTAAACTTGAACTGAGGCGTGGCAATCTCCTGTCCGAATTTCACTATTTCATCATATATTACAGCCTCTTCACGGTTGGGATAGGTCTCTTTGGTGGCATAGTTGAAGAAGGCCACTTTTTCGTCTTTAACCTCCATCCGGAATTCGGATCCGGATACAAATGTTACATTTAACCGGATGTTGACAGGTTGCGGGAAAGAGGAATCGAACTCCACCGTAAACGGGGAAGATTTGTAGAGTTCCTGAGTGATGAAATTCTCTTCACTGTAATACCCGACATCAAAACCGCATTTCAATATTGTTTTGTATGTAAGAGAGTAAGAACTGAGAATCCCAATCTCATTCTGGAGGTTCTGCATGTTGTTCAACATGCCTAATCCCATGATATTCTGAGGATTTAACTTGTTCTCCGACTTATCCTTGATCAGTACGGTTGTCTTCACCTCGTAAATGGGTTTAGAGTATTTGTTAAAGACAAAAGCAATGATGAGGGCTATGAATATGGTGATAGCAAAAAAGTACCAGTATCGGTAGAATTTGAACAAGATGACTTTGTAGTCAATAGCTTGTTGCTGCTGCTGAGCAAATTCCTGAAGGTTATCGTTCACGGCTGATTATTTAAAGTAATTGATTAACAACAAGGCAGTGGAGATTGCCGAAAATATCAGGGCATATGGGAATGCCGCAAATCCCCACTGTTTTATACCCAATGGAGCTGCATAGATGATATCATTGGGCATCATGTAGTAATATTCTGAAGACATGATATTGGCGTTGTTCAGGTCAAGATAGATCACCTTAGAACCTTTTGTTGTTTGTCTCACCAAAGCTACCTTTTTCCGGTTGGCAAAATCAGTCAGGTCTCCAGCCATTGAAAGCGCTTCAAAGATGTTGATCTCATCCTGGTAAATTTTCAGTTGTCCCGGTCGGTGAACCTCACCGAGGATGGTAATGTTAAAATTGACCATTTTGACCACCACCATGGTCTCCGTGAGGTATTCATCGACATTGTTCTGGAGCACATCTTTAACCTGTTCAACAGTCAGGTCTTTAACAAGGATTCTTCCAACAATAGGAAAATCGATATTTCCTTCCCTGTCGACACTGTAGCTGTTGAGGTAGATCGATGCGTCGTTGGCGTAGTCGTTATAAGAGGCTGTTCCGGAAACTTTGTTAAAAAACATAAAGGTCTTTTCATCCAGGCTGAAGATCCGGATATAGAGGTTGTCGTTGGGCTGGATTTTATAGTCGAGGGGCCTTCTGTTTACGTAAGCGTTGGTGGTATCCTGTTCTTGCAGAGTTTGGAGGTATTTGATCTTTTTCTGGGGGACACATGAAGCAAAAATCAGCAGAATCAGGCCAATCTGAATCACATATCTGCCGGAGTGAAGGTGTCTGTTTTTCATAGGTTACGTTAATAAAACCGGGCAAAGTTAGCGTATTTCAAACAATTACACAACTTCTCCCAAAAGAGTAGCTGATGTAAAAGAATGGATGGTTACATTTACATATTCCCCGGGGCAGGCGCTGTTTTTGGGAAATACAACAACTTTATTTTGGGAATTTCTTCCCATGAAGTGATTGCCCGATCGTTTTGAATCCCCCTCTATCAACACTTCAAATACCCTATTAAGGTTCTGTTGATTACTTTGATAGGAGAGTTTCTGCTGGAGGTCAATCACTTCGGTTAGCCGGCGCTCTTTCATCGCATCCGGGATATTATCCTCCAATGTGTCGGCAGCCAGGGTCAAGGGCCGTTCTGAATACTTGAACATAAAAGCATAATCAAACTTCACCCATTCCATCAGGGATAGGGTATCCCTGTGATCCTCTTCGGTCTCGTCACAAAAGCCCGTAATGATGTCTGTTGATATTGCACATCCGGGAATGATCCGGCGGATGGCCTCCACTCTTTCCATGTAATCTTCGCGTGAATATTTTCGGTTCATGCGATTCAGAACTTGTGTGCTCCCCGACTGTACAGGCAGATGGATAGCCCTGCAGATATTGGGATGTGCTGCAATCGTCTCAAGCAATTCGTCGGAGATGTCCTTGGGATGAGAGGTAGCGAAACGAATCCGGAGTAACGGGTCGATCTTTGCAATGCTTCCCAGTAACCGGGCAAAATTAATCTCAACATCCTCCTCTTTCCAGCTATAGGAGTTGACGTTTTGTCCCAACAATGTTAACTCCCTGAAACCTTGGTTAAAGAGATCTCGAGACTCCCGGATGATCGAACCGGCATCCCTGCTTCGCTCCTTTCCCCGGGTGGATGGGACAACACAATAGGAACAGTAATTCTCACACCCCCGCATGATGGAGATGAAGGCAGAAACTCCATTCGTCCCAAGTCTTACAGGTGTGATATCGGCGTAGGTCTCTTCCATCGACAACTGAGTGTTCACGCCACGTTGACCTGATTCAACCTGTTCCAGTAACCGTGGCAAGTCTCGGTAGGCATCAGGTCCGGCAACAATATCCAACAATTGTTCCTCCTCTAAAAGTACAGTTTTAAGCCGGTCGGACATGCAACCAAGTAAGCCGATTATCAGACCCGGTTTCTTCTTTTTTAAGGAACGAAAATGTTGCAACCTCTTCTTCACCCGTTGCTCGGCATTGTCGCGAATGGAACAAGTATTTAAAAAAACGACATCGGCTAGTTGAATTTCATCGGTGGTTGTATATCCATGATCGATTAGAACGGATGCAACGATCTCACTGTCAGAAAAATTCATCTGACACCCATACGTTTCAATATATATATTTTTGTTTTTTTCAGGATTCATGTATAACCTTTTGCTCCTTAACCTGATTAATGCGAAAAAACGGGTGCAAAGGTACGTATTAACTTTATTGTCTTACTTTTGTAGCCGGATTTGGGATTCAAAACGGACAAAAAAATGACGAAAAACCTTGTGATTGTTGAGTCTCCGGCCAAAGCCAAAACGATTGAAGGGTTTTTGGGGAAGGAGTATCAGGTGAAATCCTGTTTCGGGCATGTCATGGATCTGGAAAAGAAAGATCTGGGCGTGGATATCGATAATGGATTTATGCCTAAGTATATTATTTCACCGGATAAGAAAAAGATTGTAGCTGAACTAAAGAAGCTGGCTCATGAAGCCGAAACGGTATGGTTAGCTTCTGATGAAGACCGCGAAGGGGAGGCAATTGCTGCACACCTAATGGATGCATTGAGTATCAATGAATCCAAGACCCGCAGGATTGTCTTTCATGAGATCACGAAACCTGCTATTCTAGATGCCATTGAGCATCCCCGAGGCATTGACCGCGACCTGGTTAATGCCCAGCAAGCCAGGCGTGTACTTGACCGTCTGGTCGGTTTTGAGCTGTCTCCATTGCTTTGGAAAAAGATTAAACCGGCTCTTTCGGCCGGCCGGGTTCAATCGGTTGCGGTGCGCCTGATCGTTGAGCGGGAAAATGATATCAAGAATTTCCAATCGACTTCCGCGTTTCGGATTGTCGGAGATTTCATTGTCAATAATGGAGATAAGCTGGTTCCTGTTCAAGCCGAACTGACCAAACGATTTAGCACCTTTGAGGAGGCGGAGGATTTCCTGAAGAGATGTATCGGCAGCGATTTTGTAGTTGAAAATCTTGAGACGAGACCGGTAAAAAAATCGCCTGCCCCTCCTTTCACTACCTCAACCCTGCAGCAGGAAGCTTCCCGAAAGCTTGGATTTTCTGTCGCCAATACCATGCGGGTAGCTCAAGATCTTTATGAATCGGGTAAGATCACCTACATGCGTACCGACTCGCTGAACCTATCCAACCTTGCAATTGGGATGGCGAAGCAGGAGATCACCGACTCGTTTGGCCCCAACTATGTGAAGACCAGGAAATATACCACAAAGTCGAAAGGGGCCCAGGAGGCGCATGAAGCTATAAGACCTACCTACATGAACGTCAAGACCGTTGACAGGGATAAGTCTCACAAGCGATTATATGAACTCATCTGGAAACGGGCCATTGCCTCCCAAATGGCAGACGCATTGCTTGAGAAAACTACCGTAACAATCGGCATCTCCACTGCCATAGAGAAATTCATTGCCAAAGGAGAGTTGATTAAGTTTGATGGATTTCTCAAGCTCTACATGGAGTCGACGGATGAGGAGCAGAGCAATGGCGAAGAGCGGATCCTTCCGCTGATGAAAAAAGGTGATTCCTTAGGGATGAAACAGATCGAAGCTCAGCAGAAATTCACGCAACCACCTCCCAGGTACACAGAGGCAATGCTGGTGAAGAAGATGGAAGAGCTTGGAATCGGACGACCCTCTACGTATGCGCCAACAATTTCAACAATCCAGCGCCGGGAATATATAATCAAGGAAGACCGTCCCGGAATTAACAGGGCATTTCAGTTAGCTACCCTGAAAGATGGCAAGATCACATCGGAAGAGAAGAGTGAGAAAATTGGCTCGGAAAAGGCAAAGTTGTTTCCTACTGATATCGGGACCCTGGTCAACCAGTTTTTGATGGATCATTTCATGAACATTATGGATTATAATTTCACTGCTACGGTGGAAGAGGAGTTCGATGAAATAGCCGAAGGGAAACTTGTCTGGAATGCTATGATCAAAGAGTTTTACGGTCCCTTTCACTCCAGGATTTCTCAGACTCTTGAAGGAACCAAAAAGGTAAGTGGCGAGAAACTGCTTGGCACGGATCCGAAAACCGGATTGAATGTTTTTGTGAAAATCGGTCGTTATGGCCCCATGGTTCAGATGGGTGATGCCGATAAGGAGAACAAGCCGAGGTTTGCGTCCCTGAAGAAGGGGCAGAGCATGGAATCGATTACTCTGGAGGAGGCATTGGAACTCTTTAAGCTTCCACGCACCATAGGGGCTATTGAAAATGAAGAAGTTGTTGTTGCTGCCGGAAGGTTTGGACCTTATATAAAGTATCAATCGCAATTTTACTCTCTGGGGAAGAGTGATGACCCACTTTCTATAACCATGGAAAGGGCATCAGAGATCATGGCGGAGAAGAAAAAACTGGATCAGGAGAAGACGGTCAGGGAATTCCCGGAGGAGGCGGGTTTGAAGATCCTGAAAGGAAAGTATGGGCCCTATATTTCCTTCAATAAATTGAACTACAAGATCCCCAAAGGAAAAGTTGCCGAAGAACTGACATTTGAAGAGTGCAAGAAAATCGTAACTGATTCCAAGCCAACCAAGTCCAGTAAATCACGTAAGTCAAAATAGATATAAATAGCTGATTGACCTATGGAAGAGTTTTTTGATCCTGTTGACCTTAACGAAATTCTTCCCACGGAGGAAGAAGAGGGTCATCGCCGAATTGGAGACCTGATCCGTTTATTTACTGAAGGAGGCACTTTCCCGGATCTTGAAAAGGCTGACCTGGCCATCATTGGTGTCCCCGAAGATCGTAATGCGATTGATAATGAAGGTTGTGGCCAGGGCCCCGATTTTATCAGAAGATACCTCTACAAGCTCTTTCCGGGCACATTCATCCCACGGATTATTGACCTCGGAAACCTGAAGCGGGGAAACACACAGAAGGACACCTATTTTGCGCTTACTTCAACCATTTCTGAGCTGCTGAATGCAAACATCATCCCCATCATCCTTGGCGGAAGCCAGGACCTCACTTATGCCAACTACCAGGCATACCAAAGCCTGGGGCAGATCATCAACATTGTAAGTATTGATAATATGTTTGATCTGGGAAAATCGGAAGGAGAACTGAATTCCCAATCGTGGTTAAGCAGCATCATACTTCATCAACCCAATTACCTGTTTAACTATGCCAACATCGGCTACCAAACATATTTCATCGACCAGGAGGCTCTGAAGCTGATGAATAACCTCTTCTTTGATACATACCGGCTTGGCATTGTCAGAGCCGATCTTGAAGAGGTTGAACCAATTGTCAGGAATGCGGATGTGTTGAGCTTTGATATATCATCAGTACGGAACTCAGATGCTCCTGGCAATCACAACGCCACACCAAATGGCTTCTATGGTGAGGAGGCTTGTCAGATTGTCAGATATGCCGGCATTAGCGATAAACTTACATCCATTGGCTTTTACGAGTACAATCCAAAATTTGACCATGACGGGCAAACAGCACATCTGATTGCACAAATGATCTGGTACTTCATGGAAGGATTTTACAGTCGTCCTCACGATTTTCCATTCCGGAATGAGGAAGATTACCTGAAATACCATGTTACAATCAGCGATCATCAGCAAGATATCACATTTTACAAAAGCAAGAAGACCGATCGTTGGTGGATGGAGATCCCATTACCTGCTGAACAGCGGGCAAAATATGAACGGCATTACATTGTCCCTTGTTCATATAAAGATTATCAGCAGGCTACCCGCGAGGAGATTCCCGATAGGTGGTGGATGGTATACCAAAAACTCATGTAGATTTCCCCTCCCTTGTCGGGAAGGGGGATTAAGGGGTGGGTCATCCCAACCTATCAGGATTTGCCGACAGATAGCTTTTCCAGCCCGTAAACTTCTTTTCCGGTCCGGCTTGTCCCTTTTGAAAATAGTGGCAAACTGCCACAGCTAAGCCATCAGTTGCGTCGAGATGCTCCGGAGCCTCTTTCAGTAACAGCATATGACACAACATAGAGGCGACCTGCTCTTTGGAGGCGCTCCCTTTTCCTGTAATCGACTGTTTAATCTTCCTGGGCGAGTATTCAAAGATGGGAATAGAACGAGATAATGCGGCAGCCATCGCTACCCCCTGCGCACGACCGAGTTTCAGCATCGACTGCACATTCTTGCCGAAAAATGGAGCCTCAATAGCTAGTTCATCCGGGTTGAATTCATCAATCAAGGAAATCGATTTCTCAAAAATATGCTTCAGTTTGAGCGGATGATCATCGGTTTTCTGTAATTTTAAAACCCCAAGTGAAACCAGCTTCATGCTCTTTCCGTAAACGGAAATAATGCCAAACCCCATGACGTTGGTCCCGGGATCAATGCCTAATATAATTCGTTCGCCATTCAATGTAAAAGATGATTAACAGGACAAAAATAGGTAAAACATACAACAAATTGATTCAGGTCATCATCCTGTTGCTTGCATATTGGTTTATATACGATCAGGTGTTTTACCGGAAAAATCTGCCACAGATCCTGACTGTTCTCAGGGAAGATTTCAGCAGTTTGGATTTTGCCTGGATGATGACACTGGTGATCCTCCTGATGTTCATCAACTGGGCTGTTGAAGCCTTGAAATGGAGGTATCTGATGGCTAAGATCGAACGGATCGGATTCTGGAAGTCGTATGAGGCTGTTTTAACAGGTGTTACCGTAAGCTCCTTCACGCCCAACCGCATTGGAGAATATTTTGGCCGTGTCTTCATTCTTAACACAGCAAGTCGAATAGAAGGCATTCTGGTCACTATTCTGGGCAGTATGAGCCAGCTGATGATAACCATCTTCACCGGAAGTGCCGCCCTCCTGGCTTTTATCCCACTCTTTTTAGCCCATTACTGGAATTTTAATGGATACCTCTATTATGCCCTTGTTGCCGTGGTGGTTGGATTCAATGTCCTGATCATGGGTTTTTACCTTAATGTTTCATTTCTCTCAACCCTCAAAGAGAAAATACTCCGTAACGGATTGAAGGGAATCCGGAAATTCTTCCGGATCTTTGCATTTTACCACAACAGAGAACTGATCAGGGTTTTGCTATACAGCCTTCTCAGGTACATAATCTTCTCCTTCCAGTTTTTCATCCTGTTACACATCTTTGGAGTAACGGTTCCATACCTGGATGCCATGATGTTGATCTCTCTGATCTATTTTGTGATGGCTATTATTCCAACGATTGCTCTGACAGAGTTGGGCATCAGGGGATCGGTAGCGCTCTATTTTTTCGGGATTTATTACGCTAACCAGACAGGGTCTGATGAAACCATCAACTTTGGGATTCTGGCAGCCTCAACACTGCTCTGGGCAATCAATCTCGGAGTTCCTGCCTTGCTTGGAAGTGTTTTTGTCTTCAGGTTGAAGTTCTTCAGAAAATCGGCGAACAACGGTCACGGATGATTTGGCTGGCGATTATCGGAGGGTTGATGCTGCTGCTGGCGCTACTTTACGCTATAATTCTGCTTGTTGCCCTTTCAGGATTATCACTCTCCGTGAGAGCCAAATCCCAACCGGTTTTAAATGAGCCATTTGTGAGTGTAATCATTCCTGTCCGGAATGAAGGAGACCGGATTATACAATGTTTGGAGTCTTTGATATTGCAGGATTATCCTCACGGGAAGTTCGAAGTACTGATTAGTGATGACTTTTCCGAAGAGAGAACCCTGGATGTGGTTAATGAGTTCATTCAAAGCCACTCACACTTGACTTGGATCATTGTGAAAGGAGACCCGGGACAAATTACAACCAGTGGAAAAAAGGGGGCCATTTTGAGAGCAATTGAGATAGCTTCAGGAACGCTCATACTCACTACGGATGCCGACACCCAGCATGATCCTCGCTGGATCTCCTCCATGGCACTGGGTTATTGTGAAACCGGTGCAAAGATGATCCTCGGACCAGTGATGTTTTTAGATACAAAAAGGGTTTTTGGAAAATTGCAAACGCTTGAATTTTTAGGTGTCATGGGTCTGACAGCAGGATTTACTGAAATTGGCCGACCCATAATGTGTAATGGAGCAAATTTATGTTATAAGAAGGAGGCATTTTATGAAGTCGGAGGATTTAGTGGAAACGAACAGTTTGCTTCCGGCGATGACCAGTTCCTGCTCTGGAAGATTAAACAACGGTTTGGAGGAGATTCGATACGATTTCTGGATGACCGGGATGCCATTGTCACCACCCTCCCGGAGCAAGGGTTGCAATCATTCTTTCGGCAACGGTTTAGGTGGATATCGAAAAGCCGGGGGTATCACGACTCAATGGTACTGGCTGTTGGAGCAGTCAACTATCTTTTTCAGGCAATGATTTTCGCCGGATTTTTACTGGGATTTCTCTCGCCTTTATACCTCTACATGGCAGTTTCTTTACTCTGTTTCAAAGTTCTTGTCGATTTTCCCCTTGTATTTTTCATGGCCCGTTTTTTCGGGAAACAACACCTCTGGATTTGGTATATCCCGGCTCAACTTTTTCAGGTAATCTATGTAACCATATCGGGACCCATGGCTTTTCTGGTCCCGGTGCACTGGAAAGGCAGGAGGGTGTAGAATATTAATTACCGGAGATTAACAGAGCCTCAGCCATCAGCAGGTCGGCCGGGTAGGTGATTTTGAGATTAGCTGGATCGCCTTCCACCAGATGAATTTGATTCCCCAGCGATTCAAACACGGTAGCATCATCGGTGAACCCGGGCTGGTAAGGTTGTGTGTAAGCTTGTTGAATCAGCGATGTCCTGAAAACCTGGGGTGTTTGAACAATTCGGAACAGGGAGCGGTTAGCTGGTTGGTTTGAAGATCCGGCAAGTTCCCTGATAGATTCGTTAATAGGGATGACAGGAATAGCATTCCCTTCATTTTCAGCCATGGAAAACAGACGATGAATCAGCTTCAGTGAAATCAACGGTCTGGCCCCGTCGTGAATGGCCACCAACCCCTCACCGTCAAGTTGTTGCAAGCAATTGAACACAGAATGAAAACGTGTATCTCCTCCTGGGATTAGTTCATGAGGGATGGTCAATCTATACTTCTTTTGTAATTTCTTCCAGTCGCTAAACAGGTTTTCCGGCAATGCCAGCAGAATCCGGATTGAGGCATCAAACTGAAAAAAAGCTGTTAACGAATACATTAACACGGGGATGTCCTTCAACAGGAGAAACTGTTTTGGATTCGGGGAATTCATGCGGGTGCCTGACCCACCAGCAACGATGATAGCCGCCTTCATCAAAGGATCAACATCGGATAGCCGTAAGTAAAGAACTTATACTTCTTCTTAATTGCTTCCTGATAGGCTTCCATAAGGAAATCGTAACCGGCAAATGCTGCCACGAGCATCATCATCGGGGATTGGGGAAGATGGAAATTGCTTACCATGGCATTTGCGATGCTGAATTCATAGGGCGGAAAGATGAACTTGTTGGTCCATCCACGGTATGGTTTCAGCATGTTGGAGATGGCTACCGAGGATTCAACCGCTTTCATGGTTGTTGTTCCGATAGCCACTATTTTCTTCTTGTTTGCCTTTCCGCGGTTGACGATTTCAGCAGTTTCGGGTTCAATAATGATCTCCTCACTGTCCATCTTGTGCTTCGTGAGGTCTTCGACGTCAATGGAACGGAAATTTCCAAGTCCGACATGAAGGGTGACTTCGGCAAAGTTAATCCCTTGCAACTCCAGGCGTTTCATGATCTCGCGACTAAAATGTAACCCGGCCGTGGGAGCAGCAACAGCGCCTTCGTGTTTAGCATAAATTGTCTGGTACCGAACTTCGTCTTCTTCCGTAACGGGACGGTTGTGAATTTTTGGCAACGGAGTCTGGCCCAATCGCTGAATCGTGCGTTTGAACTCTTCATAGGATCCATCAAAAAGAAACCTGATGGTTCTGCCGCGGGATGTGGTATTATCGATCACTTCTGCTACCAGGGAGTCGTCATCTCCAAAGTAGAGTTTGTTGCCAATCCGTATTTTACGGGCAGGATCAACCAATACATCCCAAAGCCGGGATTCCCTGTTCAACTCCCTGAGGAGGAAGACTTCGATTTTGGCACCTGTTTTTTCCTTCTCTCCATATAGTCGTGCCGGAAAAACTTTGGTGTTGTTCAGAATAAAAACATCACCTTCTCCAAAATAGGTTAGAATATCTTTAAAATTCTTGTGTTCAATGGTTTTGTTCTTTCTGTTTAAAACCATCATTGGGACATCATCTCTCTGCTTTGGTGGCTCGTTTGCGATCAGTTCCTGGGGCAGATGAAAGCGAAAGTGTGAAAGCTTCATATGGATTTAGCCTCTTATTGGGGGTTGCAAAGTTAATCCTATTTTAGCTGAAAGTCAAGTCCTTTTATAACCAAAAATAGATTGAGTGTGTTGTGTAACCGGGAATTAGCTCTGGGAATGTTATATTTGTTATGAAAAACAGTTGCCTATGACAAATCTGACAGGTATAAGTCGAAATAAGCAGATCGGAATTATCATCAGTGGTTCCCTTGCCGGATTTATGGTTTTACTGGATAACAACATCGTAAACATCTCTCTTCCTGAGATTGCATCCTATTTCAACATTTCTACTGCCAATGTAATCCAGATTGCACTTGTCTACCTCCTGATGCTATCCAGCACCCTGATCATCTTCGGAAAACTGGCCGAAAACGTTGGAGTTAAGCGAATTTTCATCAGTGGATTCATTGTTTTTACCCTGAGTTCCCTACTATGTGGACTGGCCCCTACATTTTCACTTTTACTTGGAGCAAGGCTTTTACAGGCTCTGGGTGGTTCAATGCTTTTTGCCACCTCTATCTCACTCATCACCCGGTTTATTCCGGCCGACAGAAGGGGTTGGGCTTTTGGGATCTTTTCCCCTATCACTTCGCTTGGTCTTCTGATCGGGAATCCATTAGGAGGCTTGATTACCGGGATGTTTAACTGGCACTGGATTTTCCTGGTCAATGTCCCTATCGGAATCCTGGCTATCCTCTTTGCATTCAAGACTATTCCTGTTGATGAAGCTGAACGTGCGAAGAAAACGGGCAACCAGCATTTTGATTATCTCGGCTCACTGTTGAGCTTTACAGGGTTGGCTTTACTTGTTTTTTTCGTAAGCAAAGGGAGGGAGTTCGGTTGGACCTCCCCGATAACCATCGGAGGTTTTATCGGATCGGTCGCCTTAATTCTGGGATTTATTCTGTGGGAAAGGAAGTCAAAGGATCCAATTCTGGATCTCTCCATTTTCAGGAGCCGAAGTTTTTCTTTCTCAATCGTTGCTTCTGTCGTTGGATTTGGATTGATGTCGGGTAGCAATGTGCTCTTACCATTTTACCTGATGTATGGCTTGAACGTTGATGTAAGCCATGCAGGATTTATCCTGATGACTTTTGCAGTGGTATTCAGCATGAGCAGCCCGGTTACAGGTCGGCTATCGGATAAAGTGTCAAAAGTTCGCTTGACAATAATCGGCATGGTGCTTGCAACCATTACTTGCATTGCTTTTGCTCTCCTGTTGCCCTTGCTGCATCTTGGAATTCTTTTCGGGTTCATGGTTTTGCTCGGGATTTCGTATGCCTTGTTCATTACTCCAAATAACAATCTGGTGATGTCGCTGGCGCCTGAGAATAAACAGTCGGTATCTTCCAGTGTATTTAAGCTGGGAACCAATTTAGGCCAGATGTTTGGCCTGATTCTGATGCAGATGATCTTTACAATGAGGTTGCCTCACATACCGGGGAAGGAAGGCTTCGCCTTGAAGTCGGTTCCTGTATCAGAAATGATGGCCGGGTTTTCATGGGCCTATGTTGGCGGGGCTGCCATGTGCATAACAGCAATTTTCTTCTCCCTGTTTATCCGCGAGGATGAGGCGAAGACGACAGAGGTCGCAGAAACTGCATTTCTGGGCTAAAGAGATCGGTTATATCCTCTCCTTCACTAAGATGATATGCATGTAGTCCTGCCTTCCGTGCACCCTCAACATGCTGGATTGAGTCGTCGATAAAGAGCGTTTCATTTCGATCAAGCACGGCGTCATTTACTACGAAATCAAAAACCTCCCGGAATGGCTTCCGGAGACCTATCTGATGTGAAAAGTAAGCCTTCTCAAAAAGTTCTCCGAACCCGGGAATTCCATGAACTATTTGCAGCTCTTTCAGGTATTTGGTATAATGGATCTCATTGGTATTGCTGAGAAGGAAAAGCCGGTGTTGTTGCGCAAGTTTCCGGAGAAGTGCAATCCGTGAAACCGGAATATCCTGAAGAAGCGCATTCCATGCATCATCAATTTGTTGATTTGTAACCGGACGGTCGAAATAGTTCTTTAGTATCTCCCTGAATTGATGTGGCATGATCTTTCCGGTTTCAAAACTTCCGAAAAAGTTATCACGTTCGGTGACTGAATACTCTTTGTCGAACTGCCTGATACCCAGATCCACGAAAGCTTTTTCCGTGATCGAAATATCGATGTTGCAGATCACACCACCAAAATCAAAAATAATGTTGTTGAAAAAAGTCTCTTCCATGATCAAAAATAGTGAATGCAAAGGTGAGAATTTTCAGGGAAGATGTGACCTGAATCCAAAAGATTGTTGTATTTTGTTTGCCTGATTATATCGTCGTTCAAACTGAAAAATTTCACCCATGAAGCGTTATCTGCAACTCTCTAAGTTAGTCATCATCATCTTTATTCTAACCTTTTCTTCCTGCCGGAAGAAAATTCAGGTAACCTGCCTGAATGACGGTTTTGTGTCTCAATATACACTCGACAAATCTATGGTTGAGGTGAATACAACAATGGTAGCTACAGGGTTTGAAACTCTTTTTCAATCCATGGTCACCGACAGTACAGGGCGTGCCAGACTTTGCCAGTCTTTCATTAATCCGGTAAGGTTTTTCAATGACCAATCCGGCTATTTCTTCGTTGAATCTTATGGTGCCTGGATGGTGGCACATGCAACTCAGCCTGATCTCATTGGGACATATCGCATGGATGTACAGGATGCAAACGGGAAATTCTATGTAAAGGAGATGGTGAATACCGTTATCTACATTGGGTATGGCTTTGTTGAATATTATTTCAAAAATCCGCTGACAGGGAATACCGAACGAAAACTTGGCTTTGTAAAGAGCATTCCGGCGGCGGAGTTCTTCATTGGATCGGGTTTCTATGGAGATCCTCCTGACCAGTATTATTCTCCTTCAGAGGCGATGATGACGGTAGCCGAAGAGGCAACCACAACTATGGCCCATGGGATCGGTGGAGTTTTTACAGGCTATTATTCAGACACCAACGATCGGGTTAACTTTTGCCGAAAGATAATCGACCACATCCGGTTTTTTGATGATCAGTCTGGCTATTTCTTCATCTATGATTTCAATTGTGTGAACGTCGCACATGGCACCCAAAAAAACCTCCAGGGGCAAAACCTTTACGACTATATGGATTCACGGGGCAATTATGTGATCCGGGAACTGGTGAAAGTAGCTCAAAGTGCCACTGGAGAGGGCTATTACGAATACTGGTGGAACAACCCGGTCACCGGGCAGGAAGAGCCCAAACTGGCCTATGTGATGAAGATCCCCGGAATCGACTATTTCGTTGGTTCAGGAATATACCTGAAAAACTAAAAAAATCGTAATTTTGCATGCTTATTTCCATCCATGTTTGAATGGAAATTGACGTTGACGGGAGAAATCAACAATTCGTCATTCGTCATTCTCTCATTCGTCATTGGGAAAGGGCCCATAGCTCAGTTGGTTAGAGCAGTAGACTCATAATCTATTGGTCCCAGGTTCAAGTCCTGGTGGGCCCACAGAAAGGCAGTATGTGGAAACGAATTCTTAATTCAGA
>CAYUZX010000025.1:0-40378 GCA_964449285.1 uncultured Prolixibacteraceae bacterium
ATACATAGGAATTAATAAAAAAAAGAAGCCATCCGTGTGGATGGCCTCTTTTCTATAGATCCCAGCTCAAAGTCTACTTGGTCGCTGACTCCAGTCGCTTCATGATTGAAAAGATGAAAGCAGCTGAAAGCAAACAACAGATGACAAACACCGACCATACTTGCCAGACTTCCAGCCTGACCCACAGGGAGCTGCCAACAAACAGCAACGCATTCCCCAGAGCTGTGGCAGCAAGCCAACCTCCCTGCATAAGTCCCTGGAAACGTGGAGGGGATACCTTCGATACAAAAGAGAGACCCATCGGACTCAGGTATAACTCAGCAACTGTCAGGATAAAATAGGTTCCCATCAACCAATATGGTGATACTCGATCAGGTGATGGATTTCCAGCCAGATCAATCGGCGAAACCAGGCTATAGGAGGCAAGGATCATCAGTATAAAACCGACGGCTGCCAGGATCATACCGGTGCCGATCTTCCGTGGGGTAGAGGGTTCTCTGTTCCGTTTCCGCTGCCAGGCAAAAATGCCAACGACGATCGGCGTAAGGAATACGATCAGGATAGGATTAAACTGCTGGAATGTTTCTGGTTCAATGGTATTCTCCGGGCCAAAGCCACTATAGAAATACCAGAGCAGGAAACCTCCAGCTACGATAAGAGCTGCTCCAGCCACCCGCATGATTGCTTTCATCTGTTTTCTTACCAGCATCACAATACCAACGATAATGCCAATCAATGAGAGTAGTGCCGGAAGGTAGAAGAAAATAAATGTAAGCGGATGTACCTCCTTATCTGTATAATCCCTTGCGAACAGCGTTAGGGTGAGTCCATTCTGATGGAATGACATCCAGAAGAAGATAACAACTAAAAATACAAGGCCCAGAGCAATGAGGCGTTTCTTTTCCTGTGCCCACGGCATCTTGATGATAGAAGCATCCTGCTGCACCATCTTCTTGCGGTCGGGTAGGTGTTTTTTGAACCCAATGTAGATGAGCAAAGAGATCACCATTGCAATTGCTGCTATTCCAAAAGCGTAATTGTAGCCAGTAGAGAATACCTGGATATACTCGTGAGCAAACTGTGAAAGATCGGTTACAGACTGTCCCGACAGGGTAGCTTTATCTGCCAGTGTTTGTAGGGTCCCTGTTTCCGTAAGTTTTCCATCAATTAACCGGTGACAGAGAGAAGGGAGGTCGGGATCGTAACCGTAACCGTTGGTCGTAAGCCACCAGGTGCGTATGGCCCGGGCTGCACTGGGTGCAAAAAATGCCCCGATGTTTATACCCATGTAGAATACACTGAAGGCGGAATCCCTGAGTTTTCCATATTTCTCATTATCATACATCTGGCCAACCAACGCCTGAAGGTTTCCTTTAAACAAACCGTTCCCAAAGGCAATGGTAAATAAGCCGAAGAGAGTGAAGACAAGACCCATACCAGGAATAAAAAGTATCGCATATCCCAGGAACATGACAATTTGACCAATCATGATCGTCCCCTTGTAGTTCTGGGTTCTGTCGGCAATGAATCCTCCCAATAAGGCCAAGGCATAAATCGAAAAATAGAAAATAGCGTAGATAATTCCCGCGTCATCGGCAGGGAGTCCAAACTTCGCCTGTAAAAACAGAACCAGGATCGCCATCATGGTGTAGAAGCCGAAGCGTTCACCCATGTTGGAGAAGAAGGCTACGTAAAGTCCTTTTGGATGTCCTTTAAACATAATAATACTGGTGTTTGTGAATACTTTATTAAATTTTGTAAAGGGCTTTGCAAAAATAAACAAATTTGTATACCGGCAAAGGCATACTATCTTATAGGTTGATTTTTAGATAAATTTAACATCTGGTGTAATATTTATTAGTGATCATCGTCTCCACCTCACATGAATCTCAAGGAATTTACATCCAGGGTTGTACCTCTGAAGAATAAACTCTTCAGGTTTGCCAAACGGTACCTTGAACATACTGAAGAGGCAGAAGATGTTGTCCAGGAGGTGTTTATCAAATTGTGGATCCGGAGAGAGAAGCTGGATGAATACAGAAGTGTGGAGGCACTGGCAATGATAACGACCAAAAATATGTGCCTGGATAAAATTAAATCCAGAAGGTATCCGGTTGATCCGATCGATGATCACCGACGGTTTCTCGAAAATCTTCCGGAAGAGCAGAAGCGAGACTATTCAGATGAAATACTGATGGTTCGGAAAGCGATGAAATCACTGCCTCAGCAACAACAGATGATCATCCAGCTTAGAGACATCGAAGGATATGATTTTGAGTCAATTGCAGAAATATTGGAAATGAATGAAAATGCCATTCGTGTGAACCTCTCCAGAGCCCGGAAACGCATTCGTGAACTGATTACAACATCAAAAGTATATGACTACCAAAGAAATTGAGGCCTTAGTGGCGAAGTATTATGAGGGAGAGACATCCCTCAGGGAGGAGCATCTTCTGAAGGAATTTTTTCAGGGAGATTCAGTACTTGCTCATCTTCAGGAACACAAACCGGTATTCGGATTTTTTTCGGTTGAAACAAAAACTTCAGTATCCCCCGATTTTGAATCCACTCTTCAGGATAACATTGGAGGAGGCCGGATTATTTCTATGTCTTCATCCCGGAAACGGTTGGCATGGTCACTCTCTCTGGCAGCCAGTATTGTTCTGATTGCTGGAATGGTAACTATATTCAAACTCGGAGTTTTCTCCCCTTCGCAGCCCTTTGGAACTATTTCTGATCCACAACTCGCTTACATGGAAGCCAGAAATGCCCTCTGCATGGTGAGTTCAAGGTTGAATACCGGCCTCGACCAGATGCAACGTCTCGAATCTTTTAATACAGGATACAACCAGGTTCAACAGCTGCAAAATTTTCAAACCGGCCTGGATGAAATAAATAAAATGAATCAATTAGATAACTATCAACCTATAATTTTAAACCCAGGACGAAACCCAAAATAACCGTCCATAAATCCCAAATTCGATGAAAACAATCTCAATCAAAACAGTATTACTCATATTAATGGTGGCGCCGTTAATAAGTATGGCCCAATACCAGAGTCCGGTCGAAAAAGTATATGAAAAATATGCCGGAAAAGATGGATTCACCTCCGTAAATGTCTCCAAAGAACTTTTTCAGATGATTATGAAAATGGATATCCAAGGGGAAGGGACCGAGGATGTTAAGGAGATGCAGAATATGATGGAACAGCTGGATGGACTGAAAGTCATAACCTATGAAAACAAAGAAAACCCTGAAAAAGCCAAAGCGTTTTATAAGGAATTCACCGCCCTCTTCCCCTCCGGCTCTTTCGTCGAATTAATGGTGATCAAAGAGAAAGGTAATAATATCAGGTTCCTCACGAAACAGGATGACAAAGGAAAGATCCGGGAACTCGTGATGTTGGCAGAAGAGGAAGGCGAGGTGACTGTCCTCAGCCTTGTTGGCAGAATTGACATGTCGACCGTTGCCAAACTCTCCGGTAAAATGAAAATCCATGGTATGGATAAACTGGAAAAGATAGACAAAAAGGATCATAAGAGCGAATCCAAATAATCCGAAACCGATCTGCAGGGCCGTCCACCACGACGGCCTTTTTTTATTCCCGATCCTTCATCCCTTATTCCCCATTCTTAATTCGTCATTCTTAATTCGTCATTCCTTCATAACCTGACCCTCAACTGCACCTTCACCTCCGATTTCAAACTTCCGTCGATCTCCTCCAACCCGCTCCCAATTGTTGTTCGGTCAACATATTTTGTCACCCCTAACCAGCCCCAGAGATCTACCTTTCGGGCTATTCCAAACTGAATCAACAACACACAACGGATACCTCTTCCATAGCACCCCGGCGCCGAGAAACTATAGAGAAGATCAGGCTCATAGGTATAAATCCTTGTGTTGTAGAAGGGGATATCGAATAATGTATACTTCATTCTTATCGCCCGGAATACCCCTGCTCTCTTGTAACTAGCCTCCTGACTGCCAAGGTATCCCATCTCTCGCTGCTGACCTGTTGTTCGGTGACTCCGCAACGCAAAACAGCTTCTCAGGGATATTCCCGGATTTGGGGAAATGTTGCACTCTACCTTCAGATCGTTCTTTCTCTCTTCTACTTGTTGAGTGATTTTATCTTCCGGATTAGAACTGTTCACCGCTCCCCATTTAATACCGTAACGCAATGAGAAAGACCAGTATGGAGAAGCCTGGTAGTGGCCGAACAGGCCTGCCTCCACACCATCCGATGGGCCATTAACCCCATATCGTAGCCATGGGAACCGAAAGAGGTCGACATATCCGCTGATCGTTGTTTTTGGGATAAGCTGAGTTTGCAACCTGAGAAAAACCCCCTGCTCATTTGCCATCATGCTGTTCTGCGAGATTGCGGTCGAAAAAGGATTCTGAAAATGAGGTTGGTAATTCCGGCAGATCAATAGCAGGTCAATACCCGGAATCGGAATTACTGTGACTCCAACCAGCCAGGCTCTTCCTCCGTTCAGACTTATGCTGAACTCTCCGAAAATCTGCGTGAAACCAATCCGGCAACGGCCATCGATCCCAATACCTCCAAATCTATTCCCATTCAGCATAAATTGTTTGTAAACCTCTTGCTTTGGCTGGAGAGATCCACTCCATTTACCATAGAGCCCTGTCAGCCCAATCAGGAAAGATCGCCCTCGATAACTGGCATGCCCACCATACACGCACTCCCTGACTTGATTTTTACGGGCAAGTTCTGATGGTGTTCGATGAAATCCAGTCTCTGAAAAAGAGCTGAAAAACAAATCAGCTCTCTTTCCGGTATCTGCCGGATAGATGGAAGCATCCTTGCGTGTGATGGAGAGAAATCCGGACCATTCAACTGGGCCGGTGGATATCGTAATCGCAGCACCCCTCAGGTAACCGTACTCACAAACTGATTGTGAAGGAGTGAAGCCAGCATTATATTGCATCTTACTTCCAAAGCTGACGGACGACCCGAATGAGCTTCCCCCAAGTGTCAGCCCCTGCCCAAAAGATGCCCTGAAGTTCCCCACGATCAACTGGTTCAGCCATCTGAGGTTTTTGATAGCGAGAAATCCGGAGTAAAAATCCATGCCCAATGGCTGACTCCCTTTGAAAAATTCCTCACCGGCATCCTTATCTCCGGAAATTCCTATTACTACCCGGTCAAAAAATGTGTACCGGTATCTGAAGTAGTACCGCTGTGGAGAACCTATATAAAAATTACCCGATTCACTTTGAACGAGTGAATCCTCAATATGGTATCCAGCCCGTGATTGCAATACCTGTTGGTAGCGTAATACCACTTCATGCCTTCCATCTCTGATGAGATTCCCGGGTGTCAGACGAACACGGGGTAGTGGTGGCCCGATCTCAATAAAAGGGACCAATTGCCTGATCGTGACGGAATCAAAACCCTCCACAGCCTGAAGTTCATACATTGAAAAAACTTCACCATACTCGATTAGATATTCTGTCAGATTGTTGATTTGTGACATAGAGAGGAAAGGGATTTTAGAGAGTTCAGCTGGATTTAATCGGTTGATATTGATCTTCTTGTCTTGATTTTCATAAACCATCACCTCCTCTTCATTGGGTTCCAAATCAGAGATTTCGGAATAGGATGAAATCATATCTTCCAGAAAGATGTTGTTGAAATCCTGCGTAAATCCGTGTGAAAGGAGGAATATTATTCCAATTTGCATAAGAGTTCTCATTGCCGTGTGCTATTTTCCTCCAAAAGAATACCCAATCGAAATCGCTGGTGAAAATCCCAGTACCATATGATATCCAGTGGCGATATCCATAACCAGTCTGCCTAGCGAAAGCCCGAAGCCCCCTGTTATTGTAAATGGGCCGGTGAACATACCAATCCGGCCATAAACGGCCCTGGCCAAACGAACCTCCACACCCGATCTTACCACAAGTGGATTTTCTAAGTCTTTCTCTCCCTCAAGGAGGATCAGGACTTTCCCTGAAATATTGTATCCGGCACCCAATCGAAATAGCATGGGCAACCGTTCATCAGGATGATCGGAGAGCTTCACCGGAATGGGATTGCAAACCTGCATCCCGATTGTCCAATGCTGATCCGGCCTATACATGAATCCTATCTCACAGGAGACTACCCCCCTGGAACCGTACCTTTCAGCGATCTGTACTCTTAAGTAGTTGAGCTGGACTCCTGTACTGAATCGCCTTCCAAACTTCCTGGCATATGCAATCCCGGCTTTGAATTCGTTGTAAAGCTGGAAGCCATAATAGGAAAGTGCCAGCCCGAAAGCGCCCGGTCTTCCCGACCACGAGAGCCCAACCGCTTCGTAACAGAGCTCCTTCATCAGAAAACGGTTTTCGGCAAACAGGCCGGCTTGCCACCCCTCATCCCAAACAAGACCTGCCTGGTTGTTGAATACTGACCATACTCCAGACAATCCAATAGAAGCCTTTCCCAATGAAGCCGCACGCCCATCGGGCAAGAATCCACCTCCCGATCCAGAAACACTGAATGCCTGGCAAATGGTTATCAAACCGATATACATCCACTTCATAATTGTTTCTTTCCCCTTAATCGGGAAAAGGGAGCAAAGGTTATACACCGTTGAAATGTTTTTTTCTTTTTTATTATCAGGTAACTTTGTCCGAAAGATTCTTCAGATGATAAACCTTGTATTATCGTTCCTAACGGAGTTGGAACAAAACAACAATCGCGACTGGTTTCATGCCAATAAAGGGTGGTATGATGAAGCAAAACTTGAAATGGAGAAACTGGTGAATACACTCATTCCGGGAGTAGCCAGGTTTGACCCTGACGTTAAGTTCATTACGGCTAAAGAGTGCATATTCAGGATATTCAGGGATATTCGCTTCTCCAGGGATAAGCTTCCATACAAAACAAATTTTGGAGCCTGGATCACAGGCGGAGGACGAAAAAGCTGCGGGCCGGGTTACTACATCCATATCCAACCCGGAAAATCGTTCCTGGCGGCAGGGGTCTATATGCCCGATCCCGAAAAGTTGAAAAAAATCCGGCAGGAGATCTACTATAACATTGCCGAATTCAAAGCGATCCTGGAAGGGAAAGAGATTACGAGATATATAGAGGGAGTAGACGAAATGGACCGGCTAAAGAGACCCCCAAAAGGTTTTCCAGCCGATTTTCCTGATATTGACATCCTGAAGAACAGACATTTTACCGTTTCGTGCTATTTATCTGAGAAGCAAATTATTGAAGCAGGTTTCCCGCAATTTGCGTTGAAGGTTTTTCAGGCAATGCGCCCGTTTAATATCTTCCTGGGAAGAGCGATGGATGGATAATGGTTGAAAAATCAGGAAAACTGACCTACCTCTGTCTGCTTCCCGATTACCTTCTGGCCTATCTTGATATCTATTTTGGTATCGATCGGAAGAAGTAGATCAACACGGGAACCGAATTTGATGAATCCCAGTTCATCACCCTGAACTACAGGTTCTCCAACTACTGGATAACACTTCACCCGGCGTGCAAGAGCACCTGCAATCTGGCGAATCAGGATTTCTTTGCCATCTTCTGTTTTAATCACGGTCGTGGTCCGCTCATTCTCAAGTGAAGCTTTCGGATTAAAAGCAACCATGTGTTTTCCGGGGTGGTAGTGGTAATACGTTATATCTCCGGAAATAGGGAACCAGTTGACATGGACATTCAAGGCCGACATAAAGATCGATACCTGGATACGCTCCTCTTTGAAAAGTTCCGGCTCGATGGTCCTCTCTATCACAACAACCGTCCCATCGGCTGGTGAAATAATTATGTTTCCTCCCCCTTTGAACTTCCTCTTTGGCGAGCGGAAAAACCGCACAATCATCAGGAAAAACCATAATCCCAGTATATAAAGAAAAATATGGAACCACGTTTGCTCAGGGAAAATGTGATTCAAGGTAAGCAGCACAACAGCTACAAAAAGGAAGGCAATGAAGATGGATTTATATCCTTCTCGGTGTATCGTCATAGGGTCAGATCAGAGTTCGTAAAGCAAGGTACAAAAATACAAAAGGAACTGAAATAAAAATAGTATCAAAACGATCCAGTATGCCGCCATGTCCTGGAAGGATTGAGCCCGAATCTTTGATATTCATACTGCGCTTGAACAACGATTCGGCCAGGTCGCCATAAGTGCCGAAGAGAATGATCAAAACAGCAAGAGCCAGCCAGTCGGCAAGCGATATCCCGGGGGCGAGATAGTGCAGCCCAACTGAAGTAAATATGGCTACCATGCCACCTGCAATCGTTCCTTCCCAGGTCTTCTTTGGGGAGATTCGTTCAAAAAATTTATGTTTGCCAAACTGTTTCCCGTAAAGGTAAGCGCTGGTATCGTAAAACCAGGCGAGGATAAAGAAGCCCGTAAGAATAGCTGGAAGTTTCCAGAATCGGATTGCATCCTGTCCATTCAACAGGTTCAACAAGGCAAGGGGTACTGCAATATATAGGATACCGGTAATGGTTAAAGCAACGTTGATCAGAGGTTGTGATTGTTTCCGGTAGATCTCGAAAACAAAGGACAGAAATAATATTGGAACTGCAACGAGTATTGGAATAACGAGACGACTTATGGTCGCAACAGGTAAGCTGATCCGGAAAACAACGACAATTGAGATGTAGAGTAAAGCGCCGGCAATGGTCCCGAAGATCCTTTGCGGTCGGATCGTTTCAGTGGCGAAAATGGAATAAAACTCCCACAAACCAAAAATTGTTACCAGGAGAAAAAGTGCGGACAGAAGCCAGTAGCTGAAAGCCATAGCTGCAATAAGCAATAAGACCATCGAGAGTCCGGTAATGGTTCGTGCCCAGAAATTACTCATCTTCCATGAATCGTTGAAGGATATGCTTCGCTTTCAGCATATCATCCAGTTTCACAAATACTTCAATATCACCAAAAAGATAGGCGGAGTCTTGTTTATTAATGATCACTGCAAGAATATCGTTCTCTTCAAGTAATGATTTAAGAATCTCAGCTTTATAGAGAAACCTGGAGCCGAACAGATACTCCCACTTTTCTTTGTTTTTCTCAGATGGTGTCATTCGCAGAGTCTTCAATCAGGAAAACATATAACTCCCTCGGGCCGTGTGCGCCCATCACCAGTGTTTTTTCAATATCGGCAGTTCGGCTGGGACCAGTAATTATGGATACCATAGATGGAAAATCAACGCCGTATTTTTTGCGAATCCGTTTATATGCCTGTTTCAGATCAGGAACAAGTTGTGAAGTAAATCCAATCACGACATGGATCTCCGGAAACCCTACAATCTTTCGTCCCGGATTGAGCCGTGATGATACCATGACGCTTCCGAATCTGGCGATCAGGGATTCACAGCGGGTAATTCCGATCCGTGCTTCCGTGATCTTTGCGGGATTTGATTCAAACGGAATTCCTGCCTGCTTTAGTTTTGTTTGGAGAAGGGGGTCCATACAATATAGCAGAGGCCAGTCTTTCTCCAGGATAAAGGACTTCAAAATTCCCGGAAACTCATCCTCACTCTCACTGTAAACAAATTTGCCGGCCATGCTCACCAGTGCCTGGGCAAAGATAACATCCAGGGAGTCCGTCATCTTGGGAAAAACATCGGAATCCTGATCCAGGATAGGATACGGAGGATCATTCTTCTCGATCAACGCATTTCGGATCTTTTTCAGGATCTTCTCCCGTGATGTGCTTTCTTCCATTTCAGGGACTGAAATTATTGCTGGGGTGGTTCACCAGTTGGTTTTTCGGTGACATCCGGATTTCCTGCCGGTAATTCTTTTGGTTTGGTTTTTCTGGCAGGCCGTTTCGGCCTGGCCTTAGGCTCAGCCAGGAGACTGGTAGGTAACAGTTTCTCCTCTTCTTTATCGAAAGGGCGTTTCCCGAACACATGCTCCAGGTCTTCCCTGAAGATCACCTCTTTCTCCAGCAACAGCGTGGCAAGTCGTTCGAGCTGCTCTTTGTGTTCTGTGAGGAGCTTCTTTGCCCGTTTGTAAGCCGATTCCACGATCTGCTTTATCTCCTGGTCGATTACCTCCGCTGTCTTCTCCGAGAATGGCTTGTGGAATGAATATTCCGATTGCCCTGAAGAGTCATAGTAGCTGATATTGCCAATCTTCTTGTTCAACCCATAGTAGACTACCATGGAATAAGCCTGCTTAGTCACCTTCTCCAGGTCGTTCAGTGCACCGGTGGATATTTTCCCGAAGAATATCTCTTCGGAAGCTCTTCCACCAACGGCAGCGGTAATCTCATCGAACATCTGTTCAAAGGTGGTGAGCTGACGCTCTTCCGGAAGGTACCAGGCTGCTCCCAAGGCTTTCCCGCGTGGTACAATGGTCACCTTCACAAGCGGATGCGCATGCTCCAGTAGCCAGCTGATGGCGGCATGGCCCGATTCATGGTAGGCAATAACCTTTTTTTCGTGAGGAGAGATGATCTTGCTGCGTTTTTCCAGTCCGCCGACAATCCGGTCGATGGCATCCATGAAATCCTGCTTCTGGATGTTTTTCTTCTCTTTCCGGGCTGCAATCAGGGCAGATTCATTGCACACATTGGCGATATCGGCACCGGAAAAGCCCGGAGTCTGACGGGCCAGAAAATCGACATCCACCTCAATGTCCAATTTCAATGGTTTCAGGTGAACCTTAAAAATGGCCTTCCGCTCCTCTAAGTCGGGAAGTTCAATATAAATTTGTCGGTCGAAACGTCCGGCACGCATCAGAGCGCGGTCAAGGACATCAGCCCGATTGGTAGCTGCGAGGATGATCACGCCGGCATTGGTAGCAAAGCCGTCCATCTCGGTCAGTAGCTGATTCAGCGTATTCTCCCGCTCGTCATTGGCGCCTGTCATCTGGTTTCTGCCACGGGCACGCCCTACGGCATCGATCTCGTCGATAAAAATGATGCAGGGAGCTTTCTCTTTCGCCTGACGGAAAAGGTCACGTACACGGGAAGCGCCCACCCCGACAAACATCTCCACAAAATCAGATCCGGAAATAGAGAAAAAAGGAACTTTTGCTTCACCTGCCACTGCTTTGGCTAACAGGGTTTTTCCTGTCCCCGGAGGGCCTACCAGAAGAGCCCCTTTCGGGATCTTCCCGCCAAGCTGAGTGTACTTGCCGGGGTTTTTGAGAAAGTCAACAATCTCCATTACCTCAACTTTCGCCTCTTCCAGTCCGGCAACATCATTGAAAGTGACATTTACACTCGTATCTTTATCAAACAACTGAGCCTTTGATTTCCCGATGTTGAAGATCTGGCCGCCGCCGCCACCGCCGCCACGACTCATAAATCGCATGATCAGAAACCAGGCGCCAATCAGGATCGCGATGGGGATAATATAACTCAGGATGTCTCCGAAAACATCTTTCCGTTCGTCACTCGATGGAGGATATGGATACTGTTTAAGGAACTCCTGCTGTTCATAAAACGGGACGCCATCCCGTACCATTCTGGCAACCAGGGAGTCTCGTGTCTCTTTTAAAAGGGTGTGCAGGATATCTACCGATCCGATCTGGTAAAAGAACTGTGGATTCTGTGATGAGCTTCCAAAGCCCTTTTTGTTGAACTCTTTGTAGGCAGTATCCGTTTCTAATTTCTCTTTCTTGATGAAAATTTCAGCTTTCTCCTTGTTGATCACAACGATCTTCTCAACATCCTGTTTCCCAAGCATCTCCTCAAGTTGCGGCCAGAATATCTCTTTCACCGGACTGGTATAATTGAAATACTGGATGCCTATAAACACGACAGCGAGGATCGCGTAGATCCAATAAAAGCTGAATTTGGGCTTTCCCTTTTTCCCGGGAGTCAGACTAGGAGGAAATCCACCCTTGTTTTTAGTATTTTTTTCTGCCATTCTGTCTTGCTAACATTCGTTGGAGAATCTCTTTGTCAGGGTGATTCAATCCGCTCAATCTTTGCGTCACCCCACAACTGCTCTAGGTTATAGAAGTTTCTACGTGTGTCCTGGAAAATATGAACAACCACGCTAAAATAGTCGATCAAAATCCATTCCGCATTCTCAAATCCCTCCTTGTGCCAGGGTGACTCGTTGCACTCTTTTTTTACATCCACCACCACGGCTTCAGCAATGGCTTCAATCTGCGTACGCGACATGCCATGACAAATTACAAAGGCATCACAAACAGCTGTATTAAATTTGGTGAATCTAAGTACAACCGGGTCTTTTGCTTTCTTGTCCAGCATCCCTTTCAGGATCGCCTGGATAATTGGCTCCGAATCGGGTATGGGTTCCGCTTTCTTTCTGGGCATGAAGGAGTTTTAGAACCTGCAAAGGTAGTTAAAAGTTTGGTTTGAGGGCATATTTCTGGTAGAACTCGTTGATTGCATGAACAGCTTCCTCGGCCGTATCCACCATGATAAACAGGTCGAGATCCTCAGAAGAGATATTATTAGCTTTCAGCAGCACTTTCTTCACCCAATCTACAAATCCTTGCCAGTAATCCCTGACCACAAGAATAATAGGAAATGGCGCCAGTTTTTTGGTCTGGATCAGCGTAATGGCTTCAGTAAACTCATCGAGCGTACCGAAACCTCCGGGAAGGCAAATGAAACCCATCGAATATTTCATAAACATTGTTTTCCTGACAAAGAAATAATCGAACGTGATGAGTTTGTTGTTGTCGATGAATGGATTCGGCTTCTGTTCGAAAGGAAGGGCGATATTCAACCCCACCGATTTCCCTCCGGCAAAATGAGCTCCTTTGTTAGCCGCCTCCATGATTCCATGACCGCCCCCGGTGATGATCCCATACCCATTTTTGGTGAGCAGGTAAGCAATTTCCTCGGTGAGCTTGTAATACTTGTGATTATCAAGCGTTCGCGCCGAGCCGAAGATGGAGACACAGGGCCCAATCCGCGTCAGCTTTTCAAACCCCTCCACCATTTCCGACATTACTTTGAAGATCTCCCAGGTGTCGTAACTGATGGTCTCCGACCAGGTCTTCTCTTGAAACTTACTCTTCAGCATTTCGATATCATCGATGTTCATGGCAGGAATAGTTTAGATGAGACAAATATAGTAAAATAGCGAGTAGTGGAGTAGCGAAATGACGAAACTTGTCATGCTGATAACGAAAGACCCTGCATGTTCGAAATGTGGGGAAAGGGAAAAATAAAATTTATATTTTTGTTCAGACAGAATATGGCATCTGCGTGCAGGAAAATTAATCATCGAAGTGAATCATTCTAACCAAAGCTGATCCTATGTTGACAAAAAGAACCCAGTACAAACCAGAAGAAACGGATACCAAGAAACGTCTTCGTCTGTTGCCAGGGATCATCATCGTGATCATACAATGGCTGGCCTGGTATCTGTTCCCAACGTTAATTCCCGATGACATCGTGATGTTGATCGGAGTGGCGGGAAGCCTTTTGGGTGGAATCGCCCTGGTTGTCTGGTGGGCATTTTTCAGCCGGGCCCGCTGGTTCGATCGGGTAGGAGCCATCCTTCTCATGGCAGTGTCTCTGTATGCCGTATCGTTCCTGCTTGACAAGTCAATCGCAACCTCCAACATGGGATTGATGCTGATCATGTATTCCATTCCGGTCATGTGTTTGGTTTTCGTGGTAGGGATGGTAGCCACAAAACGGCTTCCCCCGGCAATCCGTCGCATAACCATGGTCTTTGCCATTCTGGCAGCTGCGGGACTCTGGGTGTTCCTCAGGACCGACGGAATGAATGGCGTCGGACAACACGAACTGAACTGGCGGTGGGCTAAGAGTGCTGAAGAAAGGCTGCTTGAACAGTCCGGAATACTCTCTGCTTCTAATTCCTTATCCGTGTCAGATGAACCTGCGGTGGCCGAATGGCCTGGATTTCGCGGAAAGGGCCGCAACAGCACGATATATGGGACAAACCTGGGATCAGACTGGGCGACCAATCCTCCGAAAGAGATCTGGCGAAAACCGGTCGGCCCGGGTTGTTCCTCCTTCGCCATCCGGGGCAATCTGTTTTATACCCAGGAGCAGCGTGGCGATTTCGAACTCGTTTCCTGCTATACGATGGAAACGGGTGAACCCGTGTGGCAGCACCAGGACTCTGTCAGGTTCTGGGATTCGCATGCCGGAGCGGGGCCCCGCTCCACCCCCACATTGGATGGCAATCGTGTCTATACGATGGGTGGTACAGGCTTGCTGAACGTACTAAATGCGACGGATGGCTCACTGATATGGACCCGGGATGCTGCGGCTGATGCCGGCGTGAAGGTCCTCACCTGGGGTTTCACCAGTTCACCATTGGTTGTAGGTGATGTGGTGATTGTTGCACTGGCCGGGAAACTTGCCGCCTACGATACAGCAGACGGAACCCCCCGGTGGTTTGGCGAAGATGGCGGTTCAGGCTATAGTTCTCCTCAACTCTTTGTCTTTGGGAATGCGCCTCAGGTGCTTCTGATGAGTGCCGCAGGAGCTGTCAGCGTTGACCCCTCCACCGGAAACCAGTTATGGAATTACTCCTGGCCTATTGAAGACAGGATCCTCCAACCTGCACTGATCGGGGAGGAGGATCTGCTGCTGAGCCAGGAATACACTGGAGTTCGCCGTGTTGCTGTTTCAAAGAACGACCAGGGATATACCATCACAGAGGATTGGACGTCAACCGAAATGAAAGTTAACTTCAATGACCAAGTGATCCATGAAGGGTATGCGTATGGTTTCGATGGGCCAAGTCTTGCCTGCATTGACCTGAAAGATGGCAAACGCATGTGGAAAGGAGATCGCTACCGTGGGTGGATCCTTCTGCTGGCAGACCAGGACCTGATGCTGATACTCTCCGAAAAGGGGGAGGTAGCGCTGGTTGAAGCTATACCGGAGAAGTTCACCGAACTAGGCAGGATTAAAGCGATCGAAGGGAAAACATGGAACCACCCGGCTATGGCCGGCAATGTGCTCCTTATCCGCAACAGTGAAAAGATGGCAGCATATCGGCTTCCTTCTAAAACCAATAAGTGATGCGTTTTGTAAACACATTTGAGAAGGGAATCCGGAATATCTTCCCGTCGACATTTACGATTGCCATTTTCCTGACAATCCTTACGTTCATCCTGGCGCTCCTATTGACCCCTAACCTTTCCGATTCAGGCGGCCATTTTGGACAGATACTCGGATTCTGGTACAAAGGGTTATGGGATATCAGTCTGCTTGCCTTTGCACTTCAAATGATGCTGATCCTCGTTTTGGGGTACGTGCTTGCTTCAACAACTGTATTCCGGAAGCTCATCGAAAAGGTGCTAGTCTATTGCACTTCAACTTCGAAAGCCGCGTTACTGGTCACATTCATCACGTTGGTTGTCAGTTTCTTCAACTGGGGGCTGGGATTGATCTTTGGAGCCATCTTTGCCCGGAAAGTAGGGGAATATGCCAGTAAGCACCACATTCCCCTGAACTTTCCATTGATTGCGGCGGCAGGGTATTCAGGCCTGATGGTATGGCATGGTGGCATTTCGGGTTCTGCTCCCCTAAAGGTAGCGGAGCAGGGTCATTTTTTATCCCTGGTTGGGAAAGATATTCCGGCGATTGATATGGGACAAACTATTTTTTCCCCCATGAATCTATCCATTTCAATTGTTTTACTAGTCAGTTTGCCTATCGCAATGTATGTCATCGGCAGGATTAATCCCGGATCCGTTCAATCGGAGATCCTTGAAACCGACTGTGAGGAATTGAATTTCAAATCAGGGATCTCCGGAGCTGAGAAAATTGATTATTCGGAAATAGCGGGGATCGGACTTGGTGTTGCGTTCCTTACCATTGCGGCCTACAACGCTATACTGGCAGGAAACATCACGGTGTTGGACCCCAACTATTTGAATTTTTTATTGTTAGGACTTTCGCTTGTTTTTTGCGGAAATATCGCCCGTTTTTTGCTTCGGGTCAAAGATGCCATGGGGGCTTCGGCCGGGATACTGATCCAATTCCCCCTCTATTTTGGCATTATGGGTATAATGAAATACAGTGGTCTGGTAGGAATTTTTTCAGGATTCCTGATGAACATCTCGAATGAAACGACATTCCCGATATTCACGTTTTTAAGTGCTGGCCTTGTCAATATCTTCGTTCCCAGCGGTGGTGGCCAATGGGTGGTTCAGGGACCAATCATCGTTGAAGCGGCACAAAACCTGGGAGTCCCCCTCTCAAAATCCATTATGGCACTGGCCTATGGCGACGAAATCACGAACATGATTCAACCCTTCTGGGCATTGCCCCTTTTAGGGATCACCGGACTGAAGGCAAAAGATATCATTCCTTACACCTTACTATTGATGCTGATCGGAATCGTAATATTTATAATAGGTTTGTTGATATTTTAAGATTTATATGAAACTGGTTGCTTAATTTTATTTGTGGACTGATATTCACATCCTGCTCAACACAACAATCGGAAGATACAATTTATTGGCCCGAATTCTCCTTCAGGTAAGAGTCAAATTTGTTTGCGCTGGAGAAAAATGAGTAATGAATTTTTTGGTCATTTTGGCGGAACACAAGGATTTTGTTCCTACATCCGGCATCGCACATCAATTCTTTTCGAGAAATCTCTTCAAATGCAATGCGGTATACCCCTTGCCGGCGTTGACGACCTCTTCAGGAGTTCCTTCGGCAATGATCTCGCCGCCACGTTCACCGCCTTCCATGCCAAGATCCACAATATGGTCAGCAACTTTAATCACCTCCATGTTGTGCTCGATCACAAGCACGGTGTTGCCTTTTGATACCAGTTTGTTTAGTACACAGAGCAGAACCTTCACATCTTCGAAATGGAGGCCCGTTGTAGGTTCATCCAGGATGTAGAGGGTGTTCCCTGTATCTGTCTTGGAGAGTTCGGAGGCTAGCTTCACGCGCTGGGCCTCTCCTCCGGAAAGGGTAGTGGATTGCTGTCCCAGCGTGATGTAACCCAGTCCTACTTCCTGTAAGGTCTCTATCTTCTTCACAATCATCGGGATTGCTTCAAAGAATTCTACAGCTTGGTTGATCGTCATGTTGAGCACATCGTTGATCGATTTGCCCTTGAACCGGACTTCCATCGTTTCGCGGTTGTAGCGCCTTCCCTGGCAGGTTTCGCAGAGGACAAAGACATCCGGGAGAAAATTCATCTCAATTATCCGCAACCCAGCTCCTTTGCAGGTCTCGCAGCGGCCCCCTTTCACATTGAAGGAGAACCGCCCTGGTTTGTACCCCCGGATCTTCGACTCCGGCAGGTTGGCATAGAGCTTTCTGATTTCGTCAAAAACTTTGGTATAGGTTGCTGGATTCGAGCGGGGAGTCCGTCCTATTGGCGACTGGTCAATCTCGATCACTTTGTCAAGATTCTTGATTCCTTCGATCGACCCATACGGCAATGGCTTCTGGTCGGACCGGAAGAAATGATGACTCAGGATAGGGTAGAGGGTTTCATTTATCAGGGAAGATTTTCCGCTTCCTGAAAGCCCTGTGACACAGATGAGTTTCCCAAGCGGAAGATGAAGATTGATATGTTTGAGGTTGTGCCCGAAAGCACTCTTCAATACGAGAAATTTTCCGTTGCCACCTCTCCGTATCTCAGGAACCTGAATTTTGAATTTTCCGCTGAGAAATTTCCCGGTAAGATGGTCGGTTTGCATGATCTCTTCCGGTGTGCCTTGAGCCACAACCTTTCCTCCGTGGATTCCGGCATAAGGACCGATATCCACCACATAATCGGCATTGAGAATTGTCTCCTGGTCGTGTTCCACCACGATCACAGAGTTGCCAGTGTCGCGCAAACTTTGTAGCGCATGAATCAGTTTTAGGTTATCGTGCTGGTGCAGGCCGATACTGGGCTCGTCGAGGATATAGAGCACCCCTACCAGTTGGGATCCGATCTGGGTGGCCAGCCTGATGCGCTGACTCTCACCGCCGGAAAGACTTCTAGCCGAGCGGTTTAGCGTAAGATATCCGATTCCGACGTCAAGCAGGAATTTGATCCTGTTCTGTATCTCCCTGATGATCTCATAGGCAATGATCTTTTTCCGATCATCGAGCCTCTTATGGAGTTTTTCAAACCACTCATGAAGGTTAACCAGATCCATATCAGAGAGTTCGGAAATGTTTTTTTCATCGACTTTAAACCATAGTGACTCTTTTTTCAATCGGGTGCCGTGGCACTCCGGACAAGGTTTCTTGTTCATGAAGCTGCTCACCCATTTCATGATGCCGGCAGGCGCTGCTTCTGCATGCTGTGAGTTGATGAAACTGATAATCCCTTCGAAATTCAGAGAGTAAGTGGAGGTCACGCCCAGGTAGTTGTTTTTCACCTTGAATACCTCTTCGGAACCATACAAAATGACGTTGATGGCATGTTCCGGTATCTCTGAGATGGGTGTGTTTATTGTGAATCCGTATTTTTCGCCGATGGCCTCTACCTGCTTGAAGATCCAGTTGTTTTTGTATTCGCCGATGGGTACGATCCCACCTTTTTTAATGCTTTTTGTCTTATCGGGAATGATTTTCTTCAAATCGATTTCGGAGACCGTTCCAAGCCCGTTACACTGTGGGCATGCGCCATAAGGAGAGTTGAAGGAGAATGTGTTGGGTTCCGGTTCATCATAGGATATCCCTGTAGTCGGACACATCAATAATCGGCTGTAATGTCGTGTTTCAGGTGTATCAGCCAGGGAAGTCATAAGCTGATCTTTTCCGTGCTTCATCGCCAATGCAACTGATTGGGCAAGCCGTTTCTTTGACTCCTCCTTAACCAGGATCTGGTCGATAACAATCTCAATGTCATGAATCTTATACCGGTCGAGCTGCAGGCCGTGAGTGATCTCCCGGATTTCACCGTCAATACGGACTTTCAGAAACCCCTGCTTCCTTATCTGTTCAAATAATTCGCGGTAATGTCCTTTCCTCCCTTTAACTGCTGGTGCAAGGATCAACAACTCGGCGCCATTGTGGTTGGAGAGGATCAGATCCACGATCTGTTGTTCGGAATAGCGAATCATCTTCTCCCCGGTGTTAAAGGAGTAAGCATCACTGGCCCGGGCAAAGAGCAACCGAAGAAAATCATAGATCTCCGTGATTGTCCCAACAGTCGATCGTGGATTCCGGCTGGCGGCTTTCTGTTCGATAGAGATGACTGGACTCAGTCCGTTGATCTTGTCTACGTCGGGGCGCTCAAGATTGCCGATAAATTGCCGGGCATAGGCCGAAAATGTTTCCATATATCGGCGTTGCCCTTCGGCATAAATCGTGTCAAATGCAAGCGAAGATTTGCCACTGCCACTTAATCCGGTGATTACAACCAGCTTGTTTCGGGGAATGATGACGTCGATGTTCTTCAGGTTATGAACCCGGGCTCCGTAAATCTCAAGCTGCTCTTCCACCGTATTTTTCCTCTTTTGCTTTGACGAATTTGGTCGCGGAATTTGCCCTATGAGCCTGTTTCGTGAATTTGGTCAGTGAATCTCATTAATTTTTAGGGTATCGTGGAAAAAGGTCTCTGCAGCCTTCTTCCCTGAGTAAGATGAAACCGAAAGAGCATCTTTCTCTGGCAATGTCAGGATGTAAGTCCGGTGCGACTTGTTGGGAAGTGCATATCCGTGGATCCAGGGATTGAACTCCCGGATAATCCGGTATGTCACGCCTCTTTTTTTTGCAAAATCCGCAAGATCCTCGATGGTGGTATCAACCACAATCGTATAGGTCTTGATGGGAGGGTAAAAATCAGACTCTTTCAGGTAGAAACCATATTTTACAGGGTTCTCATAGATCTCTTTGGCTGCCAGGATGCGGAAAATGTAGCGGGCTGTCTCCTCGTTCAGATAAAGGTCGTAATAGTTCCTGACCTTTTGGCCCTTTAGCGCTCGCTCCAGTCCGTTCATGCCCCTGTTATATGAGGCGGCTGCCAGGGTCCAGTCACCAAACGAATCATGTGCCTCAAGAAGGTATTTACAGGCAGCCTCAGTCGCTTTGATCAAGTTGTAGCGTTCATCGATCTCACTGTTGACCTCCAGACCATATTTCCGGCCGGTCGAGGTGAGGAACTGCCACACACCTTCGGCGCCGGCCGGTGAAGTGACATCCCCCAGATTGCTTTCGGCGATAGCCAGAAATTTGAAGTCGTCGGGAATGTTGTATTGTTTCAGGATAGGTTCAATCACCGGGAAGTAGCGGTGTGCCCGCTTGAACATTTGCTGCGTAGTGGAGTGCATGAAGGTGAAAGCAAGGATCTCTCTGTCGAGACTCTCCCTCACAAGGAGATCATTGAGTGGCGCTTTCTCTCCGGCAAAATCCGCCTGCTCTGGAAGCTCCGGAGTAAAAATCTTATAATGCCGCTGAAATGCCCCCCGGTAATCCCTTTCCACATCCTGTTTGTCTCCAATGGCAAAGATAAAAATCCCGGTAACCCCAGCTGCAAGGATCATCAGAAATATATATAGACTGTTTCGATTACTCATATAAGTTAATAATTTGCCACAAAAACACAAAAACACGAAACCATCATTTCGCAACCTCGCTTCCTTAAAACCTGCTGACGAATTCCCTGAACCCCGGCGTCACCTCATCCTTCGGTGAGATCACCGGATCAATGATTCCCCAGTCAATGTTGAGGTCGGAATCATTCCAACGGATCGCTCCTTCCGATTCTTTGCTATATACATTTGTACACTTGTAGAAGAAAATCGTATCATCTTCCAGTGTCAGGAAGCCATGCGCAAATCCGGCCGGGATCCAGTACATCCACTTGTTCTGTCCTGATAGAACGATCGAAGACCACTTTCCGTATGTGGGCGATCCCCTGCGGATATCCACTGCTACATCCAACACCGATCCACGCATCACCCGCACCAATTTCCCTTGCGCAAACGGAGGGTTCTGGAAATGCAGCCCGCGCAACACCCCTCTCTTCGACTTCGATTCATTATCCTGCACGAAGGTCACATCAATTCCATGCGTCAGGAACTTATCCTGGTTATAGGACTCAAAAAAGTAGCCCCGCTCATCCTCAAATACATCAGGCTTGATGATAAGAAGGCCCTCAAGTGGAGTTTTTATGATTTCCATCTACTTTTCAAATTACGAATGATTTCGCTATTTCGCTATTTCGCTATTTCGCTACTTCCTATAAGTGCACGCACTCCCCATACGCCTGCGCCACCGCCTCCATGATCGCTTCCGACATCGTTGGGTGTGGATGAACAGATTCGATGATCTCTTTCCCGGTAGTCTCCAGTTTGCGGGCAACTACAACTTCTGCAATCATTTCGGTAACGTTGTCTCCAATCAGATGGGCTCCCAACCACTCTCCGTATTTAGCATCAAAGATCACCTTGACGAAGCCTTCCCGTGAACCCGCTGCAGTTGCTTTCCCTGAAGCTGTGAACGGAAACTTCCCAACCCGGATCTCGTATCCCGCATCTTTGGCTTGCTGTTCTGTCATCCCTACCGAAGCAATCTCAGGACGGGTATAGGTACAAGCTGGAATATTGCCATAATCCATGGATTCCACGTCTCTTCCTGCAATCTTCTCAACACAGATAATCCCTTCGTGGGAAGCCACGTGTGCCAGGGCAGGGCCATGAACAATGTCGCCAATGGCATAATAACCATCTACATTGGTCTTGTAGAAGTCATCCACTACCACTTTCCCTTTCTCGGTTTTGATCCCGGTCTCTTCGAGTCCGATCCCTTCGATGTTGGCAGTAACACCAACGGCACTCAGCACCACTTCGGCGTCAATGATCTCATCACCTTTTTTAGTCTTTATGGTTACTTTACAGAGCTTACCTTTGGTATCAACCGATTCAACATTGGCACCAGTAATCACCGTCATGCCTGCCTTTTTAAATTCACGGGCTAGCGTTTTCGACACATCCTCATCTTCCAGCGGAACCACGTTCGGCAGAAGTTCAATCAGCGTGACCTGGGTCCCTATGGAGTTATAAAAATAGGCAAACTCAGAACCGATAGCTCCTGAACCGACTACAACCATGGACTTCGGCTGCTTTGGTAAGCTCATTGCTTCCCGGTATCCGATGATCTTCTTGCCATCCTGCCTGAAATTCGGAAAATCCCGGGAGCGCGCCCCAGTCGCAATAATGATATGATTCGCTGTATATTCTTGTACAGACGCGGCATGCCCCGCCTCAACAGAAACAATTTTCCCTGGCAATACCTTTCCTGTGCCAACGATCACATCCACCTTGTTTTTCTTCAACAGAAACTGGATCCCTTTGCTCATCTGGTCGGCGACTCCGCGACTGCGCTTGACGATGGCTTCAAAATCAGGGGTGGATTCACCTGCAGTAATGCCATAATCTGAGGCATGTTTCAGGTAATTGAACACTTGGGCGCTCTTCAGGAGAGCTTTGGTTGGGATGCAGCCCCAATTGAGGCAAATCCCACCCAATTCGGCACGTTCCACAACGGCTACTTTGAATCCCAGTTGAGCAGCCCTGATGGCAGCCACATATCCACCCGGACCGCTTCCAATGACGATAATATCGTAGTTCATAAAGATTCTGTTTTAAAGGGCAAAGGTATAAAAAATTGACTGATGACCGATGACGGATGACTGCTATCGGAGTTAAGGTCTACATCCCGGGAATTAGCCTACATGAAACAACTTAAGAAAAGAAAATTTGTAAAAATATCTGATGAAGAAAGCACATAATTCATATATTTACTACTTGAATGTAATATCAAACTTCAAAAATCGGAAACCATGAAAAAAGAGCTTATTAATCCCATGTTCTTTGTTTTCATAAGTGCACTACTAATTATAGTGTTTTATTTCACTCTGCCTGAGTATGATTTGATACCATATCCTTATAACCTGATTGGCATTCTGATTGCACTCTTTGGATTTTCAATCATGGGAAAAACCCGTAAATTATTCAGTAAACATAAAACTCCAATAATGATCAAAGAATCCTCAGTGTTGATGAAAGAAGGTACTTTCTCTTGGACCAGAAATCCTATGTATTTTGGTATGTTTGTTTTATTATGTGGTTTTGGAATGTGTTTCAGAAATCTTTTTTCAATTATAACTCCTTTCCTGTTTATCCTCATCGTTGCTATGATTTATGTTCCAAGGGAAGAAAAAATTCTGCATGACGTATTTGGCGAGGAGTATGAAGAATACAGGAAGAAAGTCAGAAGGTGGATTTAAGATACACGATATCCGATACGCGATTTAAGTTCACCATCTCACCATTTCACTATTTCACTATCTCCCTATACTTCCTCCACGCTCGAAAAAACCGCACGGCCGATAGCAGCAACGGTGCAGACATGGTGATGAAAAAGAGGGAGATCCACTGCAGGTCAATCCAACCGCTTTTGCGGATAAGTACTCCGGAAGTGATCATGATTGCCATCAGCAGGTAGCTTTTCCAGTCGAAAAAGGAGAAAATGCATGGGCGAAGGATTTCGAGTGACCTAATCCGGGTGATATGCTTTAATGAAACGCGGAGAAAGAACAGGTGAAAAAATATCAGTCCGGCAATCACAGCCAGTGGAATTTTCAGCCAGAGCCAAGTCGTTTCAGGTAGCATCCTTATTCCCCTGAAAAGCAAAAACCCACCAGCAACCGACCATGCAGCAGTCGCCACCAGCAACAAATGCCGCTTTGGCACGCCCGGTTTTAGTTTTTTCTTCACCACGAATGCACTAAGACACAAAGATCACAAATTTTTCCTATAAAGTCTCATTCCTTATAGACTATCCTAAAATATCATTGGTGCCTGGCTACCATAGGGGCAATTCATGAATTACTCTAGTTCCGGATACATCTTACCGCAAACGCATTCCCCTGTTCCTGTTTTCACAATCCCAAAAATCCATTACCTTTATCCCCCGAAAGAAACTAATTTATACACGAAGGGGCATGCTTCGACCCAACGCTTTAAAAAATATGAAATATCCATACAAACGCCGTTCGTATCAAACGTTAATGTTAATAATGGATATTCCATGTGACCATTGAAATCAAAAATTATTTACACATGAAATCTACCGGAATTGATTTTTACAAAGATGCAGCCAGGTGCGCCATGCAATGGCATGCCAACTACAAAAAAGAGATGATGAACTGCCGGTTTGATACCATTGCCGTGCATGGGATCTACTCTATGCAGGAAGCGATGGATTACAACCAGGGCTCCATCATTGAACCCATTTATATGTCCACTTCTCAGGCCTACAGGGATTCGGATGAGATGGAAGCAGCCCTTGGATATATGGTTCCTACCTGGTGTTATTCACGGATTGCCAACCCTACCATGTATTACCTCGAAGGCGTTATGGCTTTACTCGATGGATATGGATCCGGCGTTGAAACAAGCTGCATTGCCACCTCCTCAGGGATGGCCGCCATCCAGAGTACGGTGGATCAGTTTCTCGTTGTGGATCAGAAAAAACCTTCTGCTCCGATGAACTTCGTGGCTACCACGCAGGTTTATGGAGGCACCTATCAACAGTTTTCAATACGCAAAGATACCGAGAGAGCAGTGCAATGGAGGAAGGTTGTTAATTCTGCTGATTTGAGTGAGTGGGAGTCGCTGATCGATGATAACACCCGTTTCCTCTACGGAGAGATGCCCAGCAATCCCGGGCAGGCCTTTTTCGATCTCAAAGCGGTAGCTGAGCTGGCTCATAAATATGGCATCCCGATGATCGTGGATGCTACAGTTGCTTCCCCGGCATTGATGAGGCCCATTGAGCATGGCGCCGACATCGTGATCCAATCGGTGACCAAATCCATGTCGACAGGAGGTACCAGCATCGCCGGAGCGATCATCTCCCGTAAAAATATCACGTCCAACATCGACAACCCGGAGATGAAAGCCGATTTTGCTACCTATTTGAAGCTTCTACCCAACAGGGACAACGGGCCGAATATCTCCCCGATGAATGCATTCATGGCCCTGAATGATATCCGTACGTTGCGTATGCGGATGGATGTGACAAGCCGCAACACCCAGAGAGTGGCCGAGTTCCTGGAAACACATAAGCATATTGAAAAGGTAGCGTACCTTGGTTTAAAGTCACATCCGCTGCATGAGCTGGCGTCTAAATATATGGTCTTGGTTGATTCCGAGTATGATGAACTCTATAACGAGAAAGTAACCCGGTTTGGACACCTCATGTCGTTCAACGTGAAAGGCGGAGCCCAACCGGCCCGCGATGTATTTGATGCCTTTATCCGCATCTGGCGGGCTACAGATCTGGGCCGGATCAAATCGGTAGCGACCATCCCGGCTATCTCCACGCATTCGCAACAGGGCGAAGAGGGTCGGAAAATGGCGAATATTCCGCAAAACCTGATCCGCCTCTGTGTGGGAGCCGAACATCCCGACGACGTCATCAAAGACCTCGACCAGGCGCTCTCCGTACTGGATGGAAAGAAAGTGTTTGTCTCCGCTCCCGATTACTCAGCCGGAGGAGCTTCATCAGCCAGACTACGAAAAGAATGACTCTTAGCGTCTTCGCGGCAAAATCTTCATCGCTAAGGCGCAAAGGCGCGAAGTTCGCGAAATAAGATAGTAGAACCAAATGGTAGAACCAATCCTGTTTTATTCCACCAATCATAATTCAGAACCCGTCACCTTCAGCAGGGCTTTGCTGAAAGGGCAGGCGCCTGATCGCGGGCTCTATATGCCAGAGACAATCCCCGTGATTCCTCGTGAAGAGATTTACGGATTTGCTGATATGCCCTATTACGAGATCGCCTATCATGTTACAAGAAGGTACCTGGCAGGTGAGATTGAGGATCGGAAATTGTTTGAGATCGTGAAGGATGCCTACGATTACGACGTACCTCTCGAGCATGTTTTTGAGCGTAAGTACGTGATGCGCCTCGACCAGGGCCCAACGGCCTCCTTTAAGGACTTTGCTGCCAGGATGATGGGTCGTCTGATGCAACATTATCTGAAACTGGAAAACCGGAAACTCATCATCCTCACGGCTACTTCGGGGGATACCGGGAGCGCGGTAGCCAATGCCTTCTATGGGTTGGACAACATCGATATCGTCGTTCTCTTTCCCCGTGATGAAGTAACCCCGCGACAGAGGAAACAGATGACCACCCTGGGAAAGAATGTCAGGATTCTTGCGCTGGATGCCAAATTTGATGACTGCCAGGCGCTTGTCAAACAAGCATTCTCCGACCCCGACCTGGCTCACCTTCCGCTCTCCTCAGCAAACTCCATCAACATCGGGCGGTTGGTACCCCAAACGGTTTACTATTTCTACGCGTATTCGAAGTTGCGCGATAAAAACCAGGATGAAGAGGTGATCTTCTCGGTGCCTTCCGGCAATTTCGGCGATATGATGGGAGGGATTCTGGCAATGAAGATGGGGTTGCCGGTTCAGAAGTTTGTAATCGCCACCAATGAAAACGATGAGTTTCCAACGTATCTGGATACTGGAATATATACTAAAATAGAACCCAGCCTGAACTGCATTTCCAGCGCCATGAACGTGGGCCATCCCAGCAACCTTGCCCGGCTGATCTCTTTATACGGAGGAGTCATGGATGAGAAGGGGATGATCCACAAACCGGCAGACATGGAGTCGATGAGAGAACAGATCTGGTCCGTAAGTATCTCCGACGATCAAACACGGAAAACTATTGCCGAGGCCTATTCCCAATCCGGCACCATTCTCGAACCTCATGGCGCTGTGGGTTGGGCTGGTTTGATAGAATACCTGAACACCAACCCCGACAAAGATCTGCCGGATCAGCTTTGCATTTCACTGGAAACGGCGCATCCCGCAAAATTTCCTGAAGAGATCGAGAAGATCCTTCACATCGAACCAGAACTCCCACCCAGCCTGGAAGGCATCGATCACCTGCCGGAACATGTTGAGGACATTGAAAATAGCTATGAATCGTTCAAAAAGTATTTACTTCAAACTTCTAACTTCTAACTTCCAGTTCTAACTTCTAACCTCTGACTTATGTTTATAGTTTGTTCTGATCTCGAAGGCGTTTTTGTTCCCGAAGTGTGGATCAACGTGGCCGAAAAAACAGGCATCCCGGAACTCCGCCGCACCACCCGTGATGAACCCGATTATGATAAACTCATGCACTACCGGATGAAGATCCTGGATGAACACGGCCTCAAACTAAATGATATTCAAGATGTAATCGCCCAGATTCGGCCCCTTCCGGGAGCGTTGGAGTTCATAGCCTGGATAAAGGAGAGAACACAACTGATCGTAGTATCCGACACCTTTATCCAGTTTGCCGATCCGCTCATGAAACAGCTTGAACGGCCTACACTCTTCTGCCATACGCTCATCATGGATGAGACCAACCGGATCATTGGTTATAAGCTCCGCCAGAAAGACCCTAAACGGAAGACCGTGGAAGCGCTTCAGAGCCTCACCTATCAGGTGATCGCAATGGGTGATTCCTACAATGACATCAGCATGCTCAAACAGGCCGAAGTGGGCATTCTTTTCAACCCCCCTCAAAATGTGATTGATGACTATCCGGAGTTTCCGTCGACACATGATTATGAGCAACTGAAGAAGATTATGGCCAATTATATTTGAAGTGATGAAAGTGACGAGGTGATGGGGTGATGCTAGATCCCGGAAAAACTGTGCCCCAGAGAAATAAAATTCAACTGAAAATCAGTGTTGATCCGCGATGCCGAAGGCATCCGTGTCATCTGCGTTCGATTAATCTACCATTATGGAAATAAGTTTTGATAAGCAAATCGTCCTCGTCACAGGAGCCTCACGAGGCATCGGGCGGGCTACTGCCAAGCTCCTGGCCGAATCAGGTGCTACCGTCATTGTCCACTTCAACAGGAACCGGGAGGCAGCTGAAACTGTTCTTGCTTGCCTCCCCGGAACAGGTCACTCCATTTTCCAGGCCGATATGGCATCACCGGATGATCTTAAAGAAATGGTAGCCGGGGTGATCTCGCGCCATGGGAAAATTGACATCCTGGTAAACAATGCCGGCATCTACGAAGAGAATGACATGGTGCAGATGCCAGTTGACGCGTTCCTGGAATACTGGGAAGAGACGATCCGGGTCAACCTGACGGGCCCTGCTATCCTTGCGAACCTTGCTGCCCGGGAAATGATAAAAACTGGCGGCGGAAGAATCATTAACGTGACCTCCCGGGGAGCCTTTCGCGGCGAACCCACAGCCTGGGCCTACGGAGCAGCCAAAGCAGGCCTGAATGCAGCCGGACAAAGCATGGCAAAATCCCTGGCGAAATATGGAATATTTGTCTTTACCCTGGCGCCAGGCTTCGTGGAAACGGATATGGCCGGTCCTTGCCTGGTTGGTGAAAAACGCCGGGAGATCGAAACCCAGACCCCACTCAATCGCCTCGCCCAACCCGAAGAGATCGCTCACGCTATCCTCTTACTCGCTGCCAAAGGCAATGAATATATGACCGGCTGCGTGCTGGATATGAACGGAGCGTCGTATTTAAGAACGTAAGACGTCCTACGTCCTACGACTCAACAGGTAGTTGACGTTGAAATCCCACTTCCAGCGAAATAAACGTCTCCGTATTCGTGATCTCTGGAATCGATTGAATCTTATCTGTGATCAGTTTTCGGAGATGTTCGTTGTTCTTCGCGTAAATCTTGATAAACAGAGAGTACTTGCCTGTAACATGATGACATTCAGTAATCTCAGGAACTTCGGTAATCTTGTTGAACACCTCCCTGTGTGTATGAATGGATGCCAGGTTGATGACAAGCCCCACAAAAGCACAGGTACCGTAACCAAGTCCTACCGGGTCCACATTGAATTGAGATCCGCTTACAATATGGTTGCTCCCCATCTGGTTCACCCGTTGATGAATGGCTGCACCCGACACGTTACATTTCCTGGCAATCTCCAGAAATGGGACCCTTGCATCCTGAGTAAGAAAAGAGAGAATGCGTTTGTCCAGACTATCAATTTTTAATCCCATAACTCTTTTTTATGTATTTCTGTTATTGTTGATGAAAAATAAGATAAAAATATTTACAAAAATAAAATATAATGCATAATTGAGTTACAAATTGTTATAATATTAAATTATATGCCATCAAATTGATAATTTTGCTTCTCGAAATTAGATCTACAGGAAGTGTATGAATACGAACTCTGATCCGGCCAGCCGTATCTTCAATCTCCTCCAGTTCGGAGAGTATGGCGATGTGAATCCATCAGTCTGTGATTCAGCAACCTTCACCTTCATGCAGGCGAAAACAATGCTAGACACCTTTCATGGTGATTCAGAAGGTTGTTTTCTCTATTCGAGGCATTGGAACCCCTCCAGTAAATATCTGGCCGATGCCATGGCAGCGATGGAAGGGACCGAATCGGCATGGGTCACGGCATCTGGCATGGCTGCTATCACGTGTACCATCCTTCAGCTTTGTAGAAGTGGGGATCATATCATCTGCAGCCTCACTACCTACGGCGGTACATTCGCCTTTCTCTATAACTACGTTCAGAAATTTAATATCGAAGTCTCCTTTGTAGATATTACAAATCTGGAGAGTGTACGAGAAGCGATTCGCCCCAATACGAGAATTATCTATACTGAGAGCATGACCAACCCGTTGCTCCAGATATCGGATATTCCGACCCTGGCCGTCATCGCAAACCAGCATGGGATCAAGTTAGTGGTAGACAATACCTTTACACCGATGATTATCTCTCCGGCACAACTGGGAGCCCATGTAGTGGTCTACAGCATGACCAAGTTTATCAATGGGAAGAATGATTGTGTCGCCGGGGCAATTTGTGCTTCAAAGGAGTTTGTCGATGCATTGAGTGATGTGAATGACGGCACTGCAATGCTCCTGGGTCCCGCACTGGACCCGTTACGGTCATCCAGCATTTTGAAAAATTTACATACCCTGCATATCCGGATGCAGCAACATAGCAGAAATGCGATGTTCCTGGCAGAACGATTCAGGGATTACGGAATCCATATCATGTATCCGGGTTTACCTGAACACCAGGGTCATGAACTGTTGACACGCATGATGAATCCCGATTTTGGTTTTGGCGGGATGATTGCAATTGATATGGGAACATCCGAACGGGCTGCCAGGTTGATGGAGTTGATGGAACTCGAAGGAGTTGGATACCTGGCAGTCAGTCTCGGATACTTTAAAACCCTGTTCAGTAACTCAGGGAAAAGCACTTCATCGGAAGTGCCTGAGGAGATTCAACGGCAAATGGGACTTTCCGAAGGACTTGTCAGATTTTCGGTTGGCCTCGATTACAATATTTCCCAAACATGGCAAAAGATCTTACATTGCTTGCAAAGGCTGTAAGTTAGTGTTTCTCTTCATAGGTTAGGTTGGTAGGCGGTCTCGTGGTTGGGACCGCCTTTTTTACTCCTCACACGCACACATCAGATTCCGGTCCCCAAAGGCATCATCAATCCTTGTAACGGTTGGCCAGTACTTATCCTCTTTCAGTCCCTCGACGGGATAAGCTGCTTTCTGTCTCGAGTAGGGGAGAGTCCACTCATCTGCAGAAACCATCAGCGTAGTATGAGGCGCGTTCTTAATCACATTGATCTCTTTGTCGGCAGCTCCGGACTTAATCTCATTGATCTCCTCTTTAATCGATATCATAGCATAAATAAAGCGGTTCAGCTCATAATAGGGCTCACTTTCAGTAGGTTCCACCATCAGAGTTCCATGAACAGGGAACGCTACAGTAGGAGCATGGAACCCATAATCCATCAACCGTTTGGCGATGTCGATGGCCCCAATGCCGGTCTCTCTGGCGATCCCGTTACAATCGACGATCATTTCATGTGCGCAATATCCTTTTTTCCCTTTATATAAAATTGGGTAATGAGGTTCCAGTGCTGCCTTAAGGTAGTTGGCATTCAGAATCGCCAGCTTTGTGGCCTCTGTAAGTCCGGCGCCTCCCATCAGTTTGATGTAGGCGTAGGAGATGGTCAGGATCAACGAACTTCCGTAAGGCCCGGATGCCACGGCATGGATTCCTTCGTTTCCTCCAGTGTTCACAACCACATGTTTTGGAAGGAAAGGGGTTAAGTGTTTGGCCACCGCAATCGGACCTTCACCCGGACCGCCGCCGCCATGAGGGATTGCAAAGGTCTTGTGCAGGTTCAGGTGGCAAACATCCGCTCCGATGATGCCTGGATTGGTCAGTCCTACCTGGGCATTCATATTAGCCCCGTCCATGTAAACCTGGCCTCCGTTCTCATGAATGATCTTGCATATCTCCAGGATCTCTTCTTCAAATACACCATGAGTTGAGGGGTAGGTTACCATCAGGGAGGAGAGGTTATCCTTATTTAGGATCGCCTTTTGACGTAAGTCATTCACGTCTATATTGCCCTTCTCATCGCATTTGATCACCACGATTTCCATGCCGGCCATCGCTGCGCTGGCAGGATTGGTCCCATGTGCGGAAGCGGGAATCAGGCAAACATTCCGGTGTCCTTCATCATGGCTGATATGATACTCCCTGATCACCATAAGACCGGTATATTCCCCGGCGGCGCCGCTGTTCGGCATAAACGAAACGGCATCAAAACCGGTGGTTATGCAAAGCTGTTTCTCCAATTCCCTGATGAGGAACTGGTAGCCTTCAGCCTGGTCTTTCGGAACAAAGGGATGAATATTTCCAAACTCCGGCCAGCTCAACGCGAAAAGCTCAGCCGCGGCATTCAGCTTCATGGTACAGGAACCCAGAGGGATCATCGACCTGTTCAAGGCTAAGTCTTTAATTTCCAGCCTTTTAATATAACGCATCATCTCCGTTTCGGAATGGTAACTGGAAAACACCCGCTGAGGCAGGATCTCCGACCTCCTTGTTAACTCCTCTGGCAGTGAGTTGATTTTTTCGCACTCCTTCGGATTACAGATGAATTCCGAACAGAGCTTGCCGGCCGATAGGGCCAGAATGCAAAGGATCAGGTTGACATCAGCCAGATCTGTTGTTTCATCCAGACTGATGCCGATATGGTTTTTATCAATGAAGCGGAAGTTCACCCTATTCTCAAGGGCTAGCTGCCGAAGTTTTTCCATATCGATCCCATTAGGAACCCTGATGTACAGGGTATCAAAAAAGTATTGGTTCAACTGCTCATACCCGTATTTAACAAGCTCCTGTGCCAGAACACCCGTGAGGATGTTTATATGCCTGGCAATCTTTTGGAGCCCCTGAGGGCCATGATAGACCGCATACATTCCTGCCATTACTGCCAGAAGAACCTGAGAAGTACAGATGTTGGAAGTGGCCCGTTCACGCTTGATATGCTGCTCCCTGGTCTGGAGAGCCATCCTGAGCGCTCTGTCTCCATTAGCATCAACTGATATTCCGATAATTCTTCCGGGCATGTTACGTTTGAACTCCTCTTTTGTGGAAAAATAAGCTGCATGCGGACCACCATAGCCCATGGGAACACCAAATCGTTGAGTGGAGCCGAAAACCACATCAGCTCCCCACTCGCCGGGGGGTGTCAGCATGACCAGACTCATGATGTCGGCAGCAACTGCCACAAGGGAATTGTTCTGATGAGCTTTTTCAACAAATGTTTTGTAATCGGTAACTTCACCTTTCTCGTTTGGATACTGGATGACAGCTCCGAAAACACCATTCGTGAAGGCGAACTCGTTGTGATTTCCCAAAATCAGTTCAATGCCAAGTGGTACCGCCCGTGTTTTGATCACATCGATGGTTTGAGGGAAGAGCTCCTCTGAAACAAAGAATTTGTTGGCACCGCTCTTCACGGCATCCCGGCTGCGGGAGTTGTACAACATAATCATCGCTTCACCGGCAGCGGTTCCTTCATCCAGTAAGGATGCATTGGCGATGGTTAATCCCGTCAGACTGCAGATCATGGTCTGAAAATTCAGCAGAGCTTCAAGCCTCCCTTGTGAGATCTCAGCCTGGTAAGGGGTATAGGCAGTATACCAGCCCGGATTTTCCAGAATATTTCTCAGGATCACACCGGGAGTGATGGTATTGTAATAACCCATTCCGATGTAACTTTTGAACAGTTTATTTTTTGCTGCAACCTCTTTCAGGTGGGTAAGGAACTGATATTCATTCAAGCCATCCGGAAGATTCATGGGCTTTGATAATCGGATAGAGGAAGGGACGGTCTCATCAATTAGGTGATCGAGTGAGGCTACACCGATTTTCTCTAGCATGGCTTTGATCTCTGTAGCATTCGGACCATTGTGCCGGCAAACGAAATTGTTCGTGATCATAGTTATTGTGAATTAATAAACAGTGGAGTGTGAAACAAGAGGCAAAAGTACCAAAATTTATTTTTTATTTACCGGATAATAAGAGTATGTTTGATGTTATCCCGATATTTGCATCTAATTCACACGGGGACAAACCAACGAAGATTTATCATGGCAGACATTGACGGATTAAACGCACCAAAAGAATTTTACACGGATATACCCCAGAAATCAGAAAGTTTCTACCTGAAAGGATCAAACTCCCTCGACTGGGGAATGAAAAACCGGTTGAGCCGGATCTTCAACCCGGTGAGCGGAAAAACGGTCATGCTGGCCGTCGATCACGGGTATTTCCTTGGTCCTACGGCAGGCCTGGAGCGGATCGATGTGAACATCCTTCCCCTGATCCCTTATGCCGACACCCTGATGATTACCCGGGGTGCCTTGCGGACGATGGTCCCTCCCGATACCCAGAAAGCGATCGTCCTCAGAGTGACCGGTGGAGCAAGTATCCTGACGGAACTTTCCAACGAAGATCTGGCCGTAGATATCGAGGATGCCTTGCGGTTGAATGTCTGCGCCATGGCGGTACAGGTCTATGTGGGCAGCGAGCATGAACACCAAACCATCCTCAGCATGACACGGATGGTGGATATGGGCCTCCGGTATGGCATGCCAACCCTTGCCGTGACGGCAGTCGGGAAAGAGATGGTCCGCGATGCGAAATACTTCCGGCTGGCTACCCGCATCTGCGCTGAATTGGGAGCACAATACGTCAAGACGTATTACATTTCGGAAGGGTTTGAAACGGTAACGGCTTCATGCCCCGTCCCGATCGTCATCGCTGGAGGGAAAAAGCTGTCGGAGATTGATGCGCTAACCATGGCTTACAGGGCTATTCAGGAAGGCGCCGCCGGGGTGGATATGGGACGGAACATCTTCCAGTCTGTTGCGCCTGTGGCTATGCTTAAAGCGGTTAGAGCAATTGTTCATGACAACGAAACTCCGGAAAAGGCTTTTGAGCTGTATAAAACCCTTAAGAACGAAAAAGACTAAAACCCTTTAATGCTGAAAATAAACTGAACCGAGAACAATGAAAGTTTCCGTTTGGTACAACAACAACGACATTCGTGTCGAGGAGATACCAACCCCGTCACCAGGTGAGGGTGAGATGCTAGTCAAGGTGATCTCCTGCGGGATTTGCGGCAGCGACATGGTTGAGTGGTATCGGTTGCCCAGGGCTCCACTTGTATTGGGCCATGAAGTGGGTGTGGAGGTTGTTGCAACCGGGGAGGGAGTTTCCAGATACAAAAAGGGTGACAGGCTTTTTATCGCACCAAAAGTGCCTTGTCTGAAATGCACTTATTGCCTTAAAGGTCATTATCCCCAGTGCCCCGAAGTAAAGGATAGGCTGCCGGGAGGATTCTCCGAGTATATCCTGGTCCCGAAGGAACTGGTTGACAATGGCTCCTACCTTCTACCCCACAATGTAAGCTATGACCAGGCTACATTTATAGAGCCTCTGGCTTGCGTGATCAGGGCGCAACATCTTGCAACAATTGAAAAGGGACATACGGTACTGATTCTCGGATCCGGGATGTCAGGTCTTCTTCATGCAAAACTGGCCCGGTACAAACATTGCAACGTGATGACCACCGATATCAGTTATCGAAAACTTGAACTGGCGAAACGTTCTGGCGCAGATTATGTGGCAAGTGCAAACTCTGATATCCTGGAACAACTGTTAAAGGTTAACGGAAGGAAAGCAGATGCCGTTATCGTAACAACCTCTGCCATGTCAGCTCTTAAACAGGCTTGGGAATCTGTCGATATGGGAGGAGTGGTGGTTTTATTTGCCGTGCCCGATCCCGATAAGGAGGTGGTTGTCCCTATCAATGATTTCTGGAGGAAAGAGATTCGGATCATCACCTCCTATTATTGCGGCCCTTCAGATATTGAAGAAGCTGTTAATCTCCTGGCGCATAGGGATATTATTGTCGACGATCTCATCACCCACCGGCTTCCGTTAAAAGATACGGCCAAAGGGTTTCAAATGCTCCTGGAGGGAGAGGAGGCGGTGAAGATAATAATCAGGCCACAGGAATGATCCTTGCAGGAATGCAGGAATGCAGGAATGCAGGAATGCAGGAATGCATCAATGCATCAATGCAGGAATGAAGGAATGAAGCAATGCAGTTGAAATCGTCGATGGGAAACCGCAAATCTAAAATTCAATCGTCATTCTAAAATCGCTAAATAGTTCATTCTCAGTTGGTAAGTTTAAAAACATACGCATGTCCGCAGGGCAGTTCCGCAGGATTGATCCACGGAGGTGAGATCCGGATCCCACCGTCAACCGGATGCCATTCCACCTTCTCTGAGACCCCGATCATCTCAATGGACAAATGATCCGGTAAATCAGCAAAAGGAGCAAAAATTCCTTTTTCAGGCCAGGCGGAGCAGATGGCATATAAGTCGTTCCCTTTCTGCGTGAACCATATAGTAACGGATTGCTCAGGCATGGTTACCTTCTCCGGATGCCATGGTTTCGTCCCATAGATGCATTCTCCATTAACTTTCAGCCATTCACCTATTTCTACCAGCCGCTCCTGCATGATAACAGGGATCCGTCCGTCGGCCGTTGGCCCTACATTCAGCAACAGATTGCCGCCCCGGCTTACAATATCCACGAGTTCATGGACCAGCTCCGTGGTAGTGCTGTAGTCTTCAAGGTTTTCGGCCCGGTTGAAGCCATACGATCCACCAATACCGCGACTCTCTTCCCAGGCATGCTGAATCCCGATGGCATCGGTATCCTTGTATTCACTGGAATAATAATCTCCATGGTTTCCGGGAACCCCTTTCGCCCACCGGTCATTTACTACCACCTCATCATTATTAGGCGCTTCGTTATATAGCCACGCCAGAAACTCTTTGGTTTGCCAATAATTTTCGTCGAAATCCCACTCCCCTCCATCAGAAAAGATCAAACTTGGGTGATACTGCATGACAAGGTCCTCAAGTTGGGGAATAACATGCCCTTCCACATAATCTTCCTGTGGGATCTGGTATGTTTCAATCATTTTTTTGTCCAGCCAAAAGCCGCTTTTGGTCCGTTTGGTAGGGGTGGATTCCCATTCGGGCAACGAGTAGTAGATCCCAAACTTCAACCCACGCTTTCTTACGGCTTCCGCCAGCTCTCCGACAAGGTCTCTGTGAGGACCAACATCCATGCTGTTCCATCCCTTTTTATACGAACTCTGGGTGGGCCAGAGACAAAAGCCGTCGTGGTGCTTGCTGGTGAGTACCACGTATTTTGCTCCTGACCGGTAAAAAAGATCCGCCCAGAAACCGGGATCGAACAACGCTGCCTTGAAGAGGGGCGCAAAATCCCGGTACTCAAATGTATCACCCCAGTTTTTCCGGTGGAATGCATCCCCGCCATGAACCGTGTCGCCAATCACGCGGGCATAATACCATTCGGCATAAGAGGCATACTTTTTTGAACTGATGGGCCTCCACGCTGGCACCGAATAAACTCCCCAATGAATGAAGATCCCGAATTTGGCATCCGTGAACCAACCGGGGATGGGCCGTGAATCCAGCGATTTCCAGGTTGGTTCGTAGCGATGAACAGTACCTGCATTCTGAGTAAAGACCGTCAGGGTGGATCCCCCGAATATAGAGACGATGAATATAAGGGTTCGGATGTTCATAAACGGCAGGTTCGATGAAATGAATAGTAAAGGTGCACTCTTATTTAACTTGCTTTGAATCTACTCTTTATTCAAAGCCTCAATAATCGCTCTAAAACTCGCCAAACCTGCCTCCAGATTCTCTACAATCTCAGTCGCCAATATATCCGGGTCCGGAAGGTTGTCCAGGTCGGCGAGGGATTTGTCTTTTAACCAAGTGATATCGAGTGAAGTTTTATCCCGCTCAGTTATCTCCTTATAGGAGTATTTTCGCCACCTGCCTTCAGGATTGGTTTCACTCCAGATCTCTTTTCGTTTATTCCGGTTGGCTGGATGATAGCAAGTAACGAAGTCTTTCAGGTCATTAACGTTGAGTGGATTCTTCTTTAGAGTGTGATGGATGTTTGTACGGTAATCATAGAACCAGATCTCTTTCGACCAGGGATCTTTGCTTGCCGGTTTGCCATCAAAGAATAGCACGTTTGCTTTAACTCCCTGTGCGTAGAAGATACCCGTTGGCAAACGCAAAATTGTGTGCAGGTCGCAGGTCTCCATCAGTTTTTGTCGGACTGTCTCCCCGGCGCCCCCTTCAAACAGCACATTGTCGGGAACCACGACGGCTGCCTGTCCCGTTGTTTTCAACAGAGTTCGTATATGTTGAACAAAATTCAGTTGCTTGTTGCTGGTGGTCACCCAAAAATCCTGCCGGTTGTATGTAAGGTCTTCCCGCTCAGTATCCCCCTCATCATTGGTAAAGGTCATGCTGCTCTTTTTCCCGAAAGGCGGATTGGTAAGTACAAAATCGAAACGCTGCCCGCTGTCGGCAACCAGTGAATCGGCCGGGGAGATGCAACTCTCACTGTCAATATCTCCGATATTGTGGAGAAAGAGGTTCATGAGGCACAACCTGCGGGTATTGGCCACAATTTCGTTTCCCGAGAACGTGTTGAATTTTAAAAATGTGTTTTGATCCTTGTCCAGTGAGTTGTGCGAAACCAGGTAATCGTAGGCAGCCAGAAAAAACCCTCCCGTCCCGCAAGCGGGATCTACAATAGTCTTCAGGGGTTCCGGTTGGATACATGCTACCATTGTCTTGATCAGGGCCCGGGGGGTGAAATATTGTCCGGCGCCGCTTTTGGTATCTTCGGCATTTTTTTCCAGCAACCCCTCGTAAATCTCCCCCTTCACATCGGTTCCCATCATGTTCCACTGCTCCCTGTCGATCAGGTTGATGAGTTTAAACAGCTTTGCCGGATCCTGGATTTTATTCTGGCTTTTGGTGAAGATCTGCCCCAACATTCCCTCTTGCTTACCCAACTCACGAAGCAAAACAGCGTAATGCTCCTCTAGTTCTGCCCCGCTCTTTGAGGTGAGGCTGCCCCATGAATAGTCAACCGGGATGGGTAACGTTCGGTTGTAAGGAGGTTTGCTGTATTCATCGGCCATCTTCAGAAAGAGCAGATAGGTAAGCTGTTCCAGGTAATCGCCATAGCTAACCCCATCGTCGCGCAGGGTGTTGCAGAAGGACCAGACTTTGGATATGATTGCGTTGGTTGTCAATTTAGCTAAATATTTACGTGCAGTTTATCGTGTAGTTTATCATGCAGGTTATCGTGCAGGAAATGTTTTTATTTTAAGATCAATCCTTTGATAAATCATCATCTTATTATTTATTTATGGTCTGATAGGCTCGGATGAGATACTCCCGGGTTTCGGCGCTGAATACTTCCAGATCATTTTCAAGAATGATCTCATCGGCCATGAGCCCGACGATAATTAAAAGATACGTAGAGCCCCTGATATCACCATACCTCCCTTGAATGAGTTTATTGTGCTTTTTAACTGCTTCTGAAAGCGCCCAATAGGCTTCGTCGTTTTTTCCGGAACTGGCGTTCCAATTTGATAAGATCGCATCGAACTCCTGTAATCCCTGCGCAATCTCTCTGGCCGAACCAAGTTCAATTATACTCCTGGCTGCCTTTTTATCTGACTTGCTTAATTCAATACGCATGATTCAAAAATCTGATTATCCTGGTCTTTTAATTGTTTTCAAACAAGCCTCCCCTCAAACGCCCTCTTCAAAATACTCTGCCTCAGCGCTTCCGCCTGCTGAAGGCTTTGAAAAATACTCTCCTCCATTTTATCGGCTACACTGAGGCGGGTTTCAATAGCCATGGTTATTGTTTGTTGTTCCTCATAAGGACACATAGGTATAATAAAATTTCTTAATGAATTTAAAGCGACAGTTTTTTGTGCTGTACCTGTTGCAGTTTTTTTAGCCTGATTATAAATTAGTTGTGATTGAAGTAAATAATAAAGCCATCGTTGATTTACTGATGTTAAAGGACGAATAAGTCCAACATGACGCTGAAAACAGAATTCCTTTTCAAAATCAATTAAAATTGGAATCCCAAAAGAGCCGGTAACTGTATATAAAATATCTCCAATGCTAGGTTTCCTGTTATTTTTAAGTTTTCCATAGTAAGTACTACTTACAGAAAATGTTTTAGAAAAATCAATCTTATTAGTATGCTTATCAATATTAGAAATGGTTATAAATGGAACGCCAGTGGATGTTTTTGGAGGAGGTTGATGGTCCCCATCTGTAATCTCCAAGGCAATCTCTTTCAATTTCACCCACCTCCACCCCTCCGGCAAATCCGTCAAATAATCTTCTGTCTGCTCAGCAGCCATAGGCAATTCTTCCCTCTTCCCTCTTCCCTCTTCTCTCGTCAACTTCCCCTCAAACGCCCACTTCAACACACTTTGCCGGTAGGTTTTCAATTGTTGCTGAGCGGTTTTGAGACTTTCAACCCCTTTGTCCAACTCACTGAAGAGTTCTTCGATTTTGGATACGATATTTTGTTGGATGGGAAGAGAGGGAAGAGGAAAATCAACTTGTTTTAAAACAGTTTGACTAATATTCTTTTGGGTTCCACCTTTTCCTATACTATGAAGCTTAGAGCGGATATGAAATAAATAAAAGAATAAAAATTTATTAGATACGGTGGCATTTAACTTTTCTGTGAAAGCAATTGCTTGATTTGTCGCAAGAGGAATTTTATTTATTCCTAATTTTCCAATACTGCCATACATTGCTATTAAGACACACTCTCTATTTAATAGTTTTGCAGAACTATTCTTCAACCCATTTTCTGTGATCTTCTTCTCTGAAAAATATACATCCCCGTCAGTCAGATCCCCAATTGTTAACCACGGAATATCACCATCATAATATTCAATATTTGTTGATTTTGGTGTCCCTCCTGAACCCCATTTCGCTATTTCTCCAAGCTTCACCCATTTCCAGCCGGGAGGTAATGCTTTCTCGTTGATAGGTTCTCTCATCGGTTAAACCACTGGCATTTCATTGTAAATTTTCCCATCCAGCATCTTGCCTGCCTTTTTCTTGTTGGTTCCGCCCCACTGCTTGAAATAAAAAGCCACACCGGCCTGAATACATTGCTCTTTGATATCCAGAATCCATTCTT